>NZ_JASEYC010000005.1:0-180839 GCF_035064245.1 Citrobacter sp. R-1.5.2 | reverse complement strand
CCGAGCGGCCAAAGGGAGCAGACTGTAAATCTGCCGTCATCGACTTCGAAGGTTCGAATCCTTCCCCCACCACCATCTTCAAGCACTGCCTACAATTTGAATTACCCCTGGTGGGGTTCCCGAGCGGCCAAAGGGAGCAGACTGTAAATCTGCCGTCATCGACTTCGAAGGTTCGAATCCTTCCCCCACCACCATCACTTCATAAAATACCAACACAAAATCAATCTGCAATACCTCATATTCTTCCGATGTGGGAAGGATGAGAAGCTTCGACTAAGGTTCGATTCGAGCGTTAGCGAGAAAGCGTTGCCGCAGGCAACGACCCGAAGGGCGAAGCGCGCAGCGCTGAGTAATCCTTCCCCCACCACCATCACTTCCTAAAGCACTACATCTCAATCAATACGCAATGCCCTATATTCTGCCCATGCGGGAAGGATGAAAAGCTTCGACTGAGGTTCGATTCGAGCATAGCGAGAAAGCGTTACCGCAGGCAACGACCCGAAGGGCGAAGCGCATAGCGCTGAGTCATCCTTCTCCCCCCCCCTTACTTCATAAAGTACCAACACAAAATCAATCTTCAATGCCCTTTATTTGCCTGATGCGCTGCGCTTATCAGGCCTACAAAGTCGATACATGCCCGCAATTTGCCTGGTGCGCGCGCTCGTCAGGCCTACAAACTCGATACGTGCCCACAATTTGCCTGATGCGCTGTGCTTATCAGGCCTACAAAGTCCACTGACACCTACGTAGGCTGGATAAGGCGGTTACGCCGCCATCCGGCGAACTGGCATAAAAAAACCCCGCCGAAGCGGGGTTTGGTGCGTTACAACGCGAAATTAATGACGGGCGCGCACAATCTGATATTTACGTGTCAGATACTCGACTGGCACGCTCCAGATATGTACCAGACGCGAGAACGGGAACAACAGGAACAGCGTCATACCTAATACCAGGTGCATACGGAAAATGAATGCTACGCCATCCAGATACTGAGACGCCCCACCGTGGAAGGTCACCACTGATTGCGCCCAGTTCACCAGCTTCATCATTTCGCTACCGTCCATATGCTGAGCCGAGAACGGAATGGTCAGCAGACCCAGCGCACACTGGATAACCAGAACAGACAGCACCAGAATGTCGGCACCCGTGGTCGTTGCACGCACGCGCGGACTGAACAGACGACGTTTCAGCAGCAGCACGCCCCCCACCAGGCACATCACACCACTGGCACCACCGGCAAACATCGCCATCTTTTGCTTCACTTCAAGCGGCAACCACGCTTCGTACATCCAGTGCGGCGTCAGCATCCCCAGGAAATGACCCGCGAAGATGCCGAGGATCCCAATGTGAAACAGGTTTGACGCAAGGTTCATCCCTTTGCGATCCAGCATCTGGCTGGAAGCCGCACGCCAGGTATACTGACCGTAGTCGTAGCGTAACCAGCTGCCAATCAGAAAGACAGAACCCGCAATATACGGATAGATGTCAAAGAAGAACGTATTCAGGAAGTGCATTAGTTCTGTCCTCCGGTGGTGATGTTCAGGTACTGCGGCGCAACGGCCCCGGCAAAACGACGTTGATGAGCAGAAATTTCAGACTCACCACATCCCTGGTCGGCAAAGAATTTCACCTGCTCTTCTTCCCAAACAGCATCCAATGCCTGCGGCGTGTCGTCACGAACTTCATCCGCAATTTTTTCGGCCACTTTGTCGCTGTCGATAGCGGTATTCGCCAGCTTTAACAGCAGATCGAACAGCACCGCGTAGCGACTTTCGCGCTGTTGCAGTCGCGCGCTGAGCAGCGCCAGAATCGGGGCGATATCCTGCAAGCCACCTAACGCTTCGCTTTTTGGCAACTGTGCGAGATATTCCAGATACAGCGGCAAGTGATCAGGCAATTCGCGGCTATCGAGTTGTAGTCCGTGCTGCTCATACTGAGCCATCAGGTCAACCATCGCCTGGCCGCGATCGCGGGATTCACCGTGAACATGTTCAAACAGCAATAGTGACGTCGCACGACCACGGTCGAACAGTTCGCTATAGCTTGCCTGCGCATCCAGCATATCCTGCGCAGTTAAATCGCGCAGGAAAACGCCCAGCGTCTGGGCATCCTCTTTGTCCAGGTTTTCAGATGACGCGAGTGCATCGAAAAGTTCCTGCTGATACTGCCACAAGGCAGCATCCGGGTACTCGAGCAGACGCGAAACAATGACGAGTTCAATCATTGGTGCGGCTCCGTTTTACTGGTCACATCGACAGCATCAATGCGGCGACTGTTGAACAGATTGAATTTCGTATCAGAACCGTGGCAACCATCACCGAAGGTGAAACCACAACCGCTTTTCTCCGGGAATGCTTCACGCGCCAGTTCGCGATGGCTGCTCGGGATCACAAAACGATCTTCGTAGTTAGCAATCGCCAGGTAACGATACATCTCTTGTGCCTGGGCTTCAGTCAGACCGACCTCTTCCAGCGCGCGGGTATCGACTTTGCCGTCTACAGTTTCTGCGCGTTTGTAGTGACGCATCGCCAGCATACGTTTCAGCGCCCGCAGTACCGGCTGGGTATCACCCGCAGTCAGCAGGTTCGCCAGATACTGAACCGGGATACGCAGGCTGTCCACGTCCGGCAGAATACCGTTGCTACCCAGTTCACCCGCATCAGCAGCGGACTGAATCGGTGACAATGGTGGTACATACCAGACCATTGGTAACGTGCGGTATTCCGGATGCAGCGGCAGCGCCAGCTTCCAGTCCATCGCCATTTTGTATACCGGCGACTGCTGGGCCGCGTCGATCACGCTCAGCGGAATGCCATCTTTCAGTGCCTGTTCAATCACCGCCGGATCGTTTGGATCGAGGAATACGTCCAACTGACTCTGATACAGATCCTTCTCGTTCTCGGTGCTTGCAGCGCTTTCGATAGCATCGGCGTCATACAGCAACACGCCGAGATAACGAATACGACCGACACAGGTTTCAGAACATACCGTCGGTTGGCCAGCTTCAATACGCGGATAGCAGAAGATGCACTTCTCAGATTTACCGCTCTTCCAGTTGAAGTAGATCTTCTTGTACGGACACCCGGTGATGCACATACGCCAGCCGCGGCACTTGTCCTGATCGATCAGCACGATGCCATCTTCTTCACGCTTGTAGATGGCACCGCTCGGGCAGGTCGCCACGCACGCCGGGTTCAGGCAGTGCTCGCACAGCCGCGGCAGATACATCATGAAGGTGTTTTCAAACTGCCCGTACATCGCCTTCTGCATATTTTCGAAGTTCTGGTCTTTCGCCAGCTTCTCAAACTCACCGCCCAGGTCATCTTCCCAGTTCGGACCTTTGGTGATTTTGTCCATACGCTGACCGGTAATCAGCGAGCGCGGACGGGCGATCGGCTGCGCCTTGCTATCAGCGGGCGCGTTGTGCAGCGTCTGATAGTCAAAATCAAACGGCTCGTAGTAATCATCAATGCCCGGCAGATGCGGGTTAGCAAAGATTTTACCCAGCAGCAGCGCTTTGTTACCCATGCGCGGCACCAGCTTGCCGTTGATTTTACGGATCCAACCGCCCTTCCATTTTTCCTGGTTTTCCCAGTCAGTCGGGAACCCCGTACCTGGCTTCGTTTCAACGTTGTTGAACCAGGCATATTCGGCACCTTCACGGCTGGTCCAGACGTTTTTGCAGGTTACTGAACAGGTGTGGCAACCGATGCACTTATCGAGATTCAGCACCATGCCGACTTGTGAACGAATTTTCATTTTACGCTCTCCTGTACCTGGTCATTGCCTTCACCATCCAACCAGTCAATGTTCTTCATCTTACGTACCACAACGAACTCATCACGGTTCGACCCTACGGTGCCGTAGTAGTTAAAGCCGTAGGCCAGATGTGCATAGCCGCCGATCATGTGGGTCGGTTTCGGCGTAATACGCGTTACCGAGTTATGGATCCCGCCACGCTGCTGGGTAATTTCTGAACCAGGCAGGTTCACAATACGTTCCTGCGCGTGGTACATCATGGTCATCCCGGCCGGCACACGTTGGCTGACAACGGCACGGGCAGTTAAGGCACCGTTGCTGTTGAAAACTTCGATCCAGTCGTTATCTTCGATGCCCAAATCTTTCGCATCGGCTTCACTCATCCACACAATCGGACCGCCGCGACCTAACGTCAGCATCAGCAGGTTGTCACTGTAGGTAGAGTGGATACCCCACTTCTGGTGCGGCGTCAGGAAGTTGAGCGCTTTTTCAGGGTTGCCATTGGACTTCTCGCCCATCACCTCTTTCACCGAACGGGTGTCGATTGGCGGACGATAGACCAGCAAGCTTTCACCGAAGTCACGCATCCACTGGTGATCCTGATACAGCTGCTGGCGACCAGACAACGTGCGCCATGGGATTAGCTCATGAACGTTGGTGTAACCGGCGTTATAAGAAACATGTTCATCTTCCAGACCTGACCAGGTCGGGCTGGAGATGATTTTGCGCGGTTGCGCCTGAATATCGCGGAAGCGAATCTTCTCGTCTTCTTTATTCAGCGCCAGATGCGTATGGTCACGGCCGGTAAATTCACTCAGCGCAGCCCAGGCCTTAACGGCGACCTGGCCATTCGTTTCCGGTGCCAGCGTCAGGATCATCTCAGCGGCATCAATGGCTGTATTAAGACAAGGCTGGCCTTTCGCCGGACCTTCTGCCTTGGTGTAATTGAGCTTACGCAGCAGATCCATTTCGCTCTGAGTATTCCAGGCAATCCCTTTACCACCGTTACCGACTTTGTCCATCAACGGGCCGATAGAGGTGAAGCGCTCGTAAGTTGCCGGGTAATCACGCTCGACGGTCATGATGTGCGGTGCGGTGACGCCAGGGATCAGGTCACATTCGCCTTTTTTCCAGTCTTTCACGTCCAGCGGCTGCGCCAGTTCAGCAGCAGAGTCGTGCTGGATAGGCAGTGTCACCACGTCGGTTTCTTTGCCAAGGTGACCCACACAAACTTCAGAGAATTTCTTGGCGATGGCTTTGTAGATTTCCCAGTCGCTTTTCGATTCCCAGGCCGGGTCAACAGCAGCAGACAGCGGATGAATAAACGGATGCATATCCGAGGTATTCATGTCGTCTTTTTCATACCAGGTGGCCGTTGGCAGCACGATGTCGGAATACAGACAGGTGCTCGACAAACGGAAGTCCAGCGTCACCACCAGATCCAGCTTGCCGTCGAGACCATTATCCTGCCATTCCACTTCTTCTGGTTTCACGCCGCCCTGTTTACCCAGATCCAGTCCCTGAATACCGTGCTCAGTACCCAGCAGATACTTCAGCATGTATTCATGGCCTTTACCGGATGAACCCAGCAGATTAGAGCGCCAGATAAACAGGTTACGTGGATGGTTTTTACCGTTTTCTGGTTGTTCTGCCGCAAAGCGAATAGAACCTTCTTTCAGCGATTTAACGGTGTAATCGACGGGTGTCATCCCCGCTTTTTCCGCCTCACGCGCAATGTACAGCGGGTTAGTCCCCAACTGCGGTGCGGACGGCAACCAGCCCATACGCTCGGCGCGCACGTTGAAGTCGATCAGATGACCGCTATAGCGGGATTTATCCGCCATCGGCGACAGCAATTCTTGCGCTGTTACCGTCTCATAGCGCCACTGGCTGGAGTGGTTATAGAAGTAGGACGTACTGTTCATGTGACGCGCAGGACGCTGCCAGTCAAGTGCAAACGCCAGTGGCTGCCAGCCGGTCTGTGGACGCAGTTTTTCCTGGCCCACATAGTGTGCCCAGCCGCCGCCGCTCTGACCGACACAGCCGCAGAAAATCAGCATGTTGATCAGGCCGCGATAGTTCATATCGAGGTGATACCAGTGGTTCAGACCCGCACCGACGATGATCATCGAACGTCCGTGGGTTTTATCGGCGTTATCAGCAAATTCACGGGCAATACGCACAATTTGAGAACGTGAAACACCGGTGATTTTTTCTGCCCACGCAGGGGTATACGCTTTTACGTCATCGTAGCTGGTCGCGCAGTTTTCATCATTCAGACCACGCTCAAGGCCGTAGTTAGCCATGGTCAGATCGTAAACGGTGGTCACCAGCGCCGTAGAGCCATCGGCCAACTGGAGTCGTTTAACCGGCAGTTTATGCAGCAGAACGTTTTCCAGTTCGACTTTATTGAAATGTTCAGTTCCTTCGCCACCGAAGTACGGGAAACCGACTTCCGCGATATCATCCTGGCTACCCAGCAGGCTAAGTTGCAGTTCCGTTTCGGCACCAGACGTACCGTCGCGCTGCTCCAGGTTCCATTTACCTTTTTCGCCCCAGCGGAAACCGATTGAACCGTTCGGCGCAACCATCTCGCCGTTGCTGTTAATCGCGACAGTTTTCCATTCCGGGTTGTTTTCCTGGCCCAGAGAATCGACCAAATCCGCCGCACGCAGCATACGACCGGTGGCATAGTAACCGTCGCGCTCTTCGAGCATCACCAGCATCGGGAAGTCGGTGTAACGACGCACGTAGTCGGTAAAGTACTGGCTTGGGTTGTCGAGATGGAACTCACGCAGCATAACGTGGCCCATCGCCAGCGCCATTGCGGCATCAGTCCCCTGCTTCGGTGCCAGCCACAGGTCGCAAAGCTTGGCGATTTCTGCGTAGTCCGGCGTAATCGCGACCGTTTTGGTCCCTTTGTAGCGAACTTCTGTGAAGAAGTGCGCATCCGGAGTACGGGTCTGCGGTACGTTAGAACCCCAGGCGATGATGTAGCTGGAGTTGTACCAGTCAGCAGATTCCGGCACATCAGTCTGCTCGCCCCAGGTCTGCGGAGAGGCAGGCGGCAGGTCGCAGTACCAATCGTAGAAGCTCAGGCAGGTACCGCCAATCAGTGACAAGTAACGAGCACCGGACGCATAAGAAACCATCGACATCGCCGGGATCGGTGAGAAACCCGCAACGCGGTCAGGACCATAGGTTTTCACGGTATAGACGTTAGATGCCGCAATCAGTTCGTTGACTTCCTGCCAGGAAGAACGGACAAACCCGCCACGACCACGCGCTTGTTTGAAGCTTTTTGCTTTATCGGCGTCTTCGATGATGGAGGCCCAGGCGTCAACGGGATCGCTGTGCAGTCTTTTCGCTTCACGCCACATCTTCATCAGACGTTTGCGCATCAGCGGATATTTGAGGCGGTTAGCGCTGTAGAGATACCAGGAATAGCTCGCACCACGCGGGCAGCCGCGAGGTTCGTGGTTTGGCAGATCAGGACGAGTACGCGGGTAGTCAGTTTGCTGGGTTTCCCAGGTTACCAGACCATTTTTCACGTAGATTTTCCAACTGCATGAGCCGGTGCAGTTTACGCCGTGGGTTGAACGCACGACTTTGTCATGCTGCCAACGCTGGCGGTATCCATCCTCCCAGTCCCTGTTGGTGTTGAGAAGCTGGCCGTGCCCATCGGCAAAGGTTTCGCCCTTCTGCTTGAAGTAACGAAACCGGTCCAGGAATTTACTCATCGGTTTTCTCCTGTAGGAGCCTGACGGCTCTCTGATAAATCGACATTGCTTGATTGGGAGTGAAGGTAACGCTCTGAAAGGGCGTGATAATTGATAACGATCAAGGCAGACAGGGATGAAAATAGGTGGTTAATTTTCGTATACCCCTTAAGTAGGATATTGATTTTAAATATAATTAATTGATTTATAAGCAGATTCCAAAAACAACTTCTCGTGCAAATGTTAAATTCTTTACAAGTGGGTATTAAGGGGTATCCCCCCTGCTTAGCATATTCTTGGCACCACTCTTACAGGCTGTTGTTATGTCACAATACAAAAGTATGTTGTAACTAATTTAAGACAAAAAAAAGCGCGGTCTAACACCGCGCAATGGATAATCAACCTACACTTCATCATTCAAACTGCTTCTGCGTTGGCTGCGCTCGTTCTCCCCAGTCACTCACTTCGGTAAGCGCCTGGGGATTTCTCACTTGCCTGCCTTGATGCAGCTCGATTGATTTTGTGTATACAACTTTTTTACTTTTTAGAATGACGGCCGTATACCACCCAGGTGATGACCACGCAGGCGACATAGAAGATCAGAAACACTTTCATTGCATCAACCGGCGAGCCCGTTAATGCCAAAGACGTACCAAACGCTTTCGGAATAAAGAAGCCGCCAATCGCGCCAATCGCTGAGATAAAACCCAAAGCCGCTGCTGTGTCAGTCGCTGCCTCACGCATCGCTTTCTCTTCAGAACCGCCTTCCGCTTTCACCCGGTCCATTGTCAGCTTACGGAAGATGACAGAGATCATCTGGAAAGTTGAGCCACTACCCAGACCAGCCGTCAGGAACAGCGCCAGGAATACCGCGAAGAAGGCAATAAAGTTACCACCTACCCCATCGGTTGGCAGGGTCAGGAACAGTAAGGCGCTGAAGACGGCCATCAACACGAAGTTAACCAATGTCACGCGAGTCCCGCCCAGACGGTCGGAAATTGCCCCGCCGGCAGAACGCGCCAGTGCACCAATCAGCGGGCCAAAGAAGGCGTAATGCAGGATCTGCACTTCCGGGAACTGCGTTTTTGACAGCATCGCGAAACCTGCGGAGAAGCCGATAAAAGAGCCGAAGGTTGCCAGATACAGCAGGCTCATAATCCACAGATGCCCGCGTTTCAGCACCGGCAATTGCTCTTTTAACGACGCTTTCGACGTTGCCAGTTCGTTCATGCCAAACCATGCCGCCAGCGTGAAAATCGCAAGGAACGGTACCCAAATCCAGGCGGCATTGGCCAGATACAGCTGCGTGCCGTCCGGCTGTTCAACGCCGTGGCTGCCAAAAGCGGCGAAAATGGACAGTGAGACCACCAGCGGCGCAACCAGTTGCATCACACTGACGCCCATGTTGCCCAAACCACCGTTCAGCCCCAACGCCCCACCCTGCTTCTGCTTTGGAAAGAAGAAGCTGATGTTTGCCATGCTGGACGCAAAGTTTGCACCGGCAAAGCCGCACAGCAGGGAGATAATAATAAAGGTACTGAACGGCGTGGTGGTATCCTGCACAGCAAAGCCTAACCACACGCAGGGGATGATCAGGATACCTGTGCTGAATGCCGTCCAGCGACGACCGCCGAACAGAGGAACCATAAAGGAGTACGGTACGCGCAGCAGTGCGCCGGAAACTGAAGGCAATGCCGTCAGCATAAACAGCTGCTCAGTGGTGAAATCGAATCCCACTTTCGGTAAGTTCACCGCCACTGCGCTAAATAACATCCATACGCAAAACGCCAGCAGCAGACAAGGGACGGAAATCCACAGGTTGCGGCTGGCAATACGATGACCTCTTTGTTGCCAAAAGGCGGGATCTTCCGGCCGCCATTCTGTAATTACAGATCCAGATGCCCTTTCCGGGGCAGATGAGTGACTCATAGACACCTCTGATACTTGTTTCGATGCCTGCAACATTAGGGTTTACAGCCGGGGGTAAGTTGATATAAATCAAAGGAAAAGGTGTCATTATTAACGCCTAAAATTTATCATTACCCTAAATGAGTACATAACTTCGGTAAAAAAGATGTGGTTTTTCACGCTTCTGTCGCACCCTACTCCCCAACGTCCGGGATCTCTCCCCCCGTCGGCAATTAAGGGGTAGCCCGTTTGAGGTATGGGTATACTCCAGTGTATCGCTGAGAATAGCGGCACTGCCTGCAGCAGAATCGTCATTCAATAAGGTTTTCTGCTCACTGAAAACCCGAAGGAAGAAGTCACATGTTTAAACGTTGTCTTTCCCCGCTTACGCTGGTTAACCAGGTGGCGCTGATTGTTTTACTGTCTACCGCGCTTGGCGTGGCGGGTATGGCTGTCTCCGGTTGGCTGGTACAAGGCATTCAGGGTAGCGCTCACGCAATCAATAAAGCCGGCTCGCTACGGATGCAGAGCTACCGTTTGCTGGCTGCCGTACCGCTGGACGCCAGCGATCAACCACTGCTGGATGAAATGGAACAAACAGCGTTTAGCCCTGAACTGACTCGTGCCGCACAGCGCGACGGCCAGCAGGCCCAGTTAAAAGCATTGCAGGATTACTGGCACACCGAACTGGCACCGGGGCTTAAGCATGCACAAACGGGTGATGCGGTCGCCGATGACGTTTCACGCTTTGTGACCGGGCTGGATAAGCTGGTTACCGCCTTTGACCATACCACGGAGTTGCGTATTGAACGCGTCGTTATGCTGCATCGCCTGATGGCGGTGTTTATGGCTCTGCTGCTGGTCTTTACGATTATCTGGCTGCGCGTACGCCTGTTGCAGCCATGGAAACAGCTGTTGGCGATGGCGCGCGCCGTCAGCCAGCGTGATTTTACGCAACGTGCGCATATCAGCGGGCGTAATGAGATGGCGGCACTGGGTTCGGCACTGAACAATATGTCAGAAGAACTGGCCGAAAGTTACGCCGTACTGGAACAGCGGGTACAGGAAAAAACCGCAGGTCTGGAACATAAAAACCAGATCCTCTCTTTCCTGTGGCAAGCCAACCGCCGTCTGCACTCACAGATACCGCTGTGTGAGCGGCTTTCACCAGTACTCAACGGGTTGCAAAATTTAACGCTGCTGCACGATATTGAGTTGCGGGTTTATGACCTGGAAGATGAAGATAATCATCAGGAATTTACCTGCCAGTCGAGTGCCAGTTGCGATGAAAAAGGTTGTCATCTGTGTCCTCGAGGCACACTGCCCGCCATTGAGGGTGGCACTACGCTGAAATGGCGGCTGACCGATGCACATACCCAGTACGGTATTCTGCTCGCCACCTTGCCGTACGGGCGTCATCTCAGTCACGATCAGCAGCAACTGGTCGATACTCTGGTAGAGCAACTCACCGCAACACTGGCGCTGGACAGGCACCAGGAACGTCAGCAGCAGTTGATCGTCATGGAAGAGCGTGCCACCATTGCTCGCGAACTCCATGATTCTATTGCACAATCGCTCTCCTGTATGAAAATGCAGGTCAGCTGTTTGCAGATGCAGGGCGACGCACTCCCTGAGAACAGTCGTGAGCTGCTAAGTCAGATTCGTAACGAGCTGAACGCCTCCTGGGCACAGCTACGTGAATTGCTGACCACCTTCCGTTTGCAGTTGACTGAGCCTGGATTGCGGCCTGCGCTGGAAGCCAGTTGCCAGGAATACAGCGCTCGCTTTGGTTTTACGGTGAAGCTAGATTATCAGCTGCCGCCGCGCCTGGTTCCATCCCATCAGGCGATCCACCTGCTGCAGATTGCCCGTGAGGCCCTGAGTAATGCGCTTAAACACTCCCAGGCCAATGAAGTAATCGTGACGGTGGTGCAAAATGGCAAACAGGTCAAATTGACCGTTCAAGATAACGGCTGCGGCGTACCGGAAAACGCCGAACGCAGTAACCACTACGGCATGATTATAATGCGCGACCGTGCGCAGAGCTTGCGCGGCGATTGCCGTGTACGCCGTCGAGAGACGGGCGGTACTGAAGTTGCTGTCACTTTTATTCCCGAAACAAACTTCACAGAAGTCCAAGGAGATACCCATGAGTAATCTGGAACCGGCAACCATCCTGTTGATCGACGATCATCCGATGCTGCGCACCGGTGTAAAACAGCTTGTCAGCATGGCGTCCGATATCACCGTGGTCGGCGAAGCCAGTAATGGCGAGCAGGGTATCGAGCTGGCTGAATCCCTTGATCCCGATCTGATCCTGTTAGACCTCAACATGCCCGGCATGAACGGTCTGGAAACGCTTGATAAGCTACGAGAGAAATCTCTGTCCGGACGCATCGTCGTTTTCAGTGTTTCCAACCATGAAGAAGACGTAGTGACCGCCCTGAAACGCGGTGCTGACGGCTATCTGTTGAAAGACATGGAGCCAGAAGATCTACTGAAAGCATTGCAACAAGCCGCCGCCGGCGAAATGGTACTGAGTGAAGCCTTAACCCCTGTGCTGGCCGCCAGCCTGCGCGCTAACCGTGCGACCTCCGATCGTGATGTGACTCAGTTGACGCCGCGTGAACGCGATATTCTGAAGCTCATCGCCCAGGGGCTGCCTAACAAGATGATTGCGCGCCGCCTCGACATCACCGAAAGCACGGTAAAAGTGCATGTGAAGCATATGCTGAAGAAAATGAAGCTTAAATCACGCGTTGAAGCCGCGGTATGGGTACACCAGGAACGCATTTTCTGATAACGCGAGTATTAACGAGGATTATTTCCCGAAACGGCATTAAACGGTTCGGCCAGTGATAGCGTGATCTCATTGGAAGAGACACGCTGGCCCTGCTCGTCTTCCACAACGACGGAGAGCCGCCAACGGTTGGTTGCTCCTTCACTGCTATCCCACTTCGGCATAATAATCGTCCAGACCTGCGCACTGCGAGGATGGCTTCCGGCCGTTAAACTCAATGCTTTCGTGTCTCCCTGCCATGTCAGATGGCGGATGCCATACCGACTACGCACCTGTAATTTCAACGCTACCGTCTCGCCGGGTTTCAGATCCCACGGCGGTGTTGTCAGAAATACAGATAAGGTTTTACGCTGGCGATATTCCAGCGTTGGCAGGCTGTTACGCTGAGGATCGTCATAACGGCTCCCGCGCAGCGATCGGCTGCTTGCGACTTCACTCACCATTAGCTGTTTTTTTAGCGGAACGCCAAAACGATAATTGAGGGTCAATCCCAGATTATTTTGGCTTATCCCGCTTTCGCCTTGTTTATGCTGCGCGGTCACCGTAATCAACGGTACTGGCGTATAGCTCAGTCCCAAATTTACCGCCACCGGGTTGCGGTAGCCCGTTCCCGAGTGGAAAAGGTCCACCCGATCGCCAAAATATTGCTCGACGCTGACGCTGGTATTGAGATGCTCATAAAAGGGTAGCCGCATCAACGCGGTAAGGTCGTAGCCCCGCGCCATCCTTTGTTCCTGTGTTGAAGAACGATTCTGCCACGAGGAAAACGGCTGGTAGTAGTTGGCGGATAGCCGCAGATACTCTCCCCACGCCTCGGCGCCAAACCCGCCGCGCGACAGATTCTCGTCCAGCAGGTTATCGTAAAAGGTGTTATAGCCCAGCAACCAACCGTCGCGTACCCAGCGTTGTCCAATCCCCGCATTACTCACCAGCCCTTCGTCACGTTGGGTGAGCCCCAACTGACTCCAGGTCAGAAAGCGTTGATTATCCTGCCACGGAATAAACCAGCTTCCCCGACTGCCGGTAAAACTGCCTTCATTATCCACCTGCAGCCCAACGCTGGCATTCCCCCACGGAGAAAGCCAGGATTCAAGCTGTTGATTTACCTGCTCACTGACCGTGTCGCGAACCTGACCAAATGCAAACTGTTTGGCTTGTTCGCCAGTATCAAGTCCGTTATCGATCATGCTGGCTTCACCAAAGGCTTTGACCACTTCAGCAAACTGTTTTTCGCCCGCGCGGGATTCTGGCGCCATACCGAGGTCTGGCAAGCCATCATTGTTGTTATCGAAAGGGTTTTCAGCGCGCTGCATGAAGGAAGACTGCGCACTGGCAGTACCTCCTGCCAGCAGCAAGAGTGTGAATACAGCACAAAAAGCGTGAAAATAACGGCTCAAATCGTCAGTTGTTTCTTACATCAATAAATTATGGCGTAGTACTTAACCTAAACCATAACGCCTTCAGCCCTGATTTGCAGCCCTTATCCCCGTTTTCAGGCTTTTCTGACCCGGAAATAAAGGGGTACTTACTGATTTGCCCCTCCGTCATTTTCCACAACAGTCAACACGGAGTAACATAGCCGCTGGTAATTATCCCTCCCATTCGACAACAGGAGTCAAAATGCAAAAGATAGTGATCATCGCGAACGGTGCAGCCTATGGAAGTGAGTCGTTATTCAACAGTCTGCGTCTGGCCATCGCTCTGCGCGAGCAGGAGAGTAGCCTCGACCTGCGCCTGTTTTTAATGTCGGATGCCGTCACTGCAGGGCTGCGCGGGCAGAAACCCGCAGAAGGTTATAATATTCAGCAAATGCTGGAAATCCTGACAGCACAAAACGTTCCGGTAAAACTCTGCAAAACCTGTACCGATGGCCGCGGGATCACTGCACTGCCGTTAATTGATGGCGTTGAAGTCGGTACGCTGGTGGAACTGGCTCAGTGGACGCTGGCAGCAGATAAGGTTTTGACCTTCTGATGCCAACTCTTTCAGGCAAGCATACTGAAAGTGCCGGAAATTTCCCGATTTAATCTCAGATGGGCGCGGTTTCGTTAAACGTAAGCTCGCCCTTTCAACCCTTTTAAGGGATTTTGTCATTTTTGTTTAACCGTTATGCCATTTTTTGATCAAAATCAGCATCCCACGCCCTCCCCTTTGGTGTTATGCAATGAGTGAAATGTGAACAACATCACGCAGCACTTTCGACAGAAAGTACGTTGTTTTCAAGAACGGGGTGAAAAATGGCATTAGTGAAGGCAAGTTTGAAATTATTTGGTGGAGATACGGTGGTGGTACGCTGTTCAGAGCGTTGTCACATCCATCTGATGAGCGAGAAAAATCACGTCAAAGACACGCAGACCGACATTTTAAGCGTGCAGAATCGTGATAATGCATGGCTGACCGTACCGTATACCGGCGTCTGGAACGTGCTGATCGACAGCCACAGCCAGTCTCTGGAGCATTCAATCAGTTATATTGCAGCCTGATGATGTAATGCCCGAAAGCAGCTACGCTTATCGGGCACACAACAGATAACCCGGCAACGCTTAGGCAAATCCGGGGCGCATAACGCCTTCCGGCAGGCTCTCTCCCAACAATCTTTTGACCGTAATCACCAGATCGTTAAGACAGTCATCCTGCATCCCCAACTTCACCAATTCCTGTTCCAGCGAGAACAGATATTGCGCGTTGGTTCCCAATGGTCCACTGGCAGAAGCAATAAGCGGCGCGATAACCTGAGCACGGGTATCGGACTCAAACAATGGATGTCGCGGATCCATAATAAAGACCAGCGCGCTCACCGTTCGGCCATCATCCAGCGTGAGCTGACACCAGGTTGGAAGATAACATCCGGTGATCATTTCACGCTTCCACAGCAGGGACAGCTCTTGCTCCAGCGATGCATCCGGTAAACGGTATGCCACACCCGTAGTGCGCCCCCCCTCTTTCAGGGCCAACATCCGTCCCGGCTGACACGCCGTTCCTCGCCCTGCCGTCAGGCGCAAACAAAATGCGCGATGCCAGCCGACTAACGTCCCGGTACAGGACTCTTCAAACTCTAACGCCGGGTTCCACATCAACGATCCATAACCAAAGATCCACACCGGTCCATCATCTGGACGGCAGGCAAGCGTGGCGGCCAGTGAGGCTGCCCGTTGTTCCGCCGACCAGAGTAGTGATTCTTCAATATCACCAAATGCCGTCTTACAGTCAGCATTCAATAAAAAATCACGCGTTAACACCTTACACCTCCGCCACTGCGACTTCCCTGCGACAACTTTTTTGACGCCTTCCAGGCTTTTTTACTGCTCATTTTGAAACCAATACCAGGACAATAGGCAATTCACCGACTGCATGCAAGGCAACAAAGACTCAACGGCACTTTATATCCTCTTTTTATGTCCCGGTCTGGCTCGACCGCCAGCATATCATCGTGTGATATTTTGATTGATTCAGAAACCTAACATCTTGTTATTTAAATACTCTCTTAACAAGACACCCCATTTTGCTCACTTTGATGCAAAAAATGGTCCATGCCGTAAAATTACGTAAAATCAGATCGGAAATACCGAAAGATCTGTTATTTTTTACATTCTTTAATACATTTATAATTATAAGCACCTGCAGAGATGGAGAATGAATTACATGACACATGCACATGAGGCGGTAAAAACCCGCCACAAGGAGACCTCACTCGCCTTTCCGATCTTGGCGCTGGTAGTACTGTTCTTTTGGGGGAGCAGTCAGTCACTACCAGTGGTCATCGGCATTAACGCACTAGCCCTTGTTGGTATATTAAGTAGCGCATTCAGCGTTGTCCGTCATGCAGACGTATTAGCTCACCGACTTGGTGAGCCCTATGGCTCGCTGATTCTCAGCCTTTCGGTGGTTATTCTCGAAGTCAGTTTAATTTCCGCATTAATGGCAACCGGTGACGCCGCGCCCACGCTAATGCGCGATACGCTCTATTCCATCATTATGATCGTAACCGGTGGGCTGGTCGGATTTTCATTACTGTTGGGCGGCCGAAAATTTGCTACCCAGTATATGAACCTGTTCGGTATTAAGCAGTATTTAATCGCTTTATTCCCGCTGGCCATTATCGTGCTGGTATTCCCGATGGCATTACCGGGAGCGAATTTCACCACTGCACAGGCACTGCTGGTGGCGTTAATTTCAGCAGCAATGTACGGCGTATTTTTGTTGATCCAGACCAAAACACACCAGAGCCTGTTTATTTACGAGCATGAAGATGAGGGCGACGACGACGACCCACATCACGGTAAACCTTCAGCGCACAGCAATCTATGGCACGCCGCCTGGCTTGTCATCCATTTGATTGCCGTTATTGCCGTTACCAAAATGAATGCCAATCCGCTGGAAACATTACTCACTGAGTTGAATGCACCAGTGGCATTTACCGGTTTCCTGGTAGCGTTGCTCATTCTCTCCCCAGAGGGTTTAGGTGCGCTGAAAGCGGTCCTGAACAACCAGGTGCAGCGAGCGATGAATTTATTCTTCGGCTCGGTACTTGCCACCATCTCACTGACCGTACCTGTCGTCACACTGATTGCGTGGGCAACGGGGAATGACCTGGTGTTCGCGCTGGGCGCCCCAGAGATGATTGTCATGGTTTCTTCGCTGGTGCTGTGCCATATCTCCTTCTCCACCGGACGCACCAATGTGCTCAACGGTGCAGCGCATCTGGCACTGTTTATCGCCTACCTGATGACGATATTCGCCTGATAATCGACTCAGGTGCAACCCACGGCCCTTTGCAGGGCCGTTTTTTTATCCATGCTTATTGCTCTGGATAAACCTGCTGGCCATCCACAAACGTGAATAGCGCTTGTGTCTGGTGCAGTTTATCTGCCGCAACGGCCAGAATATCCTGATCCAGAACGGCAAAATCAGCGAGCTTGCCTGCGCGTAAACTCCCTCTCTGCTGTTCGGCAAATGCCAGCCAGGCGGCGTTTAGCGTATACATTTTTAACGCATCTTCCCGGCTGACCCGGCGTTTCTCGTCACGCACAGAGCCATCGAGCGCTTTCCCCGTCACATGGTATTCAATGGCATGCCACACACCCGCAACGCCTATTCTTGTCGCATCCGTCCCCCCTGCAACGATCACGCCTTGCTCCAGTGCGGGTTTAATGGGGGATGACTGTGCTGCAACGGCGTTGCCATTAGCGCGTTCAATGGCGGGAGATTCAAAATACGGCCCCATCTGTACAGAATAGGCTAAGCCTAATTGCTTCATCCGGGCTATCGTCTCTGCCGTACCGGTATTTAAATGGGCAATTGACCAGCGAAGCTGGGAAATATCATGTGATTTCGCCACCTCGCTAATGACATCCAAAATTGCGTCTGCGCTATCATCGGTATAAGCATGTATTTCAACGGGGACACCTTCCTGCGCCGCCAGCTGTAACACCTTATATTGTTCATTTTTGGCATCTGGCGATGAACTAAATCCGGATGACATCCGCACGCCATCATTCATTTCCAGCACCAGGCTTTCACCAAAACCTAAGAAGGATATTTTCCCATCATCATGCACTGCCGGACGAAACGCCAGACGCTGTTTAAACCACTCGGTCTCATTACCGGGCGGTGCAGATAAGCGATATCCAACACGCATCCTCATTGGCGGCTGTTGCTGAAATCTAAAGAAATCGCGATAAGCCTGTTCTTGCCCAGCTGAAGGGTCAATAAAACCCACTACACCCCGTTTATTTAAATAGTGAATAAAGGCATTGAGGTTTTCTCCTACATTATTATCCTGACTGATCTGAGCGAAAAGTTGGTTAAAACTGCCAATGGTGCCGCGTAATTTCCCCGTGGCAAAACCTTTATCGTTGCGCTCTATAATTATCCCAGCGGGGATAGCTGGCGTAGGGCTGTTAAGCTTGAGAGCATCAATAGCGTGTTGATTTAACAACGCATAGTCATAAAGACTCTGAATATACGCAGGATTTGCAGGCAGCGCCTGATTGAGTTCCTGTAGGGTTGGGTCTCGCTTTTCGGCAAATTGTTCAGGTATCCATGATCCCACCACGGCCACCCACTGCGCCGTATTTTTCTCTTCTGCCGATTGCGACAGTTTGCGCAGAGCATCAGGTAACGTTTTGGCATCAAACCAGTAGGTTTCGAATAAGAACGTCCTTCCTCCGCGAATACCATGCAGATGCGCATCAATTAATCCGGGGATAACCGTTTTACCCGCCAGGTTAATTTCTCGCGTATTCTGTCCTGACCATTTTTTAATCTCGTCATTATTTCCGACAGCAATAATGTGTTGCCCTTTTACCGCCAGAGCCTGCGCGTTTGGCTGTTGTTCGTCCATGGTAATAAGCTGGCCGTTATACAAAATAACATCAGCCTTATCCTGTGCAGGAGCCAATGAGGATGTTCCCATCAGCATTGCAGCCAACGCCATATTACGAATAGCAGGAGGAGGAGTTTTGAAGCAAAGGCCCATTTTACTCATCATGTTTATCTTCCTTTTTTGTGCATAGCTAATCAGGAAACCTGTGCCGAAACGCAAGGCTGGCAAGTTGCGCGCTGGATACCAGTTGTTCAAGCGAGTGTCCGCAACGCGCTTTTCCCGACAAACCCAACATCGTGGTACAGACATAATCGGTCATACTTTTCGCCTCTGCGGGGTAACGCTGGGCAATAAAGTTATGGATCTTATTTTCAGCTACCGAGTAGAACGCGCGGGCGGCATTGCGCGCCTCAGGATCATTGCAATGTGTTCCCTCCAGCACTAAACATCCTGCCGCATCAGGATCAGCAGCGTAATGACGTGCCGCTTCCTCAAGCAGCGTTGCCAGACAGTCAGCAACGGGCCTGTCCGCACGTAAAATATCGTCAAAAGGGATCGCATCGGTTTGCACGTAACGGCTCAATACTCGCTGATAGAGGCCGAGCTTATTCCCGAAAGCCGCGTAGAAACTGGGGGGTTTGATACCCAGAACCTGAGTGACATCCGCCACGCTAACAG
This sequence comes from Citrobacter sp. R-1.5.2, assembly GCF_035064245.1. NCBI lineage: Bacteria > Pseudomonadati > Pseudomonadota > Gammaproteobacteria > Enterobacterales > Enterobacteriaceae > Citrobacter > Citrobacter sp. R-1.5.2. The sequence continues at coordinate 161,650 of NZ_JASEYC010000005.1, read as the reverse complement.
TATCGTAGCTGTGGGCGTGAAATAAACGTTGTACCGTCGCAACCGCCTGTTCCGGGTCAAAATTACGCGGTCGCCCCGGCGCACGCGAACATTTTGTAGTGATCATTATAAATCCATTGACAGAAAACCATGCGGCCATTATATATCGATCACTACATAATTGTTCAAGGAGTATCTGATGTCTTCATTCAAGGGTAAATCGGTGCTGGTTCTTGGTGGTAGTCGTGGGATCGGCGCGGCAATTGTACGCCGCTTTGCCGCGGAGGGGGCATCCGTCACCTTCACGTATTCCGGCTCTCCTGACGCCGCCAAAGCGCTGGCCGATGAGACTGGCACCCGCACGGCGCAAACCGACAGCGCCAGACGCGAGGACGTTATCGCACGGGTGCGGGAAAGTGGCCCGTTAGATGTGTTGGTCGTTAACGCCGGGATTATCCTGTTCGGCGACGCGCTGGATCAGGATCCTGATGAAGTTGAGCGTCTTTTCCGCATTAATATTCACGCCCCCTACTACGCCGCGGTGGAGGCTGCACGCCAGATGCCTGAGGGTGGACGAATCATCATTATCGGTTCAGTAAACGGTGACCGTATGCCCATTGCCGGTATGGCTTCTTATGCGTTAAGCAAGTCGGCACTACAAGGAATGGCAAGAGGGTTGGCTCGTGATTTTGGTCCACGTGGTATTACGGTGAACGTTGTGCAACCCGGCCCGATTGATACCGATGCCAATCCGGCAGAAGGTCCGTTGAAAGAGCTGATGCACAGCTTTATGGCGCTAAAACGGCATGGGCGACCGGAAGAAGTTGCCGGAATGGTTGCCTGGCTTGCTGGCCCTGAAGCAGGGTTTGTGACAGGCGCAATGCATACTATTGACGGCGCGTTTGGCGCCTGATGGGAATAACAGGCCGGAGGTATATCCCCCGGCCTGTTCAACGCTCTTAGTTTTCAGTGTCCAGCTCATCGAAGCTTTTCACCAGATCGTCGATTGCTTTAATCTGCGTGAGGAACTGTTCCAGTTTCGCCAACGGCAGCGCGGACGGACCGTCGCATTTGGCATGGGCTGGATCCGGGTGCGCTTCAATAAACAGACCCGCCAGGCCTACCGCCATACCGGCACGAGCCAGTTCGGTAACCTGTGCGCGACGGCCGCCGCTTGCTGCGCCAAACGGATCGCGGCACTGCAGCGCGTGGGTGACGTCAAAAATCACCGGAGAGTTACCGGAAACTTTCTTCATCACGCTAAAGCCCAGCATATCGACAACCAGGTTGTCATAACCAAAGTTCGCACCACGGTCGCACAGGATAACCTTGTCGTTACCGCCTTCATGGAATTTATCCACGATATTGCCCATCTGGCCCGGGCTCACGAATTGCGGTTTTTTCACGTTAATAACAGCGCCCGTTTTCGCCATCGCTTCTACCAGATCGGTCTGACGTGCGAGGAATGCCGGAAGCTGAATCACATCCACCACATCAGCAACAGGCTGTGCCTGGCTGGCTTCATGAACGTCGGTGATCACTTTTACGCCAAACGTCTGCTTCAGTTCCTGGAAGATTTTCATCCCTTCTTCAAGGCCTGGCCCACGGTAAGAGTGGATGGAAGAACGGTTGGCTTTATCAAAGGAGGCTTTGAACACGTAAGGGATACCCAGCTTTTGAGTAACGGTTACGTAGTGCTCACAAATGCGCATCGCCAGATCGCGGGATTCCAGCACGTTCATTCCGCCAAACAGCACGAACGGCAGGTCATTTGCCACGTTGATGTCGCCAATGCTAACCACTTTTTGTTTCATAGGATCGCCTTAAACGGTAGGTAAAGTGTTATTAATCAATGCAATACAATTTGCTTGTGCGAAATAGTATTAATCTGCGCACGGATCATTTCGCTGATCGGGTCTTCCGGACATTGCTCAACGAAATAACTTAAATCTGTCAGCGCAACATGTTCACATTCCAGCTGCGCGTAAATCAATCCGCGATCGCGTATTTCATACGGATCCTCAGGATTAAACTGCAGTAATGCTTCGCTGGCTCGCAGCGCCAGTTCCATTTGCCTCTCTTCCATTAGCGAAGATTTCAGCGTGTCGAGCAGTTTGCGGATCACTTCCGCGTTATCCGCTTCGTCAAGGTCCTCGTTGAACAGTTCAGCAACCGGGCTAATGTTACCCTTCAGCCACACTTCCAACGTGTGTTCATTTAACGTTTCGCCATTGAACGGGTTGATCAACCACATCTCACCTTCCAGCGATTCAATACGCAGGATCAGCTGCGTCGGGAAAATCACCGGAACCAACGGCAGATCCAGTCGGTTAGCAATCCACAATAAGATGGCACCGAGTGAAACCGCACTGCCCTGACGATTTTTCAGGACCTGGTCGAGCCATAGTGCATCAGAAAGACGGTAGACGCCGTGGGTGTCCGTAAACCCCCATTCGCCATAAAAAAGTGCCAGCAGTTTTTCCAGTTGCTCATCCTGAGACAGGAGCTGGCTAATTTCTTCTTGCGCCTGACTCACCAGACGTTCCAGTTCGTCGTAGACAGTTTGTGTTGGAAAATCCAGACGGATTGACTCCGACGCCAGGATCATCCCATCACATAACGGCGCTTTATTAAATTCGAAATCAGCTAACGACCTCATGACTTACCCCAGTAACGGTATTTTTGTGGTGGCGAGTTTAATGATGATGTACAGCACCACCAGCGCCAGCGGAAATGCGATTAATCGCGCCTGCTGGCTGCGCGCCCGACGGTAATCGAGCGCAATAAAACCCAAAACGATGTAAATGATAACCCCAAACAGCTTTTCAGTCAGCCATGTCCCCTGTTCGGTGAATGGCAGGATGTGCGTTTTAGCGATCAACGCCACGCCGCTGAGAAGTAAAACGGTATCAATGATCGGTGGCAGAATACGCGTCCAGCGCGCTGATGTCAGGCGTGTATTGGTAGAACGCCACCAAAAACGCAACGTGAGTAGCCCGACAGAAAGCACGATGCTAACGAGATGAACAGTGAGTAGCGTGCTGAACGAATTCATGATGGGATGCGCCCGAGCGTAATCCGCTCGTTGCCGCCATAGTCACGACAGGTTTCAACCGCCTGGTAACCCGCGCGGGTAAAGGCATCACGGACGGCCTCGCCCTGCTGCCAGCCATGCTCCAGCAACAGATAACCGCCAGTGGTCAGAACTCGGCGAGACTGGTCGATGATAAGCATTATATCCGCCAGACCATTCTCGCCTGCGACCAGCGCCGACAGTGGCTCAAAGCGCACATCGCCCTGTGCCAGATGCGGATCCTGCTCATCGATGTATGGCGGGTTACTGACGATCATCTCAAACTGTTGTCCCGACAAGGCGCTGAACCAGTCACTTTGCAACACTCGCACATTGTCGATGGCCAGATTCAGTCGATTGCGGTTTGCCAGTTCTACGGCATCCTGCATGCGGTCAACTGCTGTCACCGTGCAATCCGGACGCTCAGACGCCAGCGCCAGCGCGATGGCACCAGTACCAGTGCCCAGATCAAGAATACGGCACGGCGAGGCAGGCAAACGCGCCAATGCCTGTTCAACCAGACACTCGGTATCCGGACGCGGAATGAGCGTGGCGGGTGAAACAAACAGCGGCAGCGACCAGAATTCACGAACACCGGTTAAGTGCGCGACGGGTTCCCCCCGCTGACGGCGCGCCACCAGCGCGTTCAGCTGTTCACACTGCGCTTCGGTTAATTGCGTTTCGCCAAAAGCCAGAATATAGGTTCGCCCTTTGCCTGTGACGAACTCAAGTATGATCTCGGCATCACGGCGCGGGCTTTCGCTTGCCTGTAATTGGCTGATTGCTTCACGCAACCATTGCTGATAATCCATTAATCTTGCTCGGACAACGCCGCCAACTGATCGGCCTGATATTCCTGGACAATCGGCTCAATAAGCATATCCAGTTTACCTTCCATCGCTTCATCCAGACGGTACAGCGTCAGGTTGATGCGGTGATCGGTCACACGCCCCTGCGGGAAGTTATAGGTACGATTGCGATCGCTACGATCGCCGCTGCCCAACAGGTTACGCCGCTCAGAGGCTTCCGCCTGCTGACGTCTGGCCACTTCGGCGGCACGAATACGCGCCCCCAACACCGACATCGCTTTCGCTTTGTTTTTATGCTGCGAACGTTCGTCCTGACACTCCACCACGATACCAGTTGGCAAGTGAGTAATACGGATTGCTGAGTCGGTGGTGTTAACGTGCTGACCACCCGCCCCCGATGACCGGAAAGTATCAATTCGCAGATCGGCTGGATTGATATCCGGCAGCTCTGCGTCCGGCAGTTCCGGCATCACCGCTACTGTACAGGCAGAAGTATGGATACGTCCCTGAGATTCAGTCGCCGGAACGCGCTGTACGCGATGACCACCGGACTCAAATTTCAGTCGACCGTAGACACCGTCGCCGCTGACTTTAGCAATAATTTCTTTGTAACCACCATGTTCGCCTTCGTTGGCGCTCATGATCTCTACCCGCCAGCGACGCGATTCAGCATAACGGCTGTACATGCGGAACAAATCACCCGCAAACAGTGCCGCTTCATCACCACCGGTTCCCGCACGCACTTCAAGGAAGGCGTTACGTTCATCATCAGGATCGGTTGGCAACAGCAGAACCTGCAGATGCTGTTCCAGTTGTTCACATTTTTCTTTTGCTTCGCGCAGTTCATCCTGCGCCATTTCACGCATTTCAGGATCGTCGAGCATCATCTGTGCCGTTTCGATATCTTCCTGAACCTGTTGCCAGTCCGTAAAACAACGGGAAACATCACTTAATTGCGCATATTCGCGCGACAATGCACGAAAACGTTCCTGGTCTGCGATGGTTCCCGCATCACCGAGCAGCGCCTGAACTTCTTCATGGCGTTCATGCAGGGCTTCCAGTTTGGCAACGATAGAAGGCTTCATAGGCGTAAATGCACCCTGTAAAAAATGAGATTGGTGTACTGCTACTCCAGCCCGAGGCTGTCGCGCAGAATATTCAGGCGTTCACTGTCCCCGTCACGGGCGGCCTGTTGAAGTGATTTAGTTGGTGCGTGGATCAGGCGGTTAGTCAGCTTCCACGCCAGGTCCTGCATAATGGCTTGCGCATCACCGCCCTGTTCCAGAGCAGCCAACGCTTTGGCGGTCAGTTCATCACGGATTTGTTCAGACTGGCTGCGATAATCGCGGATGGTCTCGCTTGCGCTTTGTGCTCGCAGCCAGGCCATAAACTCGCTGGTTTCCTGTGCAACGATGGTTTCCGCTTCCACGGCGGCCGCTTTGCGCTGCGCCAGGTTATGCGAAATGATGCTTTGCAGGTCGTCAACACTGTACAAATAGGCGTTGGACAGTTTGCCCACTTCCGGTTCAACGTCGCGCGGTACCGCAATATCAACCAGCAGCATAGGCTGATTACGGCGATTTTTTAGCGCACGTTCGACCATCCCCTTGCCGATTATCGGCAGCGGGCTGGCGGTAGAACTGATAATAATATCGGCATCCTGTAAGCGGGCATCAATATCGCTCAGAGAAATCACCTCGGCGCCGACTTCATCGGCCAGCACCTGCGCACGCTCACGTGTGCGGTTAGCGATGATCATCTTCTTCACTTTGTGCTCACGCAGATGTCGCGCCACCAGTTCGATGGTCTCGCCGGCACCCACTAACAACACCGTCACCGTGGAAAGGGATTCAAAGATCTGACGCGCCAGCGTACAGGCAGCAAAGGCGACTGACACCGCGCTGGCACCGATATCTGTTTCTGTGCGTACACGTTTCGCGACGGAGAATGATTTCTGGAACATACGTTCCAGCGCACTGGCGTTCAGGTGGCCTTTTTGCGAATCCGCAAACGCTTTTTTCACCTGACCGAGAATCTGTGGTTCACCGAGCACCAGTGAATCCAGACCACTGGCAACGCGCATCAGATGGCTGACAGCATCGTTGTCCTGGTGCCAGTAGAGGCTACTGCGCAGATCTTCTTCGTTCAGATTGTGGTACTCACACAGCCAGCGAATCAGCGCTTCCTGCAGGTTATCCTGCTCTTCTACGCTGAGATACAGCTCTGTGCGGTTACACGTCGACAGCACTACCCCGCCCTGCACCATTGGCTGCGCAAGCAGGCTGTCCAGCGCCTGATCGAGCGTGTCCGGCGAAAACGTTACGCGTTCTCGCAGCGATACAGGTGCCGTTTTATGGTTAATACCAAGCGCTAAAAGGGTCATGTGTGCGGGAATAGTACCAGCGTTGATAAGGTTAGACTGCGTGCATCATACAGGATGCGTGCGGCCAATAAAAGAGACTGCCCCCTTTTGGAGTAATAGCTTACGGTTTAAATTAAGATAACGTGACCGTAGACGATATTCACGGTCGGCGCTAGCATTAAGGGTTATAACTGCAACCGCTGGCATGATTTTGCTGGATGGCGAAAAACGCGTCTTACCCGACCTGCGGATTCAGTTTGTAGGCCTGATAAGCGCCGCGCCATCAGGCAATTAATGCACCGTATTACAAGGATTTGTCATCATTATGACCCTGCCTGATTTTCGCCTGATCCGTCTGTTGCCGCTGGCAAGCCTGGTTCTCACCGCCTGTGCGCTCAACGCGCCGAAAGGCCCCGGCAAAAGCCCCGACTCTCCACAGTGGCGCCAGCACCAGCAGGAAGTACGCGCACTGAACCAATATCAGACACGCGGTGCGTTTGCCTATATTTCCGACCAGCAGAAAGTGTATGCCCGCTTTTTCTGGCAGCAAACTGGCCAGGATCGCTATCGCCTTCTGCTGACCAATCCGTTGGGGAGTACCGAACTGGAGCTGAACGCGCAACCGGGCAACGTGGAACTCGTCGACAACAAAGGGAAGCACTACACCGCTGACGACGCTGAAGAAATGATTGGCAAACTGACCGGGATGCCCATCCCGCTGAACAGCCTGCGCCAGTGGATCCTTGGTTTGCCAGGCGATGCAACAGATTACAAACTCGACGATCAATACCGTCTGAGCGAAGTGAATTACAGTAAAGAGGGTAAAAGCTGGAAAGTCGTGTACAGCGCCTACGACAGCAAAACGCAGCCGGCGATGCCTGCAAATATGGAGCTGTCCGACGGTGACCAGCGCATTAAGCTGAAAATGGATAACTGGATTGTGAAATGATGACCCACTGGCCCTCTCCGGCGAAACTGAATCTGTTTTTATACATCACCGGACAACGTGCGGACGGTTATCACACGCTACAAACGCTGTTTCAGTTTCTCGATTATGGCGACGAGATCAGTATCAACGTACGCAATGACGGTGAAATTCACCTGTTAACGCCTGTTGATGGTGTTGAGCATGAAGACAACCTGATTGTGCGCGCCGCACGCTTGCTCATGAAAACCGCCGCGGAACGTGGTCGCCTGCCAGCCGGCAGTGGTGCAGACATCAGCATTCTCAAGCGGCTGCCGATGGGCGGTGGTCTGGGCGGTGGCTCATCGAATGCCGCCACCGTGTTAGTGGCACTGAATCACCTATGGCAGTGTGGGTTGTCTGTAGATGAACTGGCGATAATGGGCTTAACGCTGGGTGCCGACGTACCGGTATTCGTACGCGGTCATGCAGCCTTTGCTGAAGGCGTAGGAGAAATCCTGACGCCGGTCAATCCAGCAGAAAAGTGGTACCTGGTCGCCCATCCGGGAGTCAGTATTCCAACGCCGGTGATTTTTAAAGATCCTGACCTCCCCCGTAACACGCCAAAAAGGTCAATAGAAACGTTACTAAAATGTGAATTCGGCAATGATTGCGAGGTTATCGCAAGAAAACGTTTTCGCGAGGTTGATGCGGCGCTTTCCTGGCTGTTAGAATACGCGCCGTCGCGCCTGACTGGTACAGGGGCTTGTGTCTTTGCTGAATTTGACACTGAGTCCCATGCTCGCCAGGTGCTTGAGCAAGCCCCGGATTGGCTCAAAGGCTTTGTGGCGAAAGGTGTAAACCTCTCCCCATTGCACAGAGCGCTACTCTAAATCATTTGGGTTTCAGGAAGATGGCGAAATGACGAATCGCCAGACACATACAAAGGTATGTGACTGGTGTGAGAAATTGATGCCAGCGCACATGAAACGTGAGTGATGCCGAGTAAGCCGGGCAAGCTGAGTTGCGGTGACAACGTCACCCTGTTCCAGACGTTGCATCGCGCTCTTTAATACACCGCCTGGAGAGGATACTGCCTGGCCCGCACAGTTTTCGGCAGATTCTTTCCACCAATGGACGCATGCCTGAGGTTCTTCTCGTGCCTGATATGAAGCTTTTTGCTGGTAACGCCACCCCGGAACTAGCACAACGTATTGCCAACCGCCTGTACACTTCACTCGGCGACGCCGCTGTAGGTCGCTTTAGCGACGGCGAAGTCAGCGTACAAATTAATGAAAATGTACGCGGTGGTGATATTTTCATCATCCAGTCCACTTGTGCCCCGACTAACGACAACCTGATGGAATTGGTCGTTATGGTTGATGCGCTGCGCCGTGCTTCCGCAGGCCGTATCACCGCCGTTATCCCTTACTTCGGCTATGCACGTCAGGATCGTCGCGTACGTTCTGCTCGTGTACCGATTACCGCTAAAGTCGTCGCGGACTTCCTGTCCAGCGTTGGCGTTGACCGCGTCCTCACCGTTGACCTGCATGCTGAACAGATCCAGGGCTTCTTTGATGTGCCGGTTGATAACGTATTCGGTAGCCCGATTCTGTTAGAAGACATGCTGCAGCTGAATCTGGACAACCCGATTGTGGTTTCTCCAGACATCGGTGGCGTCGTGCGTGCCCGCGCTATCGCTAAACTGCTGAACGATACCGATATGGCTATCATCGATAAACGTCGCCCACGTGCGAACGTTTCTCAGGTGATGCACATCATTGGTGACGTTGCGGGCCGTGACTGCGTGCTGGTTGATGACATGATCGATACTGGCGGTACGCTGTGTAAAGCAGCTGAAGCGCTGAAAGAACGTGGTGCCAAACGCGTATTTGCTTATGCAACTCACCCGATCTTCTCAGGTAATGCGGCAAACAACCTGCGCAACTCAGTAATTGATGAAGTCGTTGTCTGTGACACCATTCCACTGACCGACGAAATCAAAGCACTGCCAAACGTGCGTACGTTGACTCTGTCGGGTATGCTGGCCGAAGCGATTCGTCGTATCAGCAACGAAGAATCCATCTCTGCTATGTTCGAGCATTAATCGAGCCCGGCTCAAAAACCCGCTGCGGCGGGTTTTTTTATCCGTTTTATTTATTTGTATGATTTATGCCAACTTCAACTATCGTTTTTTAGATAGATGATGCGCTCATGGATGAAACATTATTGTGAACAGACTATTTTCCTCACATGTGATGCCTTTCCGCGCCCTCATCGACGCTTGTTGGAAAGAAAAGTATACCGCCTCACGTTTTACTCGTGACCTGATCGCCGGGATTACCGTTGGGATCATTGCGATTCCGCTGGCAATGGCACTGGCAATCGGTAGTGGCGTTGCACCACAGTACGGCCTGTACACCTCGGCCGTGGCTGGGATTGTTATCGCCCTCACCGGGGGCTCACGCTTTAGCGTATCTGGCCCTACCGCCGCCTTCGTGGTGATTTTGTATCCGGTGTCGCAACAGTTTGGGCTGGCAGGTCTGCTGGTCGCCACGCTAATGTCCGGGATATTCCTGATCCTTTTCGGCCTCGCTCGCTTTGGCCGCCTGATCGAATATATTCCCGTGTCAGTCACGTTAGGCTTTACATCGGGTATTGGTATTACCATCGGTACCATGCAGATTAAAGATTTTCTCGGTTTACAGATGGCTCATGTCCCGGAGCACTACCTGCAGAAGGTCGGTGCACTGTTTATGGCATTGCCAACCATTAACTTCGGCGACGCCGCCATTGGCGTGGTCACGCTGGGGATCCTGATTTTCTGGCCGCGGCTGGGGATACGTCTGCCAGGCCACCTTCCGGCGCTGCTGGCTGGCTGTGCGGTAATGGGTATTGTTAACCTGAGCGGTGGGCATGTCGCCACTATCGGTTCCCAGTTTCACTACATTCTGGCCGATGGTTCGCAAGGCAACGGTATTCCGCAGTTGCTACCCCAACTGGTATTGCCGTGGAATATGCCAGAATCAAACTTTACGCTGAGCTGGAGTTCATTGCAGGCGCTGCTACCAGCCGCCTTCTCGATGGCGATGCTGGGGGCGATTGAATCCCTGCTGTGTGCTGTCGTGCTTGATGGAATGACAGGGACGAAGCATAAAGCCAATAGTGAACTGATTGGTCAGGGCCTGGGTAATATTGTCGCCCCGTTCTTTGGTGGTATTACCGCCACCGCCGCGATTGCCCGTTCAGCAGCTAACGTTCGTGCCGGCGCAACATCGCCAATTTCTGCGGTCATTCACGCGATTCTGGTGATCCTTGCACTGCTGGTGCTGGCCCCGCTGCTCTCCTGGCTACCCCTTTCGGCAATGGCTGCCCTGCTGCTGATGGTGGCATGGAACATGAGCGAAGCGCATAAAGTTGTGGATCTGCTGCGCCACGCGCCGAAAGACGACATCATCGTCATGCTGATGTGTATGTCTTTGACGGTGCTGTTCGATATGGTTATCGCCATCAGCGTCGGTATTGTTCTCGCTTCGCTGCTGTTTATGCGCCGTATTGCGCGCATGACGCGTCTGGCTCCGGTCAACGTAGACGTACCAGACGACGTACTGGTACTACGCGTTATTGGCCCGCTATTCTTTGCCGCTGCGGAAGGATTGTTTACCGATCTCGAGTCGCGTATTGCAGGCAAACGCATTGTGGTGCTGAAGTGGGACGCGGTCCCGGTACTGGATGCAGGCGGTCTGGACGCCTTCCAGCGTTTTGTTAAACGTCTGCCGGAAGGTTGTGAGCTGCGTATCAGTAACCTGGAGTTTCAGCCGCTACGCACCATGGCACGCGCGGGTATCCAACCCATCCCAGGTCGCCTGACGTTCTTCCCGAACCGAGATGCCGCACTCGCAGATATTTAATCATACTATGTTACCGGCTTGCGCAGGCTTGCCGGTAACACTTCTCTTCTGTAAACGTGTCTGAGTTGCTATTATCCAGTTTCCCTGGTTCTGATGATATCTGCAACGATGAACGCTGATACTACATTTATATTCCGTGAGATAACCGAGGCTGATATTTCGGCCGTTCAGTCGTTTATTATCCACCATTTAAATCTCTATTTTAACGCTAACCGACCGGCACCTGAACCGCATACAGATGTATTAAATCTGCGCTCACACTACCTCCATCAACCGCGAAATCTGTTGATCGGTGCATGGAATAACCGACAGCAACTTATCGCTACGCTGGCGGTCTGCCAATACGATGACCGAATACCGGCACTGCGTGGACGCTATCAATTATCCTCAACCGCTGAAATTTGTCGCTGCTATGTCGCACAGGAATATCGTCGGCAAGGCATAGGCAGCCAACTTGTCCTGCTGGCGGAACAATTTTGCGACCGACAACAATATAAAACACGCTATCTGCACACCCATCATTTTTTACCTGGCGGCTATCAATTTTGGTTGCGAAATCACTTTACCGTCTATTTTGATGAAGGTGGAGAACAGCAAATCGTGCACATGGAAAAACATCAATAAAAATGTGACGCCGCGCAAATAATTAAATACCACAACTAATTTCGTTATTAATCGTAGTCTTCTCGGCAAAGAAAACATTAATTGATCAACATCAAACAATTCTCATTTAGTTTATCGACATTTGTGCTTTCCACATAATTAATGTCACAAGCATAAAATCAACGCATTGATTTTATTGAATTAAAAACTAAAAGTGATATCAACCCTACTTATTCAAGCGGTTGACGGGGCTATTCGATACCGATAAAGTCCCCACCGACAGTATTTCAGAATCTATTGATCATTTTGAAACGGAATATGGTGCGGATTATTTTAATCTTATGCCATAGCTGCCCCCGCAACTGTAAGCGGAAACTGAATATCACTGTGTCGTGGATTATCCACGACCGGTCACTGTAAAGAACGCATTTATGGGAAGGCCGATATTCAGATTGCCGCGAGCCAGGAGACCTGCTGTCAAGGTTGTATACATTGAGTGGACGGGATGGTCCATGGGGTGATTTATTTGACGAATGTATAATATAATTTCTGAACAAATTGGCAACAATATGCTTTATTTTCATATTATCTTGCCCGCAGTTCACGATTAGATGTCATCTATCGTCATGTGCCTGTCCCGAATTTATGGAACGAAATGAACCATGACCAGACGTTCAGATTCTGGCATGAACGGGACAACACTAATGCACGCAAAAATAACTTCTGCTTATTGCAAACTTTCACTTCTGGCACTGACTGGCGCAGCACTCTTCCTGACCAGCAATATGGCTTCTGCGGCTAAAACAGAATATCCACTGACGATCAAAAACTGTGGTAGGGATATTACGTTTAATCATGCGCCAAAACGCGTGACTACCGTTGGACAAAACAGTACTGAAATCCTCTATTCCCTGGGTCTTGCCGATCGTGTTGTTGGGACATCACTGTGGTTTGGTCCGGTACCTGAACAGTACAAAGCGGCGAATGACAAGATTGCGGTCATTGCACAAAACATCCCGAGTTTCGAAGGGATTATTGCGAAAAAACCGGATCTGGTGGCCAGTCAGTTTGAATGGCAGATTGGCCCTGCGGGCACAGTTGCCTCTTACGAACAATTTAGCGAATTACACGTTCCGGTTTATACCGCCCCAGCCGATTGCGCCAAAGACAACGAAGACGGCGGTGACGGCGTGCGTAAGAGCATGTTTGATATCGCCATGGTCTATCAGGAAATTGCCGACCTGGCGAAAATTTTTGATGTACAGGATAAAGGCAATGAGCTGATTGCCAGCCTGAAAGCACGTGAAGCCGCCGCGAAAGCGAAGATTGCCGGTATGGACAACCACGTATCTGCCGTCTTTTGGTTCTCCAGCGCCGACCTGCAGCTTGACCCCTATGTCGCCGGGAAATTTGGCCCCGCGGCGTGGATAGCGCAATCTCTTGGGGTGAAAAATGTCATTGATTCCGCTGAGGAGTGGCCAACGGTAGGTTGGGAAACCATTGCCAAAGCCAACCCATCGGTCATCCTCCTCGGCGAGATGGGCCGTCGCCGCTTCCCGGCCGATGACTGGAAAGTCAAAATGGAATACCTCACATCCGATCCTGTTACCCGGCTGATCCCGGCAGTGAAAGAAAACCACCTGCCGGTGATCGACGTGCAGACCATGAACGCGGGTATCAGAACCATTGACGGGCTGGAAAAACTCGCCGATGCGCTGGTGCAATATGGCCTGGCGCACCCTCAGACGACTCACTAACTCTCGTCGCGCGTTATGCCTTATGCGGGCATAGCGCCCTTTCGTATCCCGGGAAGTCGTAAATAATGAGCGAATTACGCAGGACGCGCCATGCCATGAGCCAGCTTGCTGGCCGGACGCTGTTCCACGCGCTATGGGTCAGCATGGTGATGTGCGGCGTCCTTCTGGCGGGCATTTCAATCGGTGAGACGGTTATCCCGTGGCGGCATGTCAGCCATACGCTGGCAAACCGCTTGTTTGATACACAGTATACGGTGGATGCGCTTGATGCCGGGATTATCTGGAACTACCGCCTGACCCGTGCGCTGGTTTCCGCCTGCTGCGGAGCCTGTCTGGCGGTCTCAGGCGTGGTTCTCCAATCGCTGCTGCGCAATGCGCTGGCCGAACCTTACCTGCTGGGGATTTCTGCCGGAGCCTCAACGGGCGCGGTGCTCATTGCTCTGACCGGACTTGGCGCAGGGATCATTTCCATGTCGCTTGGCGCGTTTATTGGCGCGCTGACGGCATTTTTGTTTGTCGCGCTATTAGCCATGGCAGCAAGGGGCAAAAGCGGCTCGGCCACCACGCAAATCATTCTCGCCGGGATTGCCAGTTCGCAGCTATTCAATGCCATTACCTCACTCATCATTACGCGTTCAGCCAATGCCGAACAGGCTCGGGGCATCATGTTCTGGCTGCTGGGCAATCTCAGCGGGGTACGCTGGCCAGATGTCGTGCTGGCCATCCCTACTGCGCTGATTGGCATCGTCGTTTGCTTTTGCTACGCCCGCCATCTGGATGCATTCTCATTTGGCGCGGAATCGGCGGCATCGCTGGGCATTCCCGTTAAACGCACCCGTGGCGTACTGATTGCCGCCGTGACAGGGATGACGGCCATCATGGTGTCAATCGTCGGCGCCATTGGCTTTGTCGGGCTGGTCATTCCCCATGCTGCGCGGTTACTGGTGGGAAATCAGCACCATCGCCTATTGCCCGTCAGCGCTCTTATTGGCGCCATTTTCCTTATCGTCGCGGATGTTATTTCACGCACCTTGCTTCCAGGACAGGTCTTGCCGATCGGCGTGATTACCGCACTGGTCGGCGCACCTGCATTTGCCATCATTTTGATACGAGGGAATCCGGGGAAATGACCGCTAATCCTGTGGTAAACGCCCAGCATCTGTACTGGGAGGTTAAAGGCAAAGCCATCGTCAATGATGTCTCTTTTCAGGTCTCGCACGGTGAGTTTGTCGGTATTATCGGCCCCAATGGTTCCGGGAAAACGTCGCTGATTTCGCTCCTGGCGGGATTACTGAAACCGTCTTCCGGGCACGTTACGCTAAATCACCAGAATATTCGTCGCTATTCACGCCGCCATCTGGCGCAAAAGGTGGCACTGGTTGAACAACAGGCTGAAACCAGCGAGCGTCTTACCGCTATTCAGGCGGTTTCGCTTGGTCGCACGCCATGGCTGAGCCTGCTGTCGCCGTGGTCGAGGAAAGACGACGATATTGTGCAGACGATGCTGGAAAAAGTCTCCCTACAAAACATGCAGCATCGCTGCTGGCATACCTTCTCCGGCGGAGAGCGTCAACGTCTGCACATCGCCAGAGCGCTGGCACAGCAGCCGCAGGTACTGCTGATGGATGAGCCGACAAACCATCTTGATATCCAGCATCAGATTGGCCTGCTCAATCTGGTTAAACGTGAAAAACTCACCGTCATCGCCGCCCTACACGACCTGAATCATGCGGCGATGTTCTGCGATCGCATCATGGTGATGAAGGCTGGACAACTGGCGATGCAGGGGCATCCTGCCGCCATTTTTACCCGTGAAAATCTTAACATCTGGTTTGGCATCGACGCGATTGTCGAACACGCCCCCGACGACATGAGCTGTTTTATCCGTTACCAACGCCCCGCGTAAACACTGAAAGGAACCACAATGAAACGTGTTAAGCAAAGTTTGCAAATCTTATGCCTGTTAGCCTTCACCTCGACGGCTTTTGCACAAACCTACGAAGTGCTGATGAAAAACCGCGGTACAGGCGGCCCGATGGTTTATGAGCCGGACTATCTGGCGATCCAGCCTGGTGATAGCGTGAAGTTTATCCGCAAACATAAGAGCCACAATGCCGCGTCGATTGCCGAACTCTCTCCCGCCGGATACCCCGGTTTTATCGGAAAAATCGATGAAGAGATTGAAGTGAAATACGACAATGCAGGTTTCTACGGCATCAAATGTTCACCACACTACGCGCAGGGCATGATCATGCTGATTAAAGTCGGCGACGCCGTGTTACCCGACAGCTACCGCGCGTTCAAAGCCCCTGGTCTTGCCGATAAGCGTTTTCAGGAAATTTATACCCGCCTCGATAAACAGTAACGCGGTCATAAAGGGAGAATAACGGTGGTGGATAAAAAAACGCTTAGCGAAACAATCCAAACTCAGCGACGCGATTGCCTGTGCAAGCTGACGAAATTTGTCGGCGCAGCGGGCGTGACCGCCGCCGTCTGGCCACTCATTTCCGCGCTGGGTCCGGATGATAAAACGGTGGCGGAAAATGAACCTGTTGATGTCTCCCTCGCTGGCGTAACAGCAGGCCAGACGGTGAAGCGTATCTGGCAGGGAAAACTGATCCTGATTCGCCACCGCACGGCGGAGGAGATCGCCGCGGCGCGGCAAGCTGACCTGCGTCTACTGGCCGATCCACAGGCGGATAGCGAGCGGGTGGCAGCGGCACATCCCCAGTGGCTGGTAGTACAAGGTTACTGCCCCCACGCTGGTTGTGTACCCAATGCCAACCCCAACGGCCAAGGCTGGGTCTGCCCGTGTCATGGTTCCGAGTTCGATACCTCCGGGCGCGTAACGCGAGGCCCGGCGACGGCGAATCTGGCCATCCCTGACTTTAGCGTGTCAGCTGACGGCCTGAGTCTGCGAATTGGTACGAAGGATGCCTGAGATGAAATCCGCTTATCCGTCAGCCCCCTGGTATCACCTGCAGTTTCGTCTTCCCGTCCCCCGCTCAGTCGCTGGAGTGTGGATCTTTGCTATCGGTCTCATATTGCTGGTCATGCTGGGCGTGCAAATGCTCTCCGGAATCGTGCTGGCTATGTTCTATGTGCCTACAGCGGGATCCGCTTTTGACTCTATTGTTCATATTCTGCGCGCGGTCAGACACGGTGAGCTGGTGCGCAATCTGCATGCTATTGGCGCGTCGCTTTTTTTCTTCGCCTGTTATCTGCATATTTTCCGGGCAATGTATTACAACGTTTACCGCAAACCCTATCTGAAGATGTGGGCAATCAGCGTGACGCTGTATGTGCTGTTGATGATCACTGCATTTCTCGGCTATAGCCTGATTTGGGGGCAAAAAAGCTACTGGGCCGCTACGGTCATCACCAGTTTCGCCCGGGCGATACCGTTTATTGGCGATACGCTATATACCTTTTTAGTCGGTGGCTATATGCCCGGCACGCCGACATTAGGCCGTTTTTATGTCCTTCACTTTATCATTCCCTTCGCCATTGTCGTGGTCACGATATGGCACATCCGTACCGTCCAGTCGGCGTTTGCCCACGCGCGGAAGAAAACATTTTCGCCCAAAGAGTCTCAGCGTTTGTTGTTCGATTTTCGCATCACCGAAAGCGATGCTATCAAACTCACCCTCTTTTTAATGCTGTTCGCCTGGTTTCTGTTTTTCGCGCCGCACTATCTCAGCAGCGCCGATAACTTTATTCCAGCAGACCCGACACTCACACCGGCTATCGTCGCACCTGAATGGTACTTCCTGCCTTTCTTCTCCATTTTGCGCTGCTTCCCCAATGAACTGGCAGGCATCACTGCGATGTGCGCTGCGGTACTGATTTTCTATTTTCTCCCCTGGCTGGATACGTCACACGCGCGGTTTCGCAATAACAGTCGGCTGGTTAAAACCTTTTTTTGGCTTTGGGTCGCCAATGCGCTCTTTTTGGGTTGGTTGGGTTCAAAAGCATTGGTTGGGCCGGACTTAGTTGAGGGTTTTAGCAATGACGATGGCTGGACACGCGCGGCGTCTCAGCTTTCAACAGTTATTTATTTTGCATGGTTTCTGCTTGTGCTGCCGTGCCGACGTTTACTGGAACGACAGGACTGACATCATGGCGCGATTTCTAACCACTGTAACTCTGACTCTGGCTCTTTTCTTGAGCAACGCGATTTGCGCACAGCTACCCACCGCGCAGACATGGTCGTTTAGCGGCATGAACGGTAAACACGATAGCGAACAACTGCGACGCGGGCTGCAGGTCTATGAAGAGAAATGCCGGGCCTGCCACGGTATGAAATATCTCACTTTCAAAACGTTAACTAAAGCTGGAGGGCCACAACTCAGTGAGGCGGAGGCCAAAACACTGGCCAGCGGCTACGTCTTTGCGACAATTGAAGACGACGGTCAACCCGGCGAACGGGAAGGCAATCTGAACGATGTTTTCGCGTCACCTTATCTGAATGAACAGGAAGCAAAATACCTTAATAATGGCGCGCTGCCGGTTGACCTGAGCTATATCGTTCGAGCACGGACCTACGACCGCGGGTTTCCGCGATTTTTACTGGATGCGTTCACCCCCTACACCGAGCAAGGCGCTGATTACGTTTATGCGCTGCTGACCGGGTATGCAACCGATGACCCTGAGATGAAAACCAACCGTTTTTTCCCTGGCGGGATGATTAATATGCCCAAACCGTTGGCTGACAATGACATCACCTGGGCTATGCAAACGCATGTTCCCCAAACGGAAGAACAGTACGCACGAGATGTCACCGCGTTTCTGGCGTGGGCCGCTGACCCGCAGCTTGAAAGTAGAAAACATCAGGGAGCGGTCGTTATGGGATATCTGGCGAGTATGCTGGCGTTATTAGCACTGTTACAGCGCAGGCGATCCCGCTCGCGCAGCAACGAGAAAAACTAACGACCAGTCAGCGAAACGCTGGCTGGTCTGCAGGTTATGTCAGCTCTTAGCTGTGGCGTTGGCTATCATTACGACGGCAGCGTTTGTCGTAATGGCGAACCCACCAATAACGATCGCTGATTTGTTCATGTCCCCCGACGCGGGCACCCGCCAGCCAGAGAACACCGCCAACAAAAATACTAAGCACGGCACCATGTGCGAAAAACTGTGGCAGATTAAATTGCGGTAACTGGTTTAAAATAGAGTAACCAACACCGCCGACCATCACCACCAACCCTAAAGCCATGAGCACGTTACCGAGTAACGAAGCGTTTTTGCGTTTCATGTGTCACCTCCGGAACTTTGGGTTGTTACAGGGAATACCCCTAATCCTTATGTGTAAAGTATAGACAACACTGCCATTCGCAAGTGCGCCTGTGATCACAAATACAAACACCAACGCAACAAAACTTTACAAATAAGCTACTGAACACCCTCAATTTCTAATAGTCCATTTCTGCAATTATTCAGTTTTCGGCACGACCCACGTAGTTTTTTGTCAAGCGCGTCGGCAAACAGTAAACTACACGCCGGTTATAGACACACTCAGGACAAATTACGTGGCGATTAAATTGATTGTCGGCCTGGCGAATCCCGGCGCAGAGTATGCGGCAACGCGACATAATGCAGGCGCATGGTACGTCGATTTACTGGCAGAGAGACTCCGTGCGCCCCTGCGCGATGAACCGAAATTCTTCGGCTACACCTCCAGAGTCACGCTCGAAGGTGAAGATGTCCGCCTGCTGGTACCGACCACATTTATGAATCTGAGCGGCAAAGCCGTTGGCGCGATGGCCAGCTTTTATCGCATTAACCCTGATGAAATTCTGGTCGCCCACGATGAATTAGATCTGCCGCCCGGCGTCGCCAAATTTAAGCTGGGCGGTGGTCATGGCGGACATAATGGCCTGAAAGACATCATCAGCAAGTTAGGCAATAACCCTAACTTTCATCGTTTACGCGTTGGAATCGGCCATCCGGGCGATAAAAATAAAGTTGTCGGTTTTGTTTTAGGCAAACCGCCTGTTTCAGAACAGAAGTTAATTGATGACGCCATTGACGAAGCGGCACGTTGTACCGAGATTTTATTCAAAGATGGACTGACCAAAGCAACGAGCCGGTTACACACCTTTAAAGCGCAATAAGCAGCGATGTGCGGCATTTTTCTCGCGTGCTGTGTATAATAGGCAGAGTTATTTACATTTCTACAATCTGTTTTCCATAACAGGTTGAATATCAAAAGATTAAGGTGATTTAAACATGGGATTCAAATGCGGTATCGTCGGTTTGCCAAACGTAGGCAAATCCACCCTGTTCAACGCGCTCACAAAAGCGGGTATTGAAGCGGCAAACTTCCCGTTCTGTACTATCGAGCCGAACACGGGTGTTGTCCCGATGCCCGATCCTCGTCTGGATCAACTGGCCGAAATCGTCAAACCGCAGCGTATCCTGCCAACCACAATGGAATTCGTGGATATCGCGGGCCTGGTAAAAGGCGCATCCAAAGGTGAAGGTCTGGGTAACCAGTTCCTGACCAACATTCGTGAAACCGAAGCTATCGGTCACGTTGTTCGCTGCTTCGAAAACGACAACATCATCCACGTGAACAACAAAGTGGACCCGGCTGACGACATCGAGGTTATCAACACCGAACTGGCGCTGTCCGATCTCGATACCTGCGAGCGTGCTATCCACCGCGTACAGAAGAAAGCCAAAGGCGGTGATAAAGACGCTAAAGCTGAACTGGCCGCACTGGAAAAATGCCTGCCGCAGTTGGAAAACGCGGGTATGCTGCGTGCGCTGAAAAACCTGACTGACGAAGACAAGGCAGCCATCAAATACCTGAGCTTCCTGACGCTGAAGCCAACCATGTATATCGCCAACGTGAACGAAGACGGTTTTGAAAACAACCCGTACCTCGATAAAGTTCGCGAAATCGCCGACGCTGAAGGCTCCGTCGTGGTCGCCGTTTGTGCCGCTGTTGAAGCTGACATCGCTGAACTCGACGATGCTGACCGTGACGAATTTATGGCTGAACTGGGTCTGGAAGAGCCTGGCCTGAACCGCGTTATCCGCGCAGGCTACGAACTGCTGAACCTGCAGACCTACTTCACCGCTGGCGTGAAAGAAGTCCGTGCGTGGACCATCCCTGTCGGCGCAACTGCCCCGCAGGCAGCCGGTAAGATCCACACCGACTTCGAGAAAGGCTTTATCCGCGCACAAACCATCGCATTTGAAGACTTCATCACCTATAAAGGTGAGCAAGGTGCGAAAGAAGCCGGCAAGATGCGTGCAGAAGGTAAAGATTACATCGTTAAAGATGGCGATGTGATGAACTTCCTGTTTAACGTCTAAATAAAATTTGTTGTCTCATGAGGTTGCATCGAATCTCATGAAAATGACAAAACCTAAAAAATCCACGCAATTGCGTGGATTTTTCACATAGCATGATATTAAAACCGATTACGCTTTTAGCTTATTCTCAATCAACGTCATAAAATAAGATGTATCGCTAACCGTATCTTGGTTCTTACTGTGATCGGCTTCATCAACAAGCTTCATATAGTCAAGAAAGTGGGACTCATCGAATTCTATATTTATTTGTTCCCGAAAAATATTCAATTCATCAAAACGTTCTAACCTTCTAATATAAAGTTTAAAACGCTCATTTTGTCGAGTTAATCCTAAAGTGCGGTCAATAAGCAAAGGGCAAAGTGTTAGAACGAGAAATGTAAGGAATCCATAAAAAACCTTATATTCAGTATTATAAATATACAAAAACAAAAAAACAAAAGGAATAACTAGTATAATCTGAGCTACGAACTTGTAATTTTTTTTAGGAATCTCAATCACATTATTCGCAGACTGTAAACTGTATTCTCTGTTGAAACACCGCCATTGTGCAAACAACACCGCAGTAAAAAAAACAACTACCAGGAGTAGATAACCTTTAGCTGGTACGTGTTGAGCTCCGAGCATAGCATTAACTCTGTCCAACCCCACTTTCTTCGTCAAACTTAAGCAAAAGAAAAAAGTAAAGAACATAAGAAACGGAATAGCATAAAGCGAAATTCTACGTATCATAAAGCGAGGCCAATACGACATATGCTCTTTTTGCCGTAAAATTTTCAACTCGTCCTGGAGCTTAGGTTGTAACCCATTGGTATCCGTATATTTTAAGTCAGGCAATGTACCACTCACGATAAAATCCTCTACTCAATAACTTCAAATACATTTAAATGATTACGCTGAAACTGTTCAAGTCCGTACTGGCGCAGCCTTTCCAGCCAATATTCAGCCATCGTTCGGCTAATGCCACGCTCAATCGCAGCTTCTCGCAGCAGTAAAAACTCAGTCCGTAATGTCGTTGGCATAATCCCTGGATCGTCAGTATTGACCAGAACCCTGACAGGGCCACGTCGCAATCCATAGCGATTGAATTCAGCACCAGGTTTCAACAGTTCTTCATCCGGAGGATTCCAACGAAAAATAGGATGCTCTACGTGCTTTTTGAATCGCGCAATATATACGTTTGATGTTGGGTTGGTTTCGATAATTAATCCTTTGCGATCATAGCGATCAAGCAAATAGTCCTGTAATGCATGCATAAACTCCAGCTCTACCGGTGTATCAATGTCCTGGAGGATATCTTTACCACCGCTTGCCTGCTGACTCAGTTTTCCAGGGTTGCCCAGACCGATTAGCTCTTGCGTGCCCCATTCATCCGCAACCCGAATAACCACCAGCTGCGGAGAGAAATCGTCAAGCAGGCTGGAGTGTCTTTGCTGATAAAGCTGCGCCGCCAAATTGTCCTTATCACTTAACGTTGACCAATCTGGCAGCGCGCATTTCTCCTGCGAGGTTAACGGTGCTCCACCGTGGAGTTGCTGAAGACGATACGAACAATTACGCCGCAGTAGCCAGGCCCGGTAGAGCGAATCAGGCGTGACGCTTTTTAGAGGTAGTTCATCAACGCTGGCTCGTTTACCCGCCACGCTATTGTCTATTTGAGGAAGTCTTTCTTTGCACCAATCACACCTCGCAACAAAACGCGCAATGCGCCGCTCAAAAAGAGGTAATACCGCCTGAGCTAGTGGCAACGAACCCGACAAAACCGTGGCATAGTGCCACTGCCAGACAAGATTATCTAAATGCTCATCCACCGGAAGTATCATTTCACCATGCCGCTTTGTCCAAAGTGCAGGTTCAATTCCCAGCGCGAGCGCATGGCCCAGCCGGTCCCCTTCTCGCATCTCGCAGAAGCGCACAGTTTCATCGATATGACGTAACCCCGACGCCGGATGCGCGTAATCCTCCCCGGCATGGATACTGAAATGAAAGCTCGTACTGGCGCGAAGCCCGTCAGGTACCGGATATAGCCCGCTGCGCAGCCATCGTAGCATCGGCGCAAAACCCGCAATTTTCAGGGCATTTTCATCCCCTGCAACATCTAGCCCCCTAAACCAGTTCGACGGTTGAAAATGGAAGTGCGGGTTCCGTTTTCCCCCTAAAAAAACCGGGTGATTCCAGCCATTATGGCTGTAGATCTTCTGCAACAATCTCTCTGCTTCTTTCCAGTTGGCCTGCAAATCGGCCTTTGGTCGCTTGCCGCGGCTTGCCGTTTTAGAGCGTGAAAAATGTCCACAAAACTGCCAGCGCTCAAGTGCTTCAATGTAGCGCAGTGTGCGTTCGTCTGGCTTGATCTCATGTTCACCAAAAACATACGGCGGAGATATGGGCGGTACACCGAGAGTGTTGAGCAGTGTCGAGGAAAATCCTGTTACCATTTCATAACCAAAAGTATTCGGGGATGCCTTCACTTCGGCCATATCGTCTTTGCCAGCAAACAGATAACGCATATTCCTGCTGTCAGTTTTCTTACCAGAGCGTAATGCGCCGCCGAAATAGCGTTCGGTAAAACGCGTAAGCCCCTGCCCGTCCATAATAATGCGACGCCGTAGTGCATTAACCGTAAGCCAAAAACAGAGTATTGCCGTGCGATCAAGCGGGTGAGTGTCTTTCTTCTGGTAAGAGTGACAAAGGTAAAGCTGTAGCCACAGCCAGCGTGAAGGATGCTTTCGGTCTGAGGCATATGCCAGTTGACTTAATAGCCAGCCGGGGCTGACGTTTTCATCACCACTATTCTTTTTAGCGAGAATTAGCCAGTCCGGGAGACTCTGGCTCGTCTTCATCGGGTCACTTAAGGTCGCATACTTACCGGAAACCGTTTCGCGATACTCCGCAATATTTTGAAATTGATCAGAAACCTTTTGAGGAGGGTCTGAAAGTAACACTGCAAGCAAAGACTTCGCTCGATTTAACAACAACGTCAAAACATCGCGCTCTTCATGCGCCCACAACGATGCTTTTTTGCTTTTTGGCAGTTCAATCTCTTCAAAAAGATAACCATCTAGGATCGTATCTCCCGCAGTCACCCCCCCAGATGGACGTGCCCCTCTGCAAAAGGCTTGCCCATACTGGCTGGCGGCGCGAAAAACGGATTCTGTGCCATCACCACCCGGGTGATGTCCGATAATCGCGGAGTAGGACTTTGCTGCAGCCAGTCGCCAAGACGCCACCCTGCAAGCAGGGCCGGATCCAGTTCTGCTGATATCCGCACGTAATTCTGTACCTTATTCTCGCGGTAGTAGAGCAAATCACCATTACGCAGCAGCAGCTGTTCTGCAATGACATCAAGCCAGGGCAGTTCCGGGCTGGTTAACAACCCATTGTTACAGATGTTCCCCATTAGCTGACGCACGTCGGTCAACCGGTAAGTGCGAGGATAACGGCTATCAATGCTCTCTACGAGCAGCTGATAGCACTCCTCCTGCAATGACAACCATTGCTTAAAATCCGTCGGCGGTGATACCAGGATCCTCCAAAAGCGCCGTGACAGGTGCTCGTCGGTGAAAAAACATCCTGCAGCATGTTCACTCAGCGATCGAGTTAACATTATTTGTCACCTTCAGGGGGGAGTTCACTGTATACCTCTAGCAGAATTTTCACTGCATTATCGTTAAGAGATAACTGTTGTTTAACCGAATTGATAAATTGCTCAAGCTCTTGAGATTGACGTAATATCTCTAGCCGCTCTTTGATGATTTCTTTCGTCAAATTTTGCATTTCATCGATACCTAATTTATCGATGATAAATCGCCGAGCTTTAGACAATCTTCGTTTAGGCGTTGTTTTTTTTACAGTACTTTGATTTTTTTGTGGCTGTTTAAAATCTGCTAATAAAACTGCATCGATCCATCTTTTGAGAGGATGTGAACTCAACACATAGCTTGCAGTTCTGCTCATTTCGCCAAAAATTTTTCGGTTCTGAGCACTCCGGCTTGTCGGTCCATCTTGTAAGTGCTGTTCAGGTGTAAAGGGGCCGAGATTGGTACGGAAATTAGCATGTTGATAGAAATTTCTTGAAGAGTTAATATTAGTCGTCGCTACCACATCAGGTAACCCGAACAACTCACCTTTTTCAAAACTACCAAATGCCGACCATGTTGAATAGAATATACGACCTACAATGTTAATTGCTTTAGTAATATCCTGCATACCCTTTTGATCAATAGCATTACTTGCAACCTGGCTATAGACCTTGTTGAATACCTTATATACTAACCATGGAGATATTTTTAATTTTTCAACATTGTTTTCTTTACGCCATTTTTTAATATCGTCATGAAGCCACACCAAAGAATTTTCTAATTTATCTTCTCGATCATATGTTTCTTCTTTTTCAATATCATCCGGATTATTTCCAGAATCCTCCCCCTCAGGTTCATTGATTTTTAGTTTTTTTGTTGGCGCAAGGGCGCTGGCTGAATAAAATGGTGATCTCTGAAGAATTCGCTGCAAATCTGATAAATCCAGATCTGATATCAAGCTGGCGATTATAATTTCAAAAACTCGTCCGATATTGAGAACAATCGACTGTCTGGCATTAGTGTAGAAATTTCTCTGCGTCAAGGCACTGATGAGAAAAATTGCCTTATCCTTTAGCTCTTCATTAGAGTCATTGCTATCAACATCTTCCCAATATTTCCATCTCAAGCCCGAGTTAATTCCCGTTTCTGCAATAGGATAAGGCAGAATTGTCATCTTCCCTTTAATCACAGAAAGCCAGCCTTCCGGTAGGCTTTTTGATAATTGAGATTCCCAATCGGCCAAACTCTCTTCTGCATTAAAAACGGAATATTCAGGCTGCTCCTGCAGCAAAGGTTGGAAAAGTGCAGTGTCAAATATTGAAATGTTACGATTTTTACCACTTCGCCATTCAGTCCAATTTAAATGAGACTCAAGAATCAAATAAACAGCCCCAGCCTTAGGCTCGAACCTAAAATAGCTAAGCAACTTGTTAATCCACTTCATGTCATCTAGTAACTTACCATTCTCCTTATTTTTCTCTCCTGCTTCATAATATTGAGAGCTCCAAGCTAAGTACTTTTCGGCGAAGATTTTATAAGCATCAGCATAATCGCGCTTAGTTTCTTTACTGAGCTCTCGGTGTTGCAAAGCAAATGCTTCGAGCACTGTTTGTGGAACATCAGGCATCTGCCACCAGCGGCGAACAGAAAGTGGTGTATCTTTATTTTTAAGTTCAGATGGGAGTTCTGTGATCAAATCACCACAGTGATTAATGAACTGCGTTAGGGCACGTATTGATGGGATCGGTAGCGGTAAATCGCTGCCCTCAAGACCATTCACTGGACCGGTAATAAATATCTTTAGCCACGCCATAAAATTACGCAGAGGAATGCCATTTTTACCTAGGGTCACGTCGATACTATCTTGGAGCCAATAATCACTTACTTCTGGCATATTCAATCTTCGCGGTAGCGGCAGGATTTTACGCTGATACTCAATTGCCAAATCTCTGGAAATATCATATGCAACCCTGCGATTATATGCTGAATCTTTATTCAACCTTCCATGAAAATCCCGCCAGCATACTTCATCATATAGACGGCGATCGCCGCTCACAATGGGCAAAACATACGGAGATGTAAGATAACGACGTAAAATTTCGAGGTTTTCAAATGCCCGATTAAGTGATGTATCTACATCATCAATCGGAAGTATTAATAATTTTTTGCCAATCATCTCTAACGCAGAGATTAAAAACTCCTCAACGCAATTTGCCAGGCGCTTGCTGCCATATAATGAGCGAATTTTATCCATTCCACGCTGGCTTTGCTGCAAATCAACAGATTCCAGACCATTGGCTAATTCTTCAAGCTTTTGAGTGAAAATCCTAGACTTATTAATGTCCCTGCACTGGGCAGCTTTTATCTCCTTATCCTGAAGTACGGCAGCAACAATGATATGCAAGAACAGCGATTCGCCATCTTCAAGCAGAGTCGGATCGATAGGATCGAGAATGTGAATGTTCCCCGCAAGGTCATTATAATTACTCTCTAGGTAATCACTTAAATTCACAAGTACAGAAGTTTTACCCGTCCCCCTTTCACCGTCTATCGATATCGCCTTATGGCTGCGCGTTTCGTTGAGCGATTCCGAGTTTTTCGGCACATCATCAACAGCCTTTGCTATAAACCGAGCTAACTGTTCGTAAATTTTTCGGGGAAGTAATGTATCCGGATCCTTAAGAACCGCAGACTCTCCGCTGTCTAATGGTATGTATATCGTGTTCACAATAATCCCTTTATGGCCATTTTTGATGTGGGTACAGATGACGAAACTGTCAATTTTGATACAAAAACAAATAAAATCAAGATTGCAATTAGAAGAATCCAAAAATAATTCAATTTCTAATTATTGCGACTGGTAACGATAGTTAGCTAAAGAAGAGTGAATTTGGCCTGCTCCCCTGCAATTGACAAACAAAAGGAATAGAGTAATCAATCCTAATGCATAAGAATTGGTCGGAGTTGGGGTAACTAGCCCCAGATAGCAACATCAGTATAAGTGAGTACAGTTATGAGTATAAAAACATCAATTAAAAATTAAAACGACTAATAACATGCATTTAAATTATAAATCACGGTTCAACGTCTAAATCATTTCTGTTGTCTGATGAGGCTCCATCGAACCTCATCAGTCCAGAGACACAAAAAACCACGCAATCGCGTGGTTTTTTGTGTCTCAAATCTACTCAGAACAGCCGTTTTACATCCCCTGATACAGTGGGCCTTCTCCTCCCTGAGGAGCCGTCCAGGTGATATTTTGCGTTGGGTCTTTAATATCACAAGCCTTACAGTGCAGGCAGTTCTGCGCATTAATTTGCAGATGAGGTTGCTGCTCCAGCTCGACAATTTCATAGACACCCGCCGGACAGTAACGTGTCTCCGGGGCCGCGTACAACGGCAGATTGACCGTGAGCGGGATACGCTCATCTTTCAACCTCAAATGACAGGGCTGATCTTCTTCATGGTTAGTATTCGACAAAAACACCGATGAAGAGCGGTCGAATGTCAGCACACCGTCAGGCTTTGGATAGTTAATCTTCGCCTCGCTGGAGGCGGGTTTGAGTGCCTGATGATCGCTTTGTTTCAGTGTTAACGACCACGGTGTATGGCCTTTCAATAACAGTTGTTCCGCACCAAATAAGAGAGAGCCTGTATACAGCCCCTTCTTCATATAGGGTTTAAAGTTACGCGTTTGGTATAGTTCGCGGTACAGCCAACTGTCCTGGAAGCCCTGCTGATAAACCGCGGCCAGAGTCGCTTCATCTGCCAGATATTGCCCCTGAGCCTGTGCGATGTCTAAAGCCTCGAGAGTCGCCCGGGCGGCCAACATTCCACTTTTAATGGCGCAGTGGCTGCCTTTGATTCGTGCGGCGTTTAAAAATCCAGCGTTATCTCCAAGAAGTGCCCCCCCTTTAAAGCTCAGTATCGGCAGTGAAGACAATCCTCCCGCAACCATCGTTCTGGCACCATAACTGAGGCGCTTCCCCTGTTGCAGATGCGCAGAAATGGCCGGATGCGTTTTCAAACGTTGAAACTCTTCAAACGGTGACAACCACGGATTACTGTAATTCAGCCCAACAACCAATCCCACCGCGACCAGGTTATCGCCATAATGGTAGACAAAGCCACCGCCGTAGGTTGCTGCACCCAACGGCCAACCGGCACAATGCACCACCAGCCCCGGTTGATGCTGCTCTGGGGGAACTTGCCACACTTCTTTCAACCCCAGTCCGTAGGTCTGGGGGGCGCTATCCCGGTCTAGTGCGAACGTCTCAATTACTGTTTTTCCTAGCTGCCCACGGCATCCTTCAGCAAAAAGCGTGGTTCTGGCGAGCAGGTTGATCCCTTGCTGATACTGCGCGGTTGGCTGACCTGATTTATCCAGCCCCATATCACCGGTAGCGACACCGATTACTGCACCCTGTTCATCATAAAGCACCTCAGACCCCGTAAATCCGGCAAAGACTTCGACGCCCAGTTGTTCCGCCTGCTGGGCAAGGGTCTGGCACACAAGACCAAGGCTCCCAATCGCATTGCCATGATTTTTAAAGCATTCAGGTAACAATGTTTGCGGTACACGAATCTGCTTTTGGGCACCCAAAAACAAAAAACGATCTTCCGTCACTGGCGTTAGCGGTAATGACAGCTTTTGTTGCCAGCCCGGCAGCAGTTCATTCAATCCAACAGGATCAATGACCGCTCCGGACAATATATGTGCACCAATGCTGGCTCCTTTGTCGATCAGGCAAACGGAAAGCGTTTGCTGGCGCTGTGCCGCCAGTTGCTTCAGATGAATCGCCGCCGCCAGCCCCGATGGACCGCCCCCCACAATCAGGACATCAAACTCCATTGCCTCACGGATCTTTTGGGTGTCGAGCGCTGACCTGTCTGGATGCATAATTCCTCCTGAGAAAGAAAAAACGTGATGGGGCATGGCGGGTTACGCCAGCGCTTTCTCCAGCTCGGGTAAAATCTGGAACAGATCGCCTTCGATACCGTAATCTGCAATCTGGAAAATCGGCGCCTCTTTATCTTTATTAATGGCGACAATCAATTTGCTTTCTTTCATGCCCGCCAAATGTTGTATCGCACCGGAAATACCTACGGCGATATAGAGGTCGGGGGCAATAATTTTACCAGTCTGCCCTACCTGATAATCATTAGGCACAAAACCGGCGTCAACGGCGGCACGGGATGCGCCAATTGCTGCGCCAAGCTTGTCGGCAATGGTCTCAATAAGTTGAAAATTCTCTTTCGCACTCAGTCCGCGCCCCCCCGAAATGACGATTTTTGAGGTACTCAGTTCCGGACGAGAAAACGGCGTAAGTGATTGGCTCACATGGCGTGACAATGCCAGCGCGGCGGTTGGTTGAACCGGCGTTACCCGTACGTCATTCCCGGCATGTTGCGATGGCGTGAAGGCTGAACCGCGCACGGTAATGACCAGTTGTCCGCCATTATTGCGCACCGTTTCCAGGGCATTACCTGCATAAATTGGACGCACAAACGTATTTGCATCGCAGACTTCGGTGATATCAGAAATTTGTGCGACATCCAGCATTGCCGCTAACCGCGGTGCGATATTTTTTCCGTATCCGGTCGCCGGTAAAAGTACATGGGTGAAATCAGTCACCAGGGGGACAACCGCTGCGCACACCTCTTCCGCCAGAAGGCTGGCGTAATGAGGGGCGTCACAAACCAGTATTTCCGTGATCCCACCGAGGGTTCGCGCGGCATCCACAACGTTTTGGCACTGATGGCCCACAATCAGCAAGTGAACCCTCCCCTCGCTGCCGGCAGCAATGTGCTGCGCCGCGGTGAGGGTAGTCAGAGTACTGCTTTTGAGCGTCTGATTATCGTGTTCGGCAATAACAAGAATTGATGTCTGACTCATTTCGGCATCCTCTGAGAATTAAATGGCTTTGTGTTCTTTTAGCACCGCAACCAGTTGGGCCGCATTTTCCAGCCATTGACAGCGGCTATTGCGTTTTTTCGGCTCGGTGATATTGAGGGTGGTTAACTGCTTCGAGGGTACAAAACCCATAGATGCCAATGAGATAATCTCCAGAGGTTTATTCTTCGCTTTCATAATATTCGGCAGGCTTGGGTAACGAGGTTGATTCAGGCGCAAATCGGCAGTTACCACCGCAGGCAATGCCAGGGAGAGCACCTCTAAACCACCGTCAATTTCCCGGGTGACAGTAATGCGCCCGTCGTCGGTCACATCCAGCGCCGATGCAAAGGTTGCCTGACTGCACGCCAGTAATCCGGCCAGCATTTGCCCGGTCTGGTTGGCGTCATTATCAATCGCTTGCTTGCCCAGCAGGATGAGCTGAGGTTCTAGCTGCGCGACAAGTCGCTGGAGTATTTTCGCGATGTCCAATGACCCGAATGTTGCTCCCTGCTCGGTTTCCACCAACAGCGCCTTGTCAGCACCTCGGGCCAGCGCATTGCGTAGCGTTTCCTGAGAAGAAAGATCCCCGACTGAAACAACAACAACTTCACTTGCTACGCCGGCTTCTTTCAGACGCACCGCCTCTTCCAGCGCAATTTCGTCAAAAGGGTTCATCGACATTTTGACGTTTTCCAGCTCAGCGCCGGTTCCATCAGCTTTGATGCGTATTTTGACGTTATGGTCGATAACACGTTTCACGCCCACTAAGATTTTCATTTCATATTCCTTCTGTTTTGTATGAGCGAGAAAACTAGCGCTCTTCAGGCAAAATCAGTGCCGGTGCGATAGAGGGCGGCCAGAACCGCGTAGCCACAAAATAGACCACCCCGGTTGCCAGCAGGCCAACAATCCAGGAGATATCAGTCCCGCCCAGGCTTTCAACGAGTGAGCCGGTATAAAAGCTGGTCGCGATAAACGGTAACTGGACGACAATACCGAACAGATAAGTGAGGATGCCGGTCATGTTCCAGCGACCATAGCGTCCGTTAGGATCAGAGAGTGCGGGCAAGTCATAGCGCCCTTTGGTGACGAGGTAGTAATCTACCAGGTTAATCGCACTCCACGGGGTGAAGAAGGCCAATAAAAACAACAAGAATGCGGTAAACAACTTCAGAAATTCATGCTGTCCTAACAAACCGATCAGCGTAGAGAACCCCACCATGAGAATGATGAAAAACAGACGCATACCGGGTGATACGTTATGTTTTCCACGGAAGCCGCTGACAATAGTGGCGAGTGACATAAAACTGCCATAGGCATTCAGTGCAGTAATGGTGACCTTACCAAAGAAGATGCCGAGGAATAACAGACCGGCAATAACCCCTGTACTGCCCAGGCCGACGATGTACGCAACTTCATGACCCGCAAACTGTTTCCCTGCTATCGCGGCAGCAAAAACCCCCAGCACCATGGATGCCTGAGTCCCCACGACGCTACCCAGTCCGACAGCGAAAAATGCTTTTACTGTAGACGTGTTGCTCGGTAAATAGCGCGAATAGTCGGCAACGTAGGGGCCAAACGCTATCTGCCATGATGCTGAAAGGGACATAGCCAGCAAGAAATTGGTCAGTGTAAAGTGACGATTTTCCAGCAATGTCTGGACATCATAGCCATAGAGAATTTTAAAAAAGAGGTAAAAGAAGATGACGATACCCACCACACTCGCCAGTTTCCCCAGCCCGTGGATCACGCGGTAACCGCAAACCGTAATGGTGATAATCACGACACCAAAAATCAGAATACCAAACCAGTCACTCACATTGACGAGCTGCGCAATGGCCTGGCCGGCGAGTACTGTCCCCCCCGCGGAAAAACCCACGTACATCATGCAGACCAGGATTATCGGCAACACTGCACCGTATACGCCAAACTGCACCCGGCTCGATATCATCTGTGGAAGACCCAGTTTCGGTCCCTGCGCAGCATGGAGCGCCATCACTGCGCCACCGAGTACCTGCCCGACGAATAATCCAATCAGCGACCAGAACACATCACCGCCCAACACCACGGCCAATGCGCCGGTAACAATTGCTGTAATTTGCAGGTTTGCGCCAAACCACAGCGTAAACTGACTGAACAAACTGCCGTGTCGTTCAGCCTCAGGAATGTAGTCAATAGAGCGTGACTCAATTAGCGGAGCCACGGCTGCAGGCTTTACATGTTGTTGTGTACTGTCGTCAATGTTCATGATGCATGCTTCCTCACGTTATAGAACGAACCTGGAAATGGTGCTTTTACCCATCGAATTTCCAGGCCGGAACAGCCTGGAGCATGCAATCCCGCACGCACTTTGCCCTGCCGTTTGGTCATGCCTAACGGTTGTTCAGCAAGCTTCTTGAGATAATGATTTTTTGTATTTCCGACGTGCCTTCAAAGATGCGCAGGATGCGGGCATCCCGGACATAGCGTTCAAGGGGAAGATCGCGGATGTAACCATAGCCACCGTGTAACTGAAGTGCGGCATCCGTGACAAAACCGGCGCATTCAGCGGCAAACAATTTGGCGGTCGCTGAATCAAGGCTAAAACGTTGCCCGCTATCGCGCTTTTCCGCCGCTTGCCAGGTCAGCATCCGTGCCGCCTGTAACTGGGTATGCATATCCGCCAGTCGCCATTGCGTTCCCTGATAGGCCATCAATGGTTTCGGACCGATCTGTCGGTCATGCACCCACTGCAAACAACTCTCCATTGCCGCGCTGGCAATACCCAGTGACATTGCAGCAACTTCAACACGCCCACGATCAAGCACTTCCATTGCCGTTGCGAATCCCTGGCCTTCTTTACCCAGCAGCGCGGATTGAGGAAGCCAGCAATCTAAAGACAGTTCATAAATAGTACTGCCACGTAGCCCCATGGTTTTTTCCGGGCTGGAGAACACGACGCCGCCGGTGTCTTTCGGGATAATGAACGCACTGATACCGTTATGCCCCTCTGCCGGAGCCGTTTTCGCATACAGCACAATGAAGTCTGCTTCCCGGGCGTTCGTGATGTAGTGTTTATTCCCCTGAATTCGCCATCCATCAGCCTCACGCTTTGCAACCGTTCGCATATCAGCGGGGTTTGAGCCAGCGGCAGGTTCCGTTAGCGCAAACGCCCCCAACAATTCCCCACTGGCTGCCCGCGGGAGCCAGTGCAGCTTTTGCTCTTCAGTCCCGCCAATCAGAATAGAGTCGGTGGCCAGGAAATGGGCGGTCAACGCAGAAGCGGTGGAGGCACAAGCGCCAGCAATCGCTTCTACCGCCTGGCTCATGGCGACACTACCCACACCGAAGCCCCCATAGGCTTCGGGTAAGTTAATGCCCATGCAGCCGAGTTCGCCCAGTGCAGTAAGACTCTCCTGGCAGAAAGTCTCCGTTTCATCATAGTGCTGGGCGCGTGGTTGCAGGACATCCCGGGCGACGCTTGCCACCGCGTCGACAATCGCGCGCTCAGTTTCATTAATTTCAAAGCTCATGCACTGCTCCTGTTGGTAATGAGTGGGTATCTACGCCATAGAGCGCGTTGGCTTCTCCTAGTGCCGGAGCCCTCTCGATCGCATGGGGTTTATGGCCATTGAAGAACACCGGTTGTACAACTAAAGGGTTGCTCTCATCAGATGGCTGAATCAGTAACTGGCGAGCCTGTGCATGTTCGCTTTGTGTCACCTGCTCCAGGTTATGAATCGGCGAAGCCGGAACACCGGCCTCCAGCAGGAGCTCGCAAAGATCGTCCACGCTAAATGTCATGCTCCAGCGCTCAATGGCTGCTTTTAATTGCTGCTCGTTTCGCGTACGGCTAATGTCATCAATGAAGCGGCTATCCGTTGCCAACGCGGGTTGCCCCATGCATTCGCACAACCGCGCATAAAGACGCTGACTGGCTACCGCGATCACCACCAGCCCATCTGCGGCCCGGTAGGTATCAAACGGCGTGGAAACAGGATGGCGATTGCCAATCAATCCCGGCGCTTTCCCGTGGGCAAACAAATTCGATAGCCCTGTTACCTGCATGCTGACCAACACGTCCAGCATGGCAACATCGATATATTGCGCCTCGGGATGATGTCGTTCGCGGGCAAATAACGCACTGCTGACAGCCCAGGCGGCGTAGATCCCGGCACAGACATCACCGAGAGATTCACCACTGCGTGTGGGGCCGCTTTGCGCAAACCCCGTCACGCTCATCAAGCCGGACATCGCCTGGGCGACAATGTCGTAAGCAGGATGTTTGGCCAACGGGCTGTGCTGGCCAAAACCTGAAATACTGGCGTAGATCAGCCGGTCGTTATACTTTTTAAGCGTGTCAAAATCGATCCCAAGGCGCTGCGTCACGCTCGGGCGAAAGTTCTCCACCACCACGTCCGCTTCTTCGACCAATTGATAGAAATGCTGCCGGTGCTCCGGACATTTAAAATCCAGTTCAATACTGCGCTTGCCGCGGTTAATCAGGCCGTAATAGACACTTTCGCCATTCACAAAGGGTCCAAGGTGGCGGCTATCATCACCGTGTCCTGGTGCTTCAATTTTAATCACCTCGGCACCGAGGTCGGCCAGCATCGCCGTACAATAAGGTCCAGCCAGTACCCGACTCAGGTCGAGAACACGAACACCGCATAACGGCTGATAATGTGTTTGTTTGCTCATATCGCTGTGCATCCTGTGGGTTAGAGGCTTCCAACGGACGTTTTATACTTCCGCCCTGACCGGGAAATACGTCACTATTTTTCCATTGGCAGGTTCAGCCCCTGCTCACGGGCGCAGCGTTGCGCTATTTCGTAGCCGGCATCAGCATGGCGCATCACGCCCGTAGCCGGATCGTTGTGCAGAACCCGCGCAATACGCTCAGCCGCTTCATCAGTGCCGTCACACACAATCACCATGCCTGAATGTTGCGAGAAGCCCATGCCGACGCCGCCGCCGTGATGCAAAGAAACCCAAGTCGCGCCACTGGCTGTATTCAACAGCGCGTTGAGTAGCGGCCAGTCGGATACCGCATCAGAACCATCCTTCATGGCTTCCGTTTCACGGTTTGGGCTGGCAACAGAACCTGAGTCCAGGTGATCGCGGCCGATGACGATAGGCGCAGAAAGCGCACCGCTGCGGACCATTTCATTGAATGCCAGACCTAATTTGGCGCGCTGTCCGAGGCCAACCCAGCAGATACGTGACGGTAAGCCCTGGAAGCTGATACGTTCGCGAGCCATATCCAGCCACTGGTGCAGATGCTCGTCATCCGGGATGAGTTCTTTGACCATGGCGTCGGTTTTGTAAATGTCTTCCGGGTCGCCGGAGAGCGCCACCCAGCGGAAGGGACCAATCCCGCGGCAGAACAGCGGACGAATATAGGCAGGGACAAATCCGGGGAAATCAAACGCGTTTGTCACCCCCATCTCCAGCGCCATCTGGCGGATGTTGTTGCCATAGTCAAAAACAGGAATCCCTTGTTTCTGGAACGCCAGCATCGCATTGACATGTTCGGCCATTGAGCGTTTGGCTGCCTGAACAACAACAGAAGGTTCAGTTTTCGCACGTGCTACATAATCGGACCACTGCCAACCCTGTGGTAAATAGCCATTCAATGGGTCATGCGCGCTGGTCTGGTCGGTGACTAAATCCGGACGCACGTTACGACGAACCAGTTCAGGAAGAATGTCGGCGGCGTTAGCACACAGCGCGATAGAAATTGCTTTGCCCTGTTCGGTGTAACGTTTGATGCGTGCCAACGCATCGTCAAGCGAGGTCGCCTGCTCATCGACATAGCGTGTCTTAAGGCGGAAATCGATGCGGCTTTGCTGGCACTCAATGTTCAGAGAACAAGCACCCGCAAGCGTTGCCGCCAGCGGTTGTGCTCCCCCCATTCCCCCCAGGCCCGCGGTGAGGATCCAGCGCCCCTTAAGGCTACCGTTGTAATGTTGGCGAGCGGCTTCAACGAAGGTTTCATAGGTACCCTGAACGATGCCCTGACTACCGATGTAGATCCAACTACCCGCAGTCATCTGGCCGTACATCGCCAGGCCCTTCGCATCAAGTTCGTTAAAGTATTCCCAGTTCGCCCAATGAGGAACAATGTTAGAGTTAGCGATCAGGACACGTGGCGCATGGCTGTGGGTTTTAAACACACCAACGGGCTTACCGGACTGGACCAGCAGTGTCTCATCATCGTTTAGCTGAGTCAGGGTTTCTACGATTTTGTCGTAGCACTCCCAGTTACGTGCCGCACGCCCAATTCCGCCATATACCACGAGTTCATGTGGATTTTCAGCCACCTCCGGGTCGAGGTTATTCATCAGCATCCGTAGCGGAGCCTCGGTTAGCCAGCTCTTTGCCGTGAGTTTAGTCCCCCGGGGGGCGCGTACATCAACATGACGAATACGGTTTTCAGCGGTCATAGCGATATCCTTAAGTGTTCGGATGAGTAAGGTCATCAACATCAGGTTGGCTCAACCCATATCGCTCAACATTTCCGCAACATGAGTAACATGTAATCAATATATACTTGTATATACATGTACACTCAATAAAATATTTATTCACAAAATCAAGATGGATTTGCAAAACGAAAAACAACAAAATTGCACTTTAGATTAATAAATACAATGAATTAAGCTGAAGACAAAAATGATGGGGAGATGAATGGCATTGATCTTGTTCACAAAATAGCCACAAACTACTGATTAAATTTGCGGCACCAGTCACAAACAAAATACACAATTAATTAACACTTTCAGGGGTGAAACAGGATGAAGATCACTCTTCGATACTGCGCAACTCGATGAATGCCCAGTAACCGGAACCATGAATGCCAAGGTCCAGAACGTCAGAGTGTTGAGGTTGAGGTGGAAGTACTGCGCAATCATAACAATGCAGTTGTAATGGCGGCATGGCGGTTGAAGAGAGGATCAAATTCGACGCGGCACAGAAAATGAGTGTCGTAACGCCGGGGCTGAGTTGGTATTGCGCTTGCGTGTCGACCGTCTGCCAATTCAACGTAGCATCAAAGCGTTCTGGCTGATAAATAAGATTAAAATCCAGAATCGGTCCATCCACCAGTTCGCTGTCCACGCGGCTATTACCGGAGAATGCCCCGGTATCGAAAGCATAAAGCGTCACGCCGGAGGCCGAATCAATGTGCAATGTCATCCCATTACCGCGCAGTACCGACAGCAGCCGCTGGTATCCCTGATAGCGTGAAAACTCACCGGCCTGTGCCACCTCCGCCATTGAAAGTCGCCACTGAAAATTGTCATCTTCTGGCGGAAAACGCTGAATTTCCCGGGTCATTCCGGCCCCGTTTTTCCACGGCATCAGC
This sequence comes from Citrobacter sp. R-1.5.2, assembly GCF_035064245.1. Taxonomy (NCBI): domain Bacteria; kingdom Pseudomonadati; phylum Pseudomonadota; class Gammaproteobacteria; order Enterobacterales; family Enterobacteriaceae; genus Citrobacter; species Citrobacter sp. R-1.5.2. The sequence goes on along the minus strand of NZ_JASEYC010000005.1, from coordinate 124,113 downwards.
CTGTAATCGTCGTAACGCAGCACGTGCCATCCATTCATGACGTGAAATGTCCTTTTAAACGATGGCGAGTTCCCGGATACAGCAGTCGGGCATAGCTGACATTAACTTGTTGTGACCAGGTCCGGCGGCAAATAAGCAGGCAAGGCTCATGAGGCGCAAGCTGAAGCCACTTGCTTTGCAGCGCAGTGGCCGAAACAGCTTCAACAACATGCTCCCCTTCAGTAAGCGGTGCCAGCCTGTTCAGGTAAATATTCGGTGTTAACTGGGTGAAATCCTGCTGAAGGTACTCCGGCGCTACGTCCGGATTAACAAAACGATCTTCAATCTGAATAGGGATATCATTTTCATAGTGAATGATCGAAGAGTGAAAGATTTCACTTCCGGGCTGCATATTCAGTGCCATAGCCTGCTCTCTCGTGGCACTCACTGTCTGCAACAGCATCACAGAGCTACGATGCTGATGATTTCTCGCCTGTATCTCATCGGCAATATTCTGGATCTCGAACAGCGCTGACTGCCTTTTCGGTTCAGCCACAAATGTTCCGACCCCCTGCAATCTGACCAGTAACCCTTCTGCTGTCAGTTCCCGCAGGGCGCGATTAATCGTCATTCGGCTAAAGCCGAGCAATTGAACCAGTTCAGATTCCGAAGGAACACGATCATTGGGCCGCCACTCACCGCTGTTGATTCTATCCGCGACCATCGCCTTGACTTTGGCATACAGTGGGAGCGGAACGGAGTGCTCAACTGCAAGTTTATGCGACATCAACGTCATTACCTGAATTTCCTTTATCTGGCAAAAAGAGAGCGACTTACCCTCAATCTTAGAGAGAGTTATGCACACTGTATAGCCCACGTCGTTTTTAATTCCGTCCTGAACCCGCTGTGCATACTTTTGAGTAGCACAAAAAAGAAACGGCATACTCACCCGTTGGTATTATTTTTTTGTCGACGGCATCACCTTTTCTCTAAGTAAAATTCATGAGATCAACTGGCGTACGTCTAATACTTATTCTAGGGTTAAATCATGTCTTCTTGTGTCACATTATTGTTTTTTTAAAGCAAAAAATGTGGTTATTTGAAAAAGGTGAAGGATATGGCTCTAGTCTTCGACAAACGCTTAATTCTTTTTTGCTGCGCCTTTTCCATTATTCCGGCGGCAAATGCAGCGTCCACCAACGGGACATTTCAGGTACTGATGACGATCCAAAAAGCGTGTACTGTCACTGCGGGGTCGGCTTCAAATATTACTCTCGGTCCCGTGAATACCACAGCGACAAATACCAGCGCAAGCAACACAATTTCAATTAATTGCTCAAAAACCACCCCCTACTTTATTGGTCTGGCACCTTCAACGGCCAACGGCGGGACACCCACGGGGTCCGGCGCCATGTCCTCTGTCGCAAATGCAGCAAACAATACCGATAAAGTGCCTTATCAATTGAACCAAACATCAGCAACAGGACCGGTCTGGGGGAATACGGCCACCACCACCACGGTAGGAAATGGTGTTGCATCTCAGGGAACAGGGCTTCAGCAGAGTTTTACCGTTTATGCCACCGCGCCAAGCGCGAACTTCACACCTGACGACTATGCCGACACCGTAACGGTAAACGTTAACTACTAAATTCAGGAACACCGATGACAGTAAAACTGCCTGTACAGCAGTATGCCTGCGCATGCCTGTTAGGAGCGGCTGTGAGCGTAAATCCGGCGACAGCCAGCGGATTGCAGGTTGCCCCAGTCACATTAACGCTGCAAGCATCGCAAAATGCCGATGGGATCTGGCTAAGCAATGCCGGAGAAAACGTGCTGAATGCCCAGGTTCGGGTCTTTCGCTGGAGCCAAAGCGCTTACGGCGACAAGCTGTCTCCCTCTCAGGGGCTGGTTATCAGTCCGCCAATGCTGGCGCTAGCCCCTGGTGAACGCCAGTTGATTCGTGTTATTCGCACCGGCCCGCCCTCGGCACATACTGAAGATGCCTATCGGTTATCCATTGACGAATTACCGCCAGCAAAATTACAAAAAAATAAACTTCAGTTTGTACTGCATTATTCCATACCTGTTTTTATTCAACCAACGGCACAGGCTGAAACCCAGGCAAAATTGCAATGGACATTACAGCAACTTGACGGCAAAAAATTTCTTGAAGTCAGTAATCAGGGAAATGGTCATGCGCAATTATCAGCGGCAACCTTTATAAACCATAATGGCGCGAAAAAGGTCATTACGCCGGGACTATTAGGCTACGTTCTTCCGGGCTCAACAATGCGGTGGATATTATCCCCGTCCGCCAGTGATACCCATTATGGCGGTAAAGTTGAAGTAACAATTAATGGTCAAAAAACAGTACAAGATCTCTAAGAGATCCTGGCTTCTGGTAAAATGTTGCTTACTCAATGGAGCATTATTATCTGGAATGGTTTCAGCTTACGCGGACAATAATAACCAGACAAACAGTGGAATTATTGGTGACGCAACACCTCTTGCGGGCATCGATTTATATCTCGACGTGACCCTGAATGGAAACCCTGTCGGATTGGTTCATTTTGGCTATCAGAATGAAAAACTCTATGCTGGCGCAAATACCCTACGACAATTGGGTTTTCGCTTACCGCAAAATACAGCTGCAACCGTCGGTCTGAACGATATTGCCCAACTGAGCATTGACTACAACGTCGAACAACAAACTCTGGCGCTCACTGTGCCGCTCAGTTCCCTTGATCTTGTCACCACGCAGGTGAACCCGACCGGCGAAGCGACACCAATAGCATCAAACTCACGTGGGGCATTACTCAATTACGATGTCTATGCTCAGCAGGGAGATGAAAGCAGCGCCAACACATTTAGCGAGTTGCGCGCGTTTAATGGCTTAGGGGTGTTCAGCACAACCCAACTGACGCAATATTCCACCGCGCCCAACGCAGATAATGCCTTCTACCGTATGGACACCCGTTGGCGCACGTCATTTCCGGATAATATGTTGGCAATAAACGTTGGCGATACCCTGACAAGCTCGCTCACCTGGTCCCGACCGACCCGTATTGGCGGCATCCAGATAGGAACCGATTTTGGTTTACAGCCGTATATGCCAACCACCCCGCTGCCCTCCTATCTTGGTTCTGCCACGCTTCCTTCAAACGTTGAGTTGTACGTCAATGGGGTTAAGTACTACAACGGGGAGGTTCCGGCCGGAAGTTTTCAAATCAACACTATGCCTAATATCAGTGGCGCAGGGACCGGTCAGGTGATGATGACCGACGCGCTGGGCAGAACGACAGTACAAAACTTCTCGTTTTACAACGATCAGCAACTCCTGCGAGAGGGGCTAACAGCCTGGTCAGCGGAATTCGGTGCAGTAAGAGAGAATTACGGTTACGCCTCATTTGATTATGCCAGCGCCCCTGTGTTTAGCGGGACCTGGCGTCGGGGATTCAGTAACACCTTTACTGCAGGTACGCACGCGGAAACCAGCGATGGGCTGATCAACGCAGGTTTCAGCAATGACTGGGTTCCCGGTCCGCGCAGCGGCACAGTGTCCACCGCATTGGCAGCCAGTACGGACGCAGGGAAAAGCGGATTTTTGTACAGTGTCGGTTACCGTTGGTCAGGTGAACAGTTTAATTTCAGCACCAGCACAACGGCGACGTCGGGTGACTACCGTGATGTCGCGACCCATTATGGTGAGCCGCCGCCCTCGCTGAGCAGCAATACGGTGATAGGTTATGCAATGCCGTCTGCCGGCAATGTCAGCCTGAGCTACCTGCAGTTTCGCTATCCGCACGATAGCGCGGTGCGCTACGCCAACGCCAGTTGGTTCAAATCCGTCACCGATAACGTCTCACTCAATGCCGGCTTTAACCAGAATATTGACGACACCCGCGATCGCAGCGTTTACCTGATGGTGACGGTCACCACCAGCGGTAATCTGAGCGCCAGCAGCACCGTACAACGTACCAATAATGAAACCGGCTACCAGATCAATGCCAGCCAAACGCCACCGGGTGACGGCGGCTGGGGATGGAACGTTGCAGCCAGCCAGCAAGCTTCCCGGCAAAGCGGCCAGGGGGAAGTTGGATATTTGGGCCGTTTCGGAAAAGCCTACACCGGATTTAGTCGCCTGCCCGACAACCACTACGGTTATGCTGGCGCGACCGGCTCCCTTGTTGCGATGGGGGGAGGTTTGTTCGCGGCTCGGGAAATCAACAATGGTTTTGCCGTCGTATCTACAGACGGCATTCCGGACGTGCCCGTCAAGCTGCAAAATAACCTTGTCGGTCGCACCGACGATCAGGGTCTGCTGCTGGTCACATCACTCAACAGCTATCAAAACAATCAAATCAGTATTGACCCTATGGATCTACCCGCCAATATGCGGATCGCCCGTGTTGAAGCCAATGCAACACCGGCGGATCGTTCCGGAACCCTGGTCAGTTTTGGTATCACTCCCGTACGCGCCGCGCAGGTTACTCTCGTTAACGAACAGGGTAAGGCCATTTCTGAAGGCAGCATGGCATATATCACTAACGGCACCGGCCAGTCATCCGTGGTCGGATTCGATGGTATGGCCTGGTTCGACACCCTGGAACAGCACAACAGATTACGCGTTGACACAGATACCGGTAGTTGTGGCGCACAATTCGATTATCCCGCCAATGCAAAGGGGATCGTACAGATAGGCCCGCTGGAATGTCGGTCACAATAGCAGGAGTTCATTCATGAGATTAAGACAGTTACTGTTTATCGCTACACTCCTACTCTGTCCAGGGATAAGCCATGCGGTAACCTGCTCCGTAAGTAACGTCCAACCCATTAGTTTTGGTGCAGTGGACCCGTTGTCATCATCAGGCACAACGACCTCAATGACCTTTACCTGGACTTGTGCAAAAGAAGTGACCGACGTACTGGCGGGGATTAACCTCTGTTTTAATATTGGCGCATCGGCCGTCAGCGGTCAGGTGGCAACACGGAATATGTCGTTAAGCGGAACACCTGCCAGAACGTTAAGCTATCAGCTATATCAGGACGCCGGGCACAGTAAGATCTGGGGGAGTCAGTATCAGAGCGGCACCACGTTTCCCATGGTACAACTTAACTTGCTCAATTTGATCCCAGTGACCGGTTCGCTGACCGTATCCGCTCAGCTCGTCACTCCGCAAACCTCTGCGGTCCCCGGAAGTTATCAGGACAGCTATACGGCAGCCACGGCGCTTATCACCCTCAACCCTGGATTAGTTATTCCGCCTTCCACGTGTGGTGATACCGTTGCCGCCAGACTCCCCTTCACCGTATCAGCCACTGTCAGCAAACAGTGCAATATCACCTCGGCCACTAACATTAGTTTTACCCCGGTGAAGGCAACTCAGCGCAATGCGACAGCATCAAATACCATCGGGGTGGCATGCACCAATAACACCCCTTATACCATTGGACTACAACCCTCCAACGGCAATACTGCAGGCAGCGGTGTGATGAGCGGAACGGGGGCTAACAGCGATAAAGTCCCTTATCAACTCAGCTCAACGCCAGGACCTTCCGGTACCGTGTGGGGCAACACCTCGCTCAATACCGTTACAGGCACTGGCACCGGTTCTGCTACGCCGTATTCAGTGTATGCCACCGTTCCCAGTGCAAACTATACGCCCGACAACTATGCGGACACCGTCACCATCTCAGTGACTTACTGACGCGCCGCTAAAATGCAATCAAGAAAACACAAATATTTATCATATTGTTTACTTTTAGAGGTGCATCATAAATCTGACAAATAGTCATTCTCATGTGCCATGCATATTAAATGCCCGAATCGCTATTTGATCGCAAACATTCGCAAAATCAATAGATAATTATTCACTTAACGCTTAATTCACGTGTTTTTTATATGGCTAATGGGAGGCTGGTGGGCAGGCCGTTTCTTGAAAAAAATGTTAAATTTAAGTTTATATGGTGAGATCCACTGTATACCACGGCCAAATTAAGAACATATTACTTTTATAACTAAGGTTTATCATGGATAAGTTATCTTACGCTTCAGATAGCAGCACATCTGCCTGGAATACCTACCTGCAACAAATCGAGCGTGTGGCCCCTTACCTGGGCGAACTTTCCCATTGGGTGGATACTCTGCGCCACCCGAAACGCGCGCTAATTGTCGATATTCCGGTGCAGATGGATGACGGCACTATTCGCCATTTTGAAGGATATCGTGTACAGCACAACCTCTCCCGCGGCCCGGGAAAAGGCGGTGTGCGTTATCATCCTGATGTTGATCTTAATGAAGTGATGGCGCTTTCCGCCTGGATGACCATCAAATGTGCCGCACTGAACCTGCCGTACGGCGGTGCCAAAGGTGGCGTTCGCGTCGACCCATTCTCGCTGTCCGAAGGTGAACTGGAGCGTTTAACCCGCCGCTATACCAGCGAAATCGGCATTATCATTGGGCCACAAAAAGATATTCCTGCGCCGGATGTCGGCACCAACGGTAAAGTGATGGCGTGGATGATGGATACCTACTCCATGAACCACGGCACCACCGTAACCAGCGTGGTCACCGGTAAACCTATCCACCTTGGCGGTTCGTTGGGTCGTGATAAAGCAACGGGTCGTGGCGTGTTCGTCAGCGGTCTGGAAGTGGCTCGTCGTGCCAACATCGACGTTGAAGGCGCGCGCGTTGCGGTACAAGGCTTTGGTAATGTCGGTAGTGAAGCGGCTCGCCTGTTCGCCAGTGCTGGTGCACGCGTCGTTGCCATTCAGGATCACACTGCCACCCTGTTTAACACCACCGGGATCGACATGACCGCGTTGACCGCCTGGCAGTTGGAGCACAAACAGATTGCCGGTTTCCCGGGGGCGGAAACGATCGCCAGCGAAGCCTTCTGGAGCGTGGAGATGGATATCCTGATCCCTGCCGCACTGGAAGGACAGATTACCCGTCAACGTGCAGAAATACTGACCTGCAAACTGGTGCTTGAGGGCGCTAACGGCCCAACTTACCCGGATGCCGATGATATGCTGGCAAGCCGCGGTATCATCGTGGTACCTGACGTCGTATGTAACGCAGGCGGCGTCACCGTCAGCTACTTCGAATGGGTTCAGGACATGGCCAGCTTCTTCTGGAGCGAAGAAGAGATCAACAATCGCATGGATAAAATCATGACCGATGCGATGGTTCATGTGTGGGAGAAAGCGGCGGAGAAATCCTGCTCATTGCGCACTGCCGCCTATATTGTGGCCTGCGAGCGTATCCTGCTGGCACGTAAAGACCGTGGTATTTATCCGGGATAATACGAAGGCCGATACGCCAACGTTTTTGACCGACGATAAACGCCAGTCGTGAGTTACGCCAATAATGCGGCATTATTTGTGGCATTATTGGCGTGTAGTCGCCTGATTCACCCGCCCCGCTTTCTGCGTTTTACTTACCCAATATCTGCGTATTTTGTTAGCCAATAAACATTAAATTCCGTCGCAGCAACCATAATTTGCGTTAAGAACGCATAGCGATGCATTATTGGCCGCAATGTCTACTACCAATATTACGCCCCGCATATATATTGACGAACTGATTAAAAATCCCGAATAATCGTCGAATTATGGCATTCTGGCTGCAGGGAAAGTTGCCTGACACAGTGCGATTAGATCGGGCCGGGAAAACTCAGCGAATAACCACGTGAGAATATAATGGTCGATCATTCATCTGCTTCTGAGCACAACGATTTTACTCGTTGCCTGTCTCTTTTCGACAGCGCATTTCCACAAATCTTATCCCTGCTGGGTATGCCAGTCCCCACGCAGCTCTCGCCTGATACGTTTTATTATTCACTTGATAAAGCCCGAGAGAAATTGGGCAACTGGAACAGTGTAGCGGCTCGATTTAACTATAACGAGCAGGAAATGGCGAGCTTTCTTGCGGCACTTAGAACCTTGAAAAAATGGCTCGTCAGAAATACAGATGGCCAGCCCGCGGACAGAAATCTGACCATTGCCGCGTTGCGTCTTTTGTGGCAGCTCGAATATTTGCGAGAAAAACAACCTCAATTAACTTATTCAACGACGCTGCATAACGAAGGCGAAGAAAAGCAGTTACGTAGTTTGCAGCAGGTACGGGCATTAGAGTTGACCATTCGTAGTTTAATTAATGAAGCGTACAATAACCAACAAGCCCTACTTGAGCACCTAAACAAATTATTTGGTCAGGAACGTGTGAAAAAATGGCTGAACGTTGCCGATCGTGATGACGTATTGAGTGGGACCCTTTTCAGTGAACTCGCCTCACTGTTTATTGATAAAAACGAATATCCCATCCACTATTCTCCGCTTTATCAATATACCCCGTTGCTCAGCTTTGTTAACGATAAACGTACAACACTGAACACCTTTCTTGACGATATTCGCGTAATTCGCAACCGTCTGGCGCATCACAAGCGGGTAACCTCCGTCCAAACAACATTGGTGAATTACTATTACCGAGAAATTACTGAGCCGGTACAGGAGGCCTTCGATGAAGGCCGCGTAAAAGTTAACCCTGATCGCTTTTTTGATGACAGCAATGCTGAGGTTGCTCGCTATTTCGAACGGACCAGCCAAAAGATTGAAGATCTCGGCGGCGACGTTCAGGAAATAAAAGATAATCTGGTGGCTCAGGCTCAAGATCTTGAAGTAATCAAAACGCGTACGGACATCATTCGCAAGTATGTAGTCTGGGTGCTGGGCGGTATCGCTGTCCTTATTGTTGGCTCGGTACTGACTTTTGGAACTTCAACCAAGACGCTGGTGAATACGGAGTCCATCCGTAGCGATCTCGGGGAAGTGGGTAAAACGGTTGCCGGTGCGAAAAAAGAAACCAGTAACGATCCGCGTAAAGAACTGGCGAATATCGGCATTGCCTGGGATGAAAAAAATCTTCGCGCCGCTATCGACCGCGGTGACACCCAGGTTGTCAATTTGTTTCTTGCCGGAGGCATGCGCTGGAAACTGTATTATGCCGAAGCCGCATTACAGGAAGATCGCCAGGAAACGTTGAATGCCCTATTACAATCAGCATCGTTGATGGATGAAAAAAACGGTTGTCTCAGAATGGCCGGTAAATTACGTCAGCAAGCGAACCGTAATGGCACGCTGACCCCCATACAGATTCGTTATTTAAAAACATTCTGTTCTTCTGCCAGGGATGTTCAGGGTATTAAAGCGGAACTGGACAGCGCGCTTAATTTTGAGAAAGCCCAGAAGAAAGCTTACGATGAAGAAATGGCCAAAAATGAACCTGCGGGTCGCTGTGAACGCCGTTTGATGGCCGATAATGCGCGTGACTTACTGGCTGACGCGGCGCAGTTTTCACTGCAAAGACCTACCACCTATTCACTCCACGATGTGTTATTGAAAGAACTGAATACGCGTCTGATGTTCGGCACGCTCAACGGGGCTGAGTTAAAAAGCCTGGTTAAGAACTACTGCGTAAAACAAGAAAACCATGAACCCAATATTGCGATTGACGATAACTGGAGTCGCTCACAACGGGTCATTTATAACGTAGTCAAATAATGAGCGATACACCAACACATTCATCGACAGAGAATTATATGTTCGCATTCAACAATGCATGGCCGCAGTTTACTTTCGAGTTCAATCCGTCGCAGCGTGATGCACCGGCTGGCAGCCTGCTGATCGGATTGGGCGACGGCAATGATACGGAAAGCCAAAAGGGTGTCGCGCTCAATAACAAAGGATACCGTGCAGGTCACTACCATTCGGTGAGTGAACTGGTGGCAAATGCCGACGATCGTCAATGGACTATATGGCGCAGCAAACTCTCAAGTGTCCAGGGAATACAGCGAATCGTTATTGAAGATTTCTCTCTGGATACCTGTTTCACGCTGTTGCTGTTTTTGAACCATCTCAATGCCGCTGGTTCGCTGTCGCTATCAACACATCCGTGGCTGGAATACGTCACCGCATGGGAAAGCGGTATTTACCTGGACGGTGATGATACGACGCGTTCTGCCGCGTGCTTGTTATCCGCACTCGCGCATAGCAGCCTGTGCGAACAACCCATGGATGATACTGCCGTTGTTCGCCACAACATGTTGGCCTGCCTGCGCCTGTTGAGCGATATGATAATAGCCAACCCAGACCCCACCGCAGGCATTATGCCCATGCACACGCAATGTTATGCAAGTGCGGTCGCAAGTCTGGCGTATGAGCAACAGATTTACCAACACGTTCTCAAGCGTTCGGTGACCTGCCAGCTCCTGCTGGACCTCGGCACAGGCCGGCGGCAAACGGTGGTTGATGCACTGTTTATCACCGAAACGCTCCCTTCCGGGATGCTGAAAATTCTCGCGCGCTGCGATAAAGAACGCAGTTGGACGCACAATGGATTTGGGTTGCTGGCCATTTATCGCCCGCGAGAAGTGGGCACAGGCAATGATATCGTTATTTCGCTCAACCCCATTCAGGGGACGCGCCTTGATGCCCTGTGGTCCGCTCTGGAACAACGTGAAGATGCGGCCTGGCAAGGGTTACGCCCGCACGATACGCCGCGTTTTCTCGAAAGCTATCGCCTGGCCGGAAGCGATAAATTAATCCCTGGAGCACCGAACCAACCCTGGTACGACGATCAAGGCAGAATGACGCTCATTGCGGCACCGAAGCAGCTTGCGCCCGGAGAGCCCGGCTCGAAACTGACCTGGCAACAAGACGTTTTGCCCGCAATCTGGGAGAATTATTTTACCCGTTACCTTGATAACGCCATTGTGCCAATAGTTTTACCCGAACTGGATTGCCGCACAAAGGGTAAATGCATTCGTGTCTATCAGCATCGCATCCCGGAGGGCGGTGATATTACGATAGTGCCGCTGATGCGTATGATCGATACCCCCACCTTCCATGCCTGGCTGGCAGCACAGAGCGATAGCACGCGCGTCGTCCGGAGTCCTGCGGATCTGCCTCCCGCCAGTGAGTACAGCAGCCAGTGGTACAGCAATATTCTGGTCGTCGCTCACCGTCATGGCGTCACGTTCTTCTGTCGCGAAGAAGAGGATAAACATCTGGCGATACTGATTAAAGCGGCCATTTCAGTCGCGGATGTCAGCCATGAGTATGAAGATTTTCTGGCGAACTCTGGCCAACAGATTGAACAGTGGCTCAAGGATCTGCTCGAATCGCAGCAAATGCACAACCGAAAGGGAAAAATTCGTCGTCTATCTGACTGGTCCGAAATGATGCTGGAAACCAAGGCCCGGGCGCTAAAAGCCATGAATAAAGGTGCTTTAGTCGGCAACGATGCCCTACATAACCAGCTGAGTGACGATCTCTCGCGGCAGTGGGGATTGTCTGAGCAACGCCAGGAGCTCATGGCGCAGATAGAGCAATTGGATCAGCTCATGCGCCAGGCGATTAGTCAGCGTCAGGAAAAACGTCAACGTATTTACGGCGCCCTGTTTTCCGCTTTAGCACTCGGCGCGGCGGCTAACCATATTTGGGAACCGATTAAAGAGATAAAAACAACAAACCTTTATGAATGGCAACTCATGCTATTCAAAGAGCAGCCAGCCCCGGCAATGGACAAATTACAGGCGATTGCTGCAGATGCCGCACGATATGAAGTCTATACCCTGGCTATTCTGCTCATTTTTGGTTTTATTGGTTTTATCTTGTTCTGGTTTTTCGATTTTAATGGCAAAGAAGAGTAAGGAATAACGTTTTATTCACGATGCCGTTAGCATAAACCTTGCCGCATCTCTCACTTCCGCTGTTTTATGCACCAATACGTTTCAATACGGAACATCACCAGATGCTAATGTTCCGTATTGAAACACCATTCACATCAATTTTCTTTTGACTACCCGTGTGCAAAATTACCTTATCGGCAGCGAGAGGTCGCCGTGGCGCTGTACAAACCGATACCCTACATCAGATGTCTGCCTGAATGTGCAGCCATCTCAGGACTGTCTGCGGAGCATAAACAATGAAAAAATTGATCAACCGTGTTGAAGACGTACTGAACGAACAACTCGCCGGGCTGGCAAAAGCCTACCCTTCTCTGGCACTGCATCAGGACCCGGTGTATGTCACTCGCGCGGATGCGCCAGTGATGGGCAAAGTGGCGCTGCTTTCCGGTGGCGGTAGCGGACATGAACCAATGCACTGCGGTTACATTGGCCAGGGTATGCTCTCCGGTGCCTGTCCGGGTGAAATTTTCACCTCGCCAACGCCGGATAAAATGTTTGAATGCGCCATGCAAATTGACGGCGGCGAAGGCGTACTGCTGATAATCAAAAATTACACCGGCGACATTCTTAACTTCGAAACGGCAACCGAGTTGTTGCATGAAAGCGGCGTCAAAGTCACCACGATGGTCGTGGATGATGACGTGGCGGTGAAAGACAGTCTGTACACAGCCGGTCGTCGCGGTGTGGCAAATACGGTATTGATTGAAAAACTGGTCGGTGCGGCCGCAGAACGTGGAGACTCACTGGATGCCTGCGCAGCGCTGGGACGCCAGTTAAACAACCAGGGGCATTCCATCGGGATTGCCATTGGCGCCTGTACCGTGCCGGCGGCCGGTCAACCGTCATTCACCCTGCAGGACAACGAAATGGAGTTTGGCGTCGGTATCCACGGCGAACCCGGCATTGACCGCCGTCCATTCTCTTCGCTTGATCAAACGGTGGATGAAATGTTTGACACCCTGCTGGAAAACGGCAACTACAGTCGTACGCTGCGTCACTGGGATCACCTTCAGGGCGCCTGGCAGGAAGGGAAAGAAAGCAAACGCGCGCTACAGAGCGGCGATCGCGTGATTGCGCTGGTCAATAATCTCGGTGCGACACCGCTGTCTGAACTCTTCGGCGTGTATAACCGCCTTGAAAGCCGTTGCCAGGATGCCGGTATTGTCATCGAACGTAACCTGATAGGCTCTTACTGCACCTCTCTGGATATGACCGGTTTCTCAATCACCCTGCTACAAGTGGATGACGAAACGCTGAGCTTATGGGATGCACCGGTTCACACCCCTGCACTCAACTGGGGTAAATAAGGAGATTCATGATGTCCCTCACCAGAACACAAATTGTTAACTGGCTCTATCGCTGCGGCGAAATATTCACCACCGAAAGCGATTTTCTTACCGGCCTTGACCGGGAAATCGGCGATGCCGACCACGGTCTGAATATGCACCGCGGCTTCAGTAAAGTGGTCGAAAAGCTCCCGTCCATTGCGGATAAAGACATCGGCTTTATTTTGAAAAATACCGGGATGGTACTGCTCTCAAGCGTCGGTGGTGCCAGTGGCCCGCTGTTCGGCACCTTTTTCATCCGCGCGGCGCAGGTCACTCAGGCCCATCAAAGCCTGACGGTTGACGAGTTGTATCAGATGATGCGTGATGGCGCGGAAGGGGTCATTAGCCGCGGAAAAGCCGAACCGGGTGACAAAACCATGTGCGACGTTTGGGTGCCCGTCGTCGAATCTTTGCGCCAGTCCAGCGAACAAAAGCTGAGCGTACAGGCCGCACTGGAGGAGGCAAGCGCCCAGGCAGAAACTGCGGCGCAAAGTACCATCACGATGCAGGCGCGCAAAGGCCGCGCCAGTTACCTTGGTGAGCGCAGCATTGGGCATCAGGACCCCGGCGCAACGTCCGTTATGTTTATGATGCAAATGTTGGCGCAGGCTTCCAGAGAGTAAGGATAAAACGATGGTAAACCTGGTTATTGTGTCTCACAGCGCCCAACTGGGCGAAGGCGTCGGTGCGTTAGCCCGACAGATGTTAATGGGTGATGGTTGTAAACTCGCTATTGCCGCAGGCATTGACGATCCTGAGAACCCCATTGGCACCGACCCCATCAAAGTGATGGAGGCCATTGAGTCAGTGGCAGACACGGATCACGTGCTGGTGATGATGGATATCGGCAGCGCGCTACTGAGTGCGGAAACCGCGTTGGATCTGCTCGACCCGACAATCGCCGCCAAGGTGCGTCTATGCGCAGCCCCGCTGGTTGAAGGTACACTGGCGGCAACCGTCAGTGCTGCAGCGGGCGCTGATATCGATCGGGTCATCAATGATGCCATGAATGCCCTCGACGCCAAGCGTGAGCAACTGGGTTTACCTTCGTCTTCTGTCGCGAAGACCGCACCTGCTGAATTGTCACCCGACACGGATGCCCGTTCGATTGCCGTGACCGTAAAAAACCCCAACGGTATACATGTTCGCCCGGCATCACGGCTGGTCTCCACATTGTCTGGCTTTAATGCCGACATGTGGCTGGAAAAAAACGGCAAGTGCGTCGTCCCTGACAGCCTGAATCAGATAGCGCTGCTGCAGGTGCGTTGTAATGACACACTGCGCCTGATTGCCAAAGGTGAACAGGCAGACGCGGCTCTGGCTGCATTTAAACAACTGGCGGCTGAGAATTTTGGCGAGTCCGTCGAAGAAGCATGCACTGAAAGTATCTCAGTACCGGTGCCTGCGCTGGCAACGGGCACGGCCTTTTTCTATACGCCGTTCTCACCGGAAGTCACCCATCGCCCCGCCGCGGATGTGCAGGACGAGCAGCAGCGGCTAAAAGCGGCCATTCAACGCACACTCGACGACCTGAGTGATTTAACCGCGCTGGCAGAGGAGAAATATTCCGCTGATATCGCCGCCATTTTCTCTGGTCATCACACGCTGCTCGACGATCCTGAGCTTTTCGATATGGCCTGTGATTTGATGCGCGAAGAGCAGTGTAGCGCAGCCTACGCCTGGCATAACGTACTGAGCGATCTGAGTCAGCAGTATCTGCAACTCGATGATCCTTATTTACAGGCGCGATACATTGATATTGAGGATTTGCTGTCCCGTACGCTGCAACATTTAACCGGCGAAAGTGCACATATCCCCGCGTTTATTCGACCGACCATTCTGGTCGCCGATGTCATCTATCCGTCTACCGTGCTGCAACTCGACCCGCTCACGATTAAAGGGATCTGCCTGCGAGCCGGTAGTGAAGCCTCCCACTCGGCGATTATCGCCCGCGAGATGGGCTTGTGCTGGGTATGCCAACAAGGCGAAACCCTCGATGCTATCAAGATGGGTGACACTCTGACTCTGGACGGCATAGCAAATCGGGTGATCCTCGCTGGCTGATACCCACAGCCCACCCTTTATCTGTAAAAGGTGGGCTATTTCACTTCCCCCGACAGGAAATGTCTGTTTATTCGCAAAATGGGGGGCCGATCACGCGCAACGGTCGATCCTGAACTAAGGTTTTCTCATGGTAAATGCCGCAACTTCGGCACGCCGCTAAGGAGATTAACCGATGATAACGCCCGCCATTCGCCACCCAGGCCTGCTCTCAGTGGCGATAAAACTGACGCTCGCAAGCACCTTTTTTGCTCTGGCCTCTTTTACTGCGCACGCTGAGGATTCACCTGCCGCTACGCCTTCTCCTCCTGATATTCTGCTTGGTCCGTTGTTCAATGATGTACAGACAGCAAAGCTATTTCCCGATCAGAAAACCTTTGCCGACGCAGTGCCCAACAGCGATCCGCTGATGATCCTTGCCGATTATCGGATGCAGAAAAATCAGTCTGGCTTTGATTTACGCCATTTTGTGGAAGTGAATTTCACGTTGCCAAAAGAGGGTGAGAAATACGTACCCCCGGCCGGGCAATCACTCCGCGAGCACATTGACGGACTGTGGCCGGTACTCACTCGCTCAACCACCGATGTCGAAAAATGGGACTCTCTGCTGCCGCTACCAGAACCCTATGTAGTGCCGGGTGGGCGTTTTCGTGAGATTTATTACTGGGATAGCTATTTTACCATGCTGGGGCTGGCCGAGAGCGATCGCTGGGACAAGGTCTCTGATATGGTGGCCAACTTCGCTTATGAAATTGATTCGTGGGGGCACATTCCTAACGGCAACCGCAGCTACTACCTGAGTCGTTCGCAGCCGCCGTTCTTTGCCTTTATGGTTGAACTGCTGGCGCAGCATGACGGTAACGACGCGCTGAAAAAATATCTCCCGCAGATGCAAAAAGAATACAGCTACTGGATGGAAGGAGGCGAAGCACTTCAGCCCGGTCAACAGCATAAACGTGTGGTCAAGCTGGCTGATGGCACCCTTTTAAACCGCTACTGGGATGACCGCGATACGCCAAGACCTGAATCCTGGGTTGAAGATATTGCCACCGCGAAAAGCAACCCGAACCGCCCTGCCACTGAAATTTATCGCGACCTGCGCTCAGCCGCCGCATCCGGATGGGACTTTAGTTCGCGCTGGATGGATAACCCCAACCAGCTCAGTACCCTGCGCACCACCAGCATCGTGCCTGTCGACCTCAATGCATTGTTATACAAGATGGAGAAAATGATCGCTCTCGCCAGCAAAGCCGCAGGTGACGATGCCAAAGCAGCGCAGTACGAGGGCTTTGCCAATGCCCGCCAAAAAGGGATTGAAACCTGGTTGTGGAATGACAAAGAAGGCTGGTATGCCGACTATGATCTGAAGAGCCACAAAGTCCGTAATCAGTTAACTGCCGCCGCGCTGTTCCCCTTATTTGTGAATGCGGCAGCGAAAGATCGCGCCAGCAAGGTGGCAGCAGCAACTCAGGCGCATCTGTTGCAACCTGGCGGCCTTGCCACCACGTCGGTGAAAAGCGGCCAGCAGTGGGATGCCCCCAACGGCTGGGCGCCGTTACAGTGGGTCGCTGCATCGGGATTACAGAACTATGGCCAAAATGATGTCGCCATGGATGTCACCTGGCGATTCCTCACCAATGTGCAGCACACCTACGATCGTGAGAAAAAACTGGTTGAGAAGTATGACGTGAGCAGCACAGGAACCGGTGGCGGTGGTGGCGAATACCCGCTACAGGATGGTTTCGGCTGGACCAACGGCGTAACGTTAAAAATGCTCGACCTGATATGTGCGAAAGATAAACCCTGCGACAGCGTACCGGCAACGCGCCCCGCCCCCGCCAGTAACACGCCTTCCGAGGCCAAAAAGCAGACTCAACCGACATCCTAATCTTCTCGGGTGTCTTAAGCGTCCTCTAAATCCGCGCCTGGTCGCGGATTTTTTGGTGCCATAAATCTCCATTTCAGGTGTATCCATTGCATCTAGCCCTTATGGGGTAGCCCCTGTTTTCATCCGTGTGAAATTGATTCTGAACATGTTTTTATTCGCTGTATATGTAAATATATAGCGATTTTATCACTGTTCAGGACCAACATAATGCCACTGACAAGAAGGATGTTTGCCCAACTCGTGGCATCTGCGCTGCTGTTACGCCATTTTCCGGCCCTTGCCCAAACACCGCTTACCGTTGCGGTCGGTTCTCCGCCGTCACCCGACGCAATCCAGCGCGTCGTCAGTGCCGGAGCACCTGCCGATATGCTATTGCTGGCCGTCGCACCGGAAAAACTGGTGGGATTTTCATCCTTTGATTTTTCTCACCAGGCCGCAGTGCCATTCCATCATGACATTTTGGCGTTACCGAAGTTGGGAAGACTGGCAGGACGCGCCAGCACCCTGTCACTGGAGGCCTTGTTAGCACTGAAACCCGATCTGGTGGTTGACTGCGGCAATGCTGATGAAACCTGGCTTTCCCAAGCCCGGCAGGTCAACGCGCAAACGCACGTTCCGTGGCTACTGATTAACGGCGAGCTCCGACAAACCCCGGCGCAACTGCAAGCCGCAGGGGCCGCGCTGGGTGTGGCAACACGGGCCTCTGCACAGGCCGCACTGGCCCGTCGGTTTATTGATGACGCAGATGCGTTTTCGCACTCCCCCGCAGCAAAACTGCGCTTTTATGCCGCACGCGGTGCCAGAGGGCTGGAAACCGGTTTGCAGGGTTCACTGCATACCGAGGCACCAGAGTTACTGGGATTACACAATGTCGCGCAAATCCCGGGACGACATGGATTGACCCAGGTATCCATGGAAAATCTGTTGAGCTGGCAGCCCGATATTATTCTGGTTCAGGATGCAGTCACCGCACAGTACCTGCGAGAAGATCCCGTCTGGCAAGGGGTCAAAGCCGTTGCTGAGCAACGTATTCTGTTTCTCAGCGGACTGCCGTTTGGCTGGCTGGACGCCCCGCCGGGCATCAACCGGTTACTCGGATTACGTCGCCTGCACGCCTGGCTTGACCCCAAAATTGAAATCCACTTTAAGACCGATATGCAGCGCTACGCAGAGTTGTTCTGGCACACCTCATTAAGCGATGCACAGTTTCAGAAGCTGGTGACACTGTGATGAGAATGACAACGCTGAGTATCCTGATGATCGCAGCCATTGCCGCGTGCGTCATCGTCGCAACGGTTTCAGGTGCATACCGCCTGGATGCCCAGCAGGTGATGAACCTCATTGCTGGCCATCCAGGCGTGCCGTCCCAGGACAAAATCGTCTTCTGGCAGATTCGATTGCCGCGCATTCTGGCTGCATTGCTGCTGGGCGCGGCACTGGCGGGCGCAGGGACCACTTATCAGGGTATGTTCCGTAACCCACTGGTGTCGCCGGATATTCTCGGTGTGGCGGCCGGGGCGGGTTTAGGGGCCTGTACCGCCATCCTGCTGGGTTTACCGATCCTGTTTATTCAACTGTATGCGTTTGTCGGCGGTCTGTTCGTGGTGGCGGGCGTGTGGCTCATCACCCAGCGGGTAAAACGCCACGATCCGGTACTCACCCTTGTACTGGTCGGCATTGCGTTGGGTACGGTGTGCGGCGCAGGGATTTCGCTCATCAAAACGCTGGCTGACCCGTATACCCAACTACCGTCGATTACCTTCTGGCTACTCGGTGGTCTGTCGACCATCACCGCCCATGACCTGTGGTTGTCCGCACCGCTGATTGTGGCCGGTTTGGTGCCGCTGTTGCTGCTACGCTGGCGTATGAATTTGCTCACCCTCTCGGATGATGAAGCCCGTTCTCTGGGTATCAACGTATCCCGGCTACGGCTCTGGCTGATTATCTGCGCCACGCTTATCACCGCCTGTACTGTGGCGATTGCCGGAATTATTGGCTGGATTGGGCTGGTGGTGCCACACATAGGCAGACTGCTTTGTGGGAACAACCACCAACGGCTACTGCCCGTTTCAATGGGGATCGGCGCTATTTTACTGCTGCTGACAGATACCCTTGCCCGTACCCTGAGCAGCACGGAAATCCCGCTGGGGATCCTGACCGCGTTTATTGGTGCCCCCTTCTTCCTGTTGCTTCTGCTCCGGGGAGGCCGACAATGACGCTGCTGACCGTACAACATGCGTCTCTCGGCTACCATTCCCGACACCCTGTATTGCGCGATGTCTCGTTTAGCGTCGCACCAGGGTCAATCTGTTGCCTGATTGGCGCCAATGGCAGCGGGAAAACCACCCTGATGCGTACCATTCTTGGCGTTCTTCAACCGCTTGCTGGCCACATTACGCTTGATGGTATCGCGGTGAATCATCTCAGCGACCGTGAACGCGCCGCCGCCATCGCCTGGGTTCCTCAGGCACATGACGGTGCGTTTGCCTTCACGGCTCTGGATATGGTGATGATGGGACTGGCCCCGCAAATGGCGGCATTTGCCGTTCCCGGCATCAAAGAGCGCGATATCGCCCTTGAACAACTGGACGTGCTGGCAATCCCACATCTCGCGCCCCGGCGCTGGAACACACTCAGCGGTGGTGAACGTCAACTGGTGTTGATTGCCCGTGCGCTGGCACAACGTCCACGTCTTTTACTGCTGGATGAACCCGCTTCCAGCCTCGATTTTGGTCACCAGATCCGACTGCTCGACACACTGGTCACGCTAAAAGATTCTGGCATGGCGCTGCTGATGTCGACCCACCATCCGTTGCATGCGCGCGCCATTGCCGACAGCGTGGTGCGCGTCGAGCCAGATGGTCTGGTGTCTCAGGGGGGGCCTGAGCACCAACTGGCTGCTGAACGTCTGGCCACCCTGTATCGGGTCACCCCCTCACAAATAGCCCATCACCTCTTTGGCTCACACGATTAAGGAATCACGATGCTCATTGACGACATTGATTTTGCCGACCTGTACCGCAAACAGTTACTTCTGGCGAAGCGAACCGAGAAAAAACCAGAGCACTGGGACAAACGCGCGGAAAAAATGGCAGAGAATTGCGCCTCATTAACCGACAGCTACCTGCTCCAGTTATTGAGCAAGATTGACCTGAAAGGTGCTGAATCACTGTTTGATATGGGTTGCGGACCCGGTACGGTTGCGCTGGCGCTGGCAAAAAAAATGCCGATTGTTTACGGCGTAGACTACAGCCCGGGAATGCTGAGCGTTGCCGCTCGCCGTGCCGGGCAGATGGGCGCGCGCCACGTACAGTGGGTGCAGCGCGCATGGGAAGCGCACTGGGACGACCTACCCCAATGTGATATTGCCGTTGCCTCACGTTCGACGCTGGTTGCCGATATGCGCCAGGCCATGACCAAACTGAATAATCAGGCACGGCTACGGGTTTACACCACCCATCTCGTCAGTTCCTCATTTGTATCACCCACGATTCAGCGTGCGTTGGGCCGCGAGGTGATTGAGCTTCCCAACTATATCTATGCACTGAATGTTTTGTATCAGATGGGCATTCACGCACATGTTGATTTTATCCGTGGACCCAACTGCCAGCAGGACAACAGCACCTGGACACGTTTTCTGGAAAACGTGCGCTGGAGCATGGGGGAACTGAGCACAGACGAAATTGAGCGTCTGGAGCACTGGTACCATCAGCAGGACCCTCGCACCATCGCTCCCGCCAGTCGCGACTGGGCGCTTATCTGGTGGGACAGCGTACCGCGGGAGGCGCTGCAATGATCTACTTCTCACAGGCACAAGTCGATGCGCTGCTGCTGGAGGATATTCAGGGCGGCGATTTAACAACCCGCGCGTTGGGTATCGGCGCACAGCCAGGAAGTATGAGTTTTTATCACCGCCAGGGCGGGTGCGTGGGCGGAACCGCTGTTGCCAGACAAATGCTGACATCACTGGGTTTGACCGTTACCGACCTTGTGGCAGATGGCGAACGGGCGAACACCGGACAGTTACTTCTGCGCGCACACGGTAACGCGGCGGCACTACACCAGGGCTGGAAAGCGGTACAGAACGTGCTGGAGTGGAGTTGCGGTGTCTCACGCTATCTCGACGAGATGCTGAACGTGCTACGCCAACGCTATCCTGATGGCCAGATTGCCTGTACCCGCAAAGCCATTCCCGGCACGCGTTTGTTGGCGACTCAGGCGATCCTTGCCGCCGGGGGCATTATCCACCGGGGCGGGTGCGCCGAAACCGTTCTGCTATTTGCGAATCATCGCCGCTTTCTTGCCGATCCGCACGGCTGGACTGCGGCAATCGCGCAACTCCGCGCCCATGCGCCAGAAAAAAAGATTGTGGTCGAAGCCGATACCCCCGATGAGGCACTGGCCGCGCTACATGCTGCGCCTGATGTGCTGCAACTCGATAAGTTTACCCCTGAGCAGGCAGCAGACATCGCTCGCCTGGCTCCTTCTCTGGCCCCCCATTGCACGCTGGCGCTGACTGGCGGCATTACCCTCGCCTCACTGGCGAGTTATCTCGACTGTGGCATCAGACTCTTTATCACCTCCGCGCCTTACTACGCCCCACCGGCGGATATCAAAGTCAGCCTGAGCCCGGACGCACGTGGCATATAACATTTATAAATGGACTATAAATAATGAATTTCAACAAAAGTTGTCTTTACACAGCCCTGTCGTTTGCTTTCGCGCAAGGTGCTTTTGCTGGGCAGGAAAGCGAAACCATGACCGTCTGGTCTAGTCCGGCCTCCGCCGCAACCACGACGGTTTTGGGCCAGGAAACGATGCAGCAACTGGATAAACAAAACGTGGCGCAGGCGCTAAGCGTCGTTCCCGGCGTCGTGCTGCAAAAATCCGGTAACCGTAATGAGCAACAAGTGAAAGTCCGCGGTTTTGACAGCCGTCAGGTCCCGGTCTTTTTCGACGGTGTTCCGGTGTACATTCCCTACGATGGCAACCTTGATTTAGGTCGTTTTCTGACATCCGATATCGCGTCTGTCGAAGTCTCTAAAGGCTACTCATCTTTGCTACAGGGGCCGAACCAGATGGGTGGCGCTATCAACATCACGACCAAAAAACCCACCAAACCGATTGAGGGCTCTCTGGGGTATCGTCAGGGCTGGAGCCGGAGCAAAGACAATGCCCATGATATGCACGCGTCGTTCGGTGCCAGCAACGATCTCGGATATATCCAGCTCAGTGGTAGCCAGCTAAAACAGGATTTCCTCGGATTACCTCATGGTGTTGATAACCCGGTAGCGGGCAGCAATGGCAAGATGATTAACTCATCAGCCGATGATAAACGCGGCATCGTGAAACTGGGTTTCACGCCACGCGGCGATGATGAGTATGTTCTGACCTACATTAATCAGGACGGCGAAAAAGATAACCCGCCGTATGCCGGAACCAGCAGCCAGAAATCGCGTTATTGGCAATGGCCGCAATATGATAAAGAAAGTTATTACTATCAGGGCACCACGCATTTGGGCGATCGCTTTACATTGAAAAGCCGCCTGTATCGCGACACCTTTGAAAATACACTGATGATGTACAATTCCCTTGCCGATCTGAAAAATAAGAAAGGCAGCTACAGCCATTATTCTGACTATAGCGACGGCGCAGGTTTGCAGCTTTCCGCTGATATGCGGGAAAACGACCTGCTCTCTTTCGCCGTGAACTGGAAAGACGATGTTCATCGCGAAAAAGGGGCTCCGAATGCCGCTTATGACCGCTACGAAGATCGTACCTGGTCTGTCGCCAGTGAATATCAATGGGCGGCTGCGGATAATGTCGATGTGGTGGCAGGTATCAGCTACGACTGGCGTGACAGCGTAGAGGGGATGAAGCACGAGAAAAACGGCAGTGTTACCCATTATGATGACAACAACCAGTCCGCCTTTAACTGGCAGGTAATGACCAAATACCACTTTGAAAATTCTGACACGTTAGCGCTCTCCTACTCTGACAGAACGCGCTTCCCCACACTGAAAGAACGCTACACCACGTCAAAACCGGCTTATAACCAGATAGCGCTGGTCAACCCGCAGCTAAAACCGGAACGCGCCCGTAGCGTCGATCTCACGTGGAACGGTTCGTTCACCCAGAACTGGGGATTCGAAGCCAGCGTGTATTACAACCGCATTACCGATGCGATTCTGTCCCACAATATTGATGCCGACACGATTCAGAACCAAAACAGTGGTCGGGTGGATTACACCGGCCTGGATGCAGGCGTCAAAGGTAAGGTCTTTGACATGCTGGATGTGGGGCTGAGCTACGGCCTTATCCATGCTGACGTTAAACGCAGCGACATCGGTAAAATTACCGATCTGCCAACACAAACGCTAACCGCCTGGATGACGCTGAAGCCGTGGGACCCACTCAGCATTACGCTGTCCGAAGAAGCCCGCTCTTCAAGCTATAGCAATTCTGATGGCTCACAAAAAGCGGCTGGGTTCGCCATTACCCACCTCCGGGCAGATTACACCCTCGGACATGGCTTTAGCGTTAACGCTTCGGTCAACAACCTGTTTGATACACAGTACGTCTACAGCGAAGGGTTTATCGAAGAAGGTCGAAATTACTGGGCCGGGGTTGAGTATCAGTTCTGACTTAGCGATACAGAGAAACGGCCCCGTTCAGGGTAATGCTGTTCAGTTAACGCCTCAGTTTCAGAAAGTATCGCCTGTGAGGGTAGAAGTTATGAATATGCACTCTCAGAGAAAGGGTTCCGTTCACCTCATGTTCATCGCTTCTCTGAAACGCCGGCTCCTGTGAACGTGTAAAGGGCGTTCTCCGCCACGCCCTTTACAATCCCGCCGGGAGCCTGGGATGCAAGGGAGGCGGCGGTGAGCCTCCCTTGCACGTTCACGGGTATCTGCGCTTCAGAGAAATGACACAACTAAGGTGAACGGAACTCTGAGCAAGAATCACATGTTCACCAGACATGCTTAACTGAACGGCATTACTGCTCGGGGGCCGTTTGATTAATCTCGTCGTACCAGTCGGAAAACACCCAGTACTACAATCGCGCCGACCACGGCCACCAGGAAGCTGTGGAGATTAAACCCACTGACATCGCCGCCGATACCAAACATCGTTGCCAGCCACCCACCGACCACAGCGCCGACAATACCGAGAATGCAGGTCAGAATAAACCCACCGCCATCACGCCCCGGCATAATCAGCTTGGCGATAACCCCCGCAATCAGACCAAAAATAATCCAGGCAATAATTCCCATTTTCAGGCCCTCTTTCCAGTGAACGCACACGCAAGACACTCCTGCGCCAGCACGTTAAGTATAGGCAAGTCATCGCTACCTGCTGTTTGCACTCAGACTTAATTCATTGGCTTGGGTAAAAAATTTCATCCATTTGTATTAAGTTCCGTCTCGCGATGCCGATAACCCAACGATAAGCCAGGTATCCAGGAGTCATTAGGTGTGAGTAACTACAATGAGCAGTTCCTGAAGCAAAACCCGCTCGCAGTATTAGGGGTACTCCGGGACTTAAATTCACAGCAGGTTCCACTGCGTATCTCCTGGTCAGGAGGTCAGTTCATCAGCAAAATTCTTGCTGTCAGCCCGGACGAATTGATCATGGATTTTGGCAGTCAGGAATATGAAAACCAGGCCGTGCAACGCGCCAGCCAGATCTCAATTATCGCCGAAACGCAGGGTGCCAAGGTGGAGTTTACCCTCCCGCAACTGACAAAAGGCGAGTATCAACGATTGCCAGCCTTTATCTCATCGTTGCCACCTTCGCTGTGGTTCGTCCAGCGCCGGGAATACTTCCGTATCGGTGCACCGTTACACCCGCCCTATCACTGCAAGGCGAAAATGCCGGACAACAGTATCCTGCATTTTCGCTTATTCGATTTGTCTCTTGGCGGCATGGGCGCGCTATTAGAAGGGACTACACCGGAGGGGCTGGTTGAAGGTATGCGCTTCTCGCAGGTTGAACTGAATATGGAACAATGGGGTGTGTACCACGTTGATGCCCAGCTCATCTCGATTACCGAGCGAAAAGTGATCGACGGGAAAAATGAGACCATCACCACTCCCCGCCTGAGCTTTCGTTTTCTCAACGTCGGCCCGGCGGTGGAGCGGAATTTACAGCGGATTATTTTTTCGCTTGAGCGCGAGGCTCGGGAAAAGTCGAATAAAGTACGCGAGTAATATCACGCGCGTTACATCGCATCCAGCGCTCGCTGAAGCTTCCAAATATAACGTGGAGCCTGCGGCGCAGGATGGTTATCGACAACATGTTCAAAAAACTCATCCGCGCTCAGATCGTTGATTTTGCTGATGGCTTTTTTCCTGTCAGAGGAGAACGTCCGCAGCAGCGCCCCGGCACCGTTCGCATATGACACCACCAGCGCATATTGCATCACCTGTGGGTCTTCAATTCCCGCCAGCGGACCGGTTTCAAGAATGCTCAGATACGCCGCCCCCATGGAGATATTACGCTCTGGATTTTTCAGCTCACTGGTCGACGGCTCCCCGCTCCATCCCATGCGACGATAAACGTCCCGCCCGGAGGTGGAGGCTTTAAGCTGCATCAGACCGATGGCATTAGATTTACTGACTGCATTGGGGTTCCCCCCTGATTCAATAGCGATAATCGCCGTAATCAATTGTGGGCTAACGCCCCAGGCCGCGCCGGCTTTTTCACTGATAGGCATCCATTGCATCGCGCGTTTAACCGGAACTTCTGCGTTCCATGGCGGGTTTTTGTAATCCTGTTTTGAACTACAGCCCGCAAGTATTACAACCAAAAAAGCAAACCATCTCAATTTCACGTCATCTATCCTTATAGCCGGAACCTGTCGCTGAGGTGACAACGACATACCTACGCGGCATGATATACATTTGGTTTTAGTTGTAGCAAGGAAATGCCATGTCCCGGTTTCACTTAATTGCCCCGTCGGGCTACTGTATCAACCAGCAGGCTGCATTACGTGGGCTTGCGCGTCTTACTGAGGCCGGTCATCAGGTCGATAACACTGCCGTCATCGCCCGCCGCTGTCAGCGTTTTGCCGGTACCGAAGCCGAGCGTCTGGCGGATGTGAATTCACTCGTTGAGCTAAAAACGCCTGATACTATTGTGATGGCGGTGCGCGGCGGCTACGGTGCGAGCCGTTTGCTGGCAGAGATTGACTGGCAGGCGCTGGCCGTTCGCCAGCAACAGAACCCACTCCTGCTGTGTGGTCACAGCGATTTCACGGCTATTCAATGCGGGCTGCTGGCGAAGAGTCATGTCATCTCGTTTAGTGGCCCGATGCTGGCAGCTAACTTCGGTGCCGAGGAAATGAACGCCTTTACCGATCACCATTTTTGGCAGGCTTTGCGCAATGCCGAATTTACCCTCGACTGGCAAGGGCATGGCCCGGATTGCGCTACCGAAGGCACGCTGTGGGGCGGAAATCTGGCGATGCTCATTTCGCTGATGGGGACGCCGTGGATGCCCGCCATTGAGAACGGTATTCTGGTGCTGGAAGACATCAACGAGCACCCGTTTCGCATCGAGCGCATGCTGCTACAACTTTATCATGCTGGGATCCTCGCCCGCCAGAACGCCATCATTCTCGGCAGTTTTAGCGGCAGTGCGCCTAATGATTATGATGCCGGTTACAGTCTTGATTCAGTCTGCGCGTTTTTGCGTGCCAAATTATCGGTTCCACTGTTAAGCGGCCTCGATTTTGGCCATGAACAACGCACCGTCACCTTACCTTTAGGGGCCAAAGCCGTGCTGAAAAATGATAAAAACGGCAGTCAACTCACAATCTCCGGTCATCCGGTGCTTAAATCGTAAAAAAAGCCTGCCTCAGGGCTAAGTAAAACGCTGTTTCTGTCGTTATTATGTTAGGGTTTATTAATACGAAACAGCGTAATTCAGGAGTAACCGAACGTTGGATGCCGCAGCAATCATTAGCCTTTTTATTTTGGGTTCCGTTCTCGTCACCTGCAGTATCTTGCTAAGTTCATTCTCATCACGTCTTGGTATCCCGATTCTGGTGATTTTCCTCGCTATTGGCATGTTAGCGGGCGTGGACGGTGTTGGCGGCATTCCTTTTGATAACTACCCTTTTGCCTACATGGTCAGTAACCTGGCGTTGGCCGTGATCCTGCTTGACGGCGGGATGCGCACTCAGGCCAGCTCCTTTCGTGTTGCGCTAGGCCCGGCATTATCGTTGGCGACCGTGGGCGTGCTGATTACCTCTGGTTTAACCGGCATGATGGCGGCATGGCTGTTTCATCTGGATCTCATCGAAGGACTGCTGATTGGCGCGATTGTCGGCTCAACCGATGCCGCGGCGGTATTTTCCCTGCTCGGCGGTAAAGGACTTAACGAACGTGTGGGCTCGACGCTGGAAATTGAGTCAGGTAGTAATGACCCAATGGCCGTATTTCTGACCATTACGCTTATCGAAATGATCCAGAACCACGAGACCGGTTTAAGCTGGATGTTCGCCGTGCATATTATCCAGCAGTTTGGCTTAGGTATCGCTATCGGTCTCGGCGGTGGGTACCTGCTCCAGCAGATGATTAACCGTATTTCTCTGCCTGCCGGGCTGTATCCGCTGCTGGCCTTAAGCGGTGGAATCCTGATTTTTGCCCTGACTACCGCACTTGAAGGCAGCGGCATTCTGGCGGTTTATCTGTGTGGCTTCCTGCTGGGAAATCGCCCGATCCGCAACCGATTCGGTATTCTGCAAAACTTTGACGGTCTGGCCTGGCTGGCGCAAATTGCCATGTTCCTGGTGCTGGGATTGCTGGTGACGCCATCCGACCTGTTGCCGATCGCGATTCCGGCGTTGATTTTGTCTGCCTGGATGATTTTCTTCGCGCGTCCGTTGTCGGTGTTCGCCGGATTGCTGCCATTTCGTGGTTTCAATCTGCGTGAGCGCATTTTCATTAGCTGGGTTGGCTTACGCGGTGCGGTACCCATCATCCTTGCCGTCTTCCCGATGATGGCGGGTCTGGAAAATGCGCGTTTGTTCTTTAACGTCGCATTCTTTGTGGTACTGATCTCGCTGCTGTTCCAGGGGACGTCGCTGTCGTGGGCCGCTAAAAAAGCCAAAGTCGTGGTACCTCCTGTTGGCTGGCCAGTTTCACGTATTGGTCTCGATATTCACCCGGATAATCCCTGGGAGCAGTTCGTTTACCAGTTGAGTGCCGATAAATGGTGCGTAGGGGCCGCATTGCGTGACTTGCATATGCCAGAGGAAACGCGTATTGCCGCACTGTTTCGTGACAACGTGCTGTTTCACCCATCAGGCAGTACCCGCCTGCGTGAAGGCGATGTGCTGTGCGTCATTGGTCGCGAACGCGACCTGCCCGCCTTAGGCAAGCTGTTCAGTCAGTCACCGCCAGTGTCGTTAGACCAGCGTTTCTTTGGTGATTTTATTCTCGAAGCCAGCGCGAAATATGCCGATGTGGCACTGATTTATGGTCTGGAAGATGGCACCGAGTATCGTGATAAGCAGCAAACGCTGGGTGAAATTGTTCAGCAACTGTTGGGTGCTGCACCGGTTGTCGGTGACCAGGTGGAATTTGCCGGTATGATCTGGACGGTAGCCGAAAAAGAAGATAATGCCGTGCTGAAAGTGGGTGTCCGCGTGGCAGAAGATGAGGATGAATAACGCAGTTGTTTTGGCCGGGTGACGGCTGCGCCTTACCCGGCCTACAAATGTACTGCTTCTGTAGGCCTGAAAGCTGCGCGCCGTCAGGCAACTCTACAAAAGTTACATCGTCACTACCGGTACGCGCAGCGCCAGAGAGCACATTAATTCATAGCCCACCGTGCCCGCCGCTGTCGCCACATCGTCGATTTTAATCTCTTTGCCCCACAGTTCCACAGGCGTTCCTATCCCCGCCTGTGGACATGGTGTCAGGTCAACCGCCAGCATATCCATGGATACCGTGCCGACCGTCCCGGTACGTACACCGTCCACCAGGACAGGTGTCCCACTCGGAGCATGGCGCGGATAACCATCGGCATAGCCTGTTGCCACAATTCCAATGCGCTGATCACCGCTGGCAGTGTAACGGCCACCGTAACCAACCCGGTCGCCTGCTTTCAGCGTTTGCACACCGATAATCTCACTGCTCAGCGTCATCACTGGCTTAAGTCCGGTGTTGGCAATGTCCCGCCATTGTCCCGACGGCGACGCGCCGTACAGAATAATGCCCGGACGAACCCAGTCATAATGCGCTTGTGGGTGCCACAGCGTCGCAGCAGAATTCGACAGCGAACGTCTACACTCCAGTCCTTCCGTTGCCTGCGCAATACGCGCCATCGCGTCCTTGATGCCATCCGGATGTTCAGCATCAGCAAAATGCGACATTAGCGTCATCTCACCCACGTTAGGCATTGCCCGCAACTGTTGCCAGACGGTC
Source organism: Citrobacter sp. R-1.5.2 (assembly GCF_035064245.1). Classification (NCBI taxonomy): domain Bacteria; kingdom Pseudomonadati; phylum Pseudomonadota; class Gammaproteobacteria; order Enterobacterales; family Enterobacteriaceae; genus Citrobacter; species Citrobacter sp. R-1.5.2. The sequence continues at coordinate 94,673 of NZ_JASEYC010000005.1, read as the reverse complement.
GCTACTCGCTCTGGTAAGAAACCCAGCCGGTTCATGCCGCTATTCACTTTCAGGTAAATATCCAGCGGCGCGTTCAGCCGGGCATTTTGCAACGCTTTGAGCTGCCAGTTACTGTGGACACAGGTGGTCAGACGATATGTGTCATACACCGTCAGGTCTTCGGCATGGAAAAACCCCTCCAGCATTAAAATCGGTCCTTTCCATCCCCGCTCCCGCAGGGTGATCGCCTCCTCGAGGTTGAGCATAGCGAAACCATCGGTCGTTCCCAGTGCCGTCCAGACGCGTTCTATACCGTGTCCGTAGGCATTGGCTTTTACGACCGACCAGACGCGGGAGTCCGGCGCAGCCTGACGCGTAATGGTCAGGTTTTGTTTCAACGCCTGCAGGTCAATGCTGGCCAGTATCGGGCGGGTCATCTCGCGTCCTTATTAGTTATGTACGCCATGTAAATGCCGTGGGCGAGACGGGGTAAATCCCGGACTGTAACGCGCCACGCTCAGATCGTCATACGGTATGGCTGGCGTGCGACCAGAGAGAATATCGCTCAGCAACTGACCCGATCCACACGCCATCGTCCAGCCCAGTGTGCCATGCCCCGTATTGAGCAGCAGATTCTTAAAGCGGGTACGCCCCACCACTGGCGTTCCGTCTGGCGTCATCGGACGCAGCCCGGTCCAGAAGGTGGCTTGTTCAACATGACCGCCGCGCGGAAAGAGATCGCGCACCACCATCTCCAGCGTTTCACGACGTGGTTGTAGTAGCTCGGTATTAAAACCAACAATTTCTGCCATACCGCCAACACGAATTCGCTCATCAAAACGGGTAATAGCGATTTTGTAGGTTTCATCAAGAATAGTGGAAACCGGCGCACCATCATCTTCTGCCACCGGTATGGTTAATGAGTAGCCTTTGAGCGGATACACCGGAATATCAACGATCCCTTTGAGCATCGCTGTGGAATACGAGCCAAAGGCCATAACATAGGCATCGGCTTTGATAACTTCGTCGCCACACTGGACACCATAGATTTGCTCGCCTTCGCTGAGTAGCTTATCGACGGGGGTGTTAAAACGGAATTTTACCCCCGCCTGCTCGGCCATTTTCGCCAGACGCTGGGTAAACAACTGACAGTCACCGGTTTCGTCATTCGGCAACCGTAATCCCCCAGTCAGTTTGTGCGCGACCTCTGCCAGCGCAGGTTCGACTTCCGCCAGACGATTTGCCTCCAGAAGTTGGTACGGCACACCGGCATCTTCCAGCACGGCAATATCACGCGTGGCGTTCTCATACTGTTGAGCGGTTCTAAACAGTTGTAACGTACCGCCCTGACGACCCTCATACTCGATCCCCGTGGTGGCTCGCAGCGCCTTCAGACAATCACGGCTGTACTCCGCCAGACGCACCATGCGCCCTTTGTTTTCCATGTAGTGGCTGGTGTCGCAGTTGCGCAGCATTTGCCACATCCACTTCAGTTGGAACTGCGTGCCGTCGAGGCGTACAGCCAACGGAGCGTGGCGCTGAAACATCCATTTTATCGCTTTTAGCGGTACGCCTGGCGCCGCCCACGGCGCGGCATAACCAGGAGAGATTTGCCCGGCATTCGCCGCACTGGTTTCCAGTGCCGGACCCGGCTCACGATCGATGACGGTGACATCGTGTCCAGCCTGACTTAAATACCAGGCGCTGGTCACGCCAACGACGCCACTTCCCAGTATGACAACTCGCATAGCCACTCCGTTAACAGTAAAAGAACAATCTTCTAATTACATCTTGATAACTCAGTTGAAAATATTATTCAACATATGGCTTTTTTATGGTGATGTATCTCACACATAGCAGTGATTGCAGGGAAGTCTCTGCTTTGGCATCTCCTGCTGCGCGTAAATTTTATCCAGCATAAAATTTTGTTACCTCGACGTTTTTCGACGCTTCGCTAACGTGAAATCGCAAAGAAAAAATTTCTCCTGCAGCACGCTTTTTAACACCATGATCTATGCTTGAAATGAGGTACTCCAGACAGAGAGTGCCGCCAACAATGAGGGTGCGCGAATGGCTACGATTGATTCCATGAACAAGGACAGCACACGGTTAAGCGATGGACCCGACTGGACGTTTGATCTGCTGGATGTCTATCTGGCGGAGATAGACCGCGTGGCGAAACTCTACAAACTGGATACCTACCCGCACCAAATCGAGGTGATCACTTCTGAACAAATGATGGACGCCTATTCCAGCGTAGGGATGCCAATCAACTATCCGCACTGGTCGTTTGGTAAAAAGTTTATTGAAACCGAACGCTTGTACAAGCATGGTCAGCAAGGACTGGCCTATGAGATTGTTATTAACTCCAACCCGTGTATCGCGTACCTGATGGAAGAGAACACCATCACCATGCAGGCACTGGTCATGGCGCATGCCTGCTATGGACATAACTCTTTCTTCAAGAATAACTACCTGTTCCGCAGTTGGACAGACGCCAGCTCCATCGTCGATTACCTGATCTTTGCGCGAAACTACATTACCCAGTGTGAAGAGCGTTACGGTGTTGATGAAGTTGAGAAACTCCTCGACTCCTGCCATGCGCTGATGAATTACGGCGTTGACCGTTATAAACGCCCGCAAAAAATCTCACTACAGGAAGAGAAGGCCCGGCAGAAAAGCCGTGAAGAGTATCTGCAAAGCCAGGTGAATATGCTGTGGCGTACGTTGCCGAAGAAAGAGGAAGAGAAGACGATCTCTACCGCACGGCGTTATCCTTCTGAGCCGCAGGAAAACCTGCTGTATTTTATGGAGAAAAACGCCCCACTGCTTGAGTCCTGGCAGCGAGAGGTCCTGCGTATTGTGCGTAAGGTAAGCCAGTATTTTTATCCCCAGAAACAGACTCAGGTTATGAACGAGGGATGGGCAACCTTCTGGCACTACACCATCCTCAATCACCTTTATGATGAAGGCAAAGTCACCGAGCGCTTTATGCTGGAGTTTCTGCATAGCCATACCAACGTGGTATTCCAGCCACCGTATAACAGTCCATGGTATAGCGGGATAAACCCTTATGCGCTGGGTTTTGCTATGTTCCAGGATATCAAACGTATTTGTCAGTCGCCCACCGAGGAGGACAAATACTGGTTCCCAAATATTGCGGGTTCCGACTGGCTGGAAACGCTGCATTTCGCGATGCGTGATTTTAAAGATGAGAGCTTTATCAGCCAGTTCCTGTCACCAAAAGTGATGCGCGATTTCCGCCTGTTCACGGTGCTGGATGATGACCGCCATAATTACCTGGAAATTTCAGCGATTCACAATGAGGAGGGGTATCGCGAGATTCGTAACAGACTGTCATCGCAATATAACCTGAGCAATCTGGAGCCGAATATTCAAATCTGGAATGTCGATCTGCGCGGCGACCGTTCACTGACCTTGCGTTACATCCCACATAACCGCGCGCCGTTGGATAAAGGACGCAAAGAAGTGTTGAAGCATGTTCATCGGCTATGGGGATTTGATGTGATGCTGGAGCAGCAAAATGAAGATGGCAGCGTTGAACTGCTGGAGCGTTGCCCGCCAAGGATGAACGGCCTGTAAAATTGATTGCCGGAGGTGGTGTAATACACCTTATCCGGCCTACGATGTAGACGCATTGTAGGCCGGATAAGACGCTTTGGCGTCACCATCCGGCATTGCGCGATTAACGTCCCTGAATAGCTAAATCGCCCGGCAAATTCTTCTGCATACGGTGCCAAATCTCACCACTGTCGTGACCATAGCGGCGCACCGTTTCATAGACCAAATCATGAGCGCCCTGCTCACACAGCTCTGACAGCTTACGGTAGAAGTTCAGCGCCAGGCCGCGTGCTTCCGGGTTAGCAAAGTAATGACGGCCAATACGCGTATAAAGTCCTTTCATACCGTTGAGGATCAAACCGTAAATCGGATTGCCCGACGCAAATGCCAGACCGCGGAAAATGTTGTAGTCCAGATCGGCAAACGCGTCAGCATGGTCAGCAACCTGATTCGCCGTTGCCAAAACGTCCTGGGCTTTATCAGGATGTTGGCGGAATGCAGTGCGAATAAAGATCGTCGAGATGTTGGTACGCACAGACAGCAGATTATCAATCAACTGCGGAACGCTTTCGTGATCGAGACGCGCCAACGTTTCCAGGATATTCAGCCCGGAGGTTTCCCAGAAGTTATTCACTTTCGTCGGTTTGCCGTGTTGAATGGTCAACCAGCCGTCCCGCGCCAAACGCTGCAATACTTCGCGTAACGTGGTACGTGTTACTCCAATAAGTTCGGAGAGTTCACGTTCAGCGGGCAAAATAGTGCCAGGTGGGAAGCGGTTATTCCAGATACTCTCAATGATGTACTCTTCCGCGAACCCAGCAGGGCTTTGCGCCTTAATGACCATAGTGATAATTCCATTACACAGCAAAACATAGTTACACACATCATACCAGACGGGTTTCTTAGCTGATAGCTGACGCAACGAAGAAAAAGTGGATCAAGGCTTCATTTTCCAGATAACGCTGATACGCAGTCAGTACGATAAGCCACGTGAAGAGCTTGCCTGCATTCACTCGTGCCGCTAAGCTTTGCGGTCAAACATAAAAACATGATTTCATTTTTACAGGTAAGGGAAACTGCCATGGAGCTATCATGGGGCCGCGCTATGTGGCGCAATTTTTTAGGCCAGTCGCCGGACTGGTATAAACTTGCACTGCTCGTCTTCTTAATCATTAACCCGCTTATTTTTTTCATCAATCCCTTTATCGCGGGTTGGTTGCTGGTGGCCGAATTCATTTTTACGCTGGCAATGGCGCTTAAGTGTTATCCACTGCTGCCAGGCGGGCTGTTAGCCATCGAAGCTGTCGTCATCGGCATGACCAGCGCCACTCATGTTCGTGAAGAAGTTGCCGCCAACCTTGAAGTGCTCTTGCTGCTGATGTTTATGGTGGCGGGCATCTACTTTATGAAGCAACTGCTGCTGTTTATTTTTACCCGACTGCTGCTCAGTATTCGCTCCAAGATGCTGCTGTCGCTGGCCTTTTGTGTTGCCGCTGCCTTCCTTTCTGCGTTCCTCGACGCATTGACCGTGGTCGCAGTCGTGATCAGCGTGGCGGTCGGTTTTTACGGCATCTACCATCGCGTCGCCTCTTCCCGTCCGGAAGATAACAATTTGCTGGATGACAGCCATATCGACCAGCACAATAAAGCCGTACTTGAGCAGTTCCGTGGTTTTCTGCGCAGCCTGATGATGCACGCGGGAGTCGGCACCGCGTTAGGCGGTGTGATGACCATGGTTGGCGAACCGCAGAACCTGATTATCGCCAAAGCGGCTGGCTGGCATTTTGGTGATTTTTTCCTGCGCATGTCGCCGGTCACCGTTCCGGTGTTGATTTGCGGTCTGCTCACCTGCCTGCTGGTTGAAAAGTTACGTTGGTTTGGCTACGGTGAAACATTACCGGAAGCTGTCCGTGGCGTTCTGCAACAGTTTGACGATGAAAGCCGTCAACAACGTACCCGCCAGGATAAAATCAAGCTGATTATTCAGGCTGTTATCGGCGTATGGCTGGTCGTTGCCCTCGCGCTGCATCTGGCAGAAGTCGGATTAATTGGTTTGTCGGTGATTATTCTGGCGACTTCGTTAACCGGTGTCACTGACGAACACGCTATTGGTAAAGCCTTCACCGAATCGCTGCCCTTCACCGCGCTGCTTACCGTATTTTTCTCCGTGGTTGCGGTGATTATCGATCAGCAACTCTTTGCGCCGATTATTCAGTTTGTTTTGCAGTCTTCTGAACATGCACAACTGACCCTGTTCTATCTTTTCAACGGCCTGTTGTCGTCAATTTCAGACAACGTCTTTGTTGGCACCATTTACATCAACGAAGCGAAAGCGGCGCTGGAGCACGGGACGATTAGCCTGAATCAATATGAACTGTTAGCGGTGGCGATTAATACCGGAACCAACCTGCCTTCCGTGGCTACGCCAAATGGTCAGGCGGCATTCTTGTTCCTGCTTACCTCCGCACTGGCACCACTGATTCGTCTCTCCTACGGCCGTATGGTGTGGATGGCATTGCCGTATACGATCGTCCTGACGCTGGTAGGTCTGTTGTGCGTAGAGTTCACGCTGGTCCCCGTGACCGAATGGATGACGCAAACAGGCTGGTTAGCTACACTTTCATAACAATAAACCGGGTAAATCACTGCCCGGTTTGACTTTTTGCATGATAATTATCCGATTACACAATATTTCAATTGCCGCTAGTGGCGCATAAATTGAATTGGTTTAAACTGCGGTCTCTACGCATGTTGCAGGGAAATTATTATGTTGCGATTTTTAAACCAGTGCTCCCGTGGGCGTGGAGCATGGTTATTGCTGGCGCTCACCGCCCTGGCGTTGGAACTTGTTGCCTTGTGGTTTCAGCATGTCATGCTGCTTAAACCTTGCGTGTTGTGTATTTACGAACGTAGCGCATTATTTGGCGTGATGGGTGCTGGTCTGGTGGGCGCCATCGCCCCAAAAACACCACTGCGTTATGTGGCGATGATTATCTGGATTTACAGCGCCTGGCGCGGGCTTCAGTTAGCGTATGAACACACGATGATTCAGCTTCACCCGTCACCGTTCATGACCTGTGATTTTGCCGCGCGCTTCCCGAGTTGGTTACCGCTGGATAAATGGCTGCCGCAGGTATTTATGGCTTCCGGTGACTGTGCTGAGCGTCAGTGGTCATTTTTAACCCTGGAGATGCCGCAGTGGCTGCTGGGGATTTTTGCCGCCTATCTGGTCGTTGCCGTGTTGGTGCTGATTGCCCAGCCCTTTAAACCGAAAAAACGTGACCTCTTCGGTCGCTAACAGAACGCTCCTTCGGGAGCGTTTTTTTTTGCCATAATGTCATTGCCTGCGGGCACCTATAAGATGTATATTAAATACATCTTATAGGTGCCACTCAAAGGAGATGTCTTATGTCCCATTTACGCATCCCGGCAAACTGGAAAGTTAAACGCTCCACTCCCTTCTTTACGAAAGACAATGTCCCGGCCGCTCTGCTTTCTCACCACAACACTGCAGCGGGCGTTTTTGGACAACTCTGCGTGATGGAAGGCACTGTAACGTATTACGGTTTTGCCAATGAAGACGCAAAAGAACCTGAAGTAAAAGTGGTCATTAATGCCGGACAGTTCGCGACCAGCCCACCGCAGTACTGGCATCGCGTTGAATTAAGCGACGATGCGCAATTCAACATTAATTTCTGGGTTGAAGATGACAACCATAGTGATGAGATGTATCAGGCGAAAAAGTCTTAATCCTTTACGCCTGTTAATCGATGGGCGGATTAATCCGCCCATGAAGGTTTGTTCAGGATGTGGTCCTGCCAGTCACGCACTTCTGATTCTTTCACCGCGATATGGCGTACTGAAATGCGCTCACCGTGCATTGCCGCCTTTGAACCCGTCAGCAATGGGTGCCAGTCCGGTAACCCTTTCCCTTCCGCTAACAAACGATAGGCGCAGGTCATCGGCAACCATTCAAAGGTTGGCAGGTTATCACGCGTGAGTTTGATGCAATCGGGCTCGTATTCGAATCGACGTTCATAATTACGGCACTGGCAGGTTTTGATATTGAGTTGCTTACACGCGACGTTGGTAAAGTAGATTTCGTCAGTGTCTTCATCCATAAGCTTATGCAGACAACATTGGCCGCACCCATCACATAATGACTCCCACTCGGCATCGGTCATTTCATCAAGGGTTTTACTTTGCCAGAAAGGTATGTCGCTCATCAGGGTATCCGCTATTTCACTAAAGCTGCACCTTATAACCAGTCTGGCACGTTGATGCAAGTTTTGCCGCCCGAAATAGGCGGCAAGCAGAGATTACAGCACCCGGGTGGTTAGTGTCTGACCATGGAAACGGATAGCCAGCTCATCACCGCTGTGTAACGGCCCAACGCCTGCTGGCGTCCCGGTCAGTACCACATCACCGGCTCTAAGCGTGAAGAATCGGCTCATGTAAGCAATCAATGGAACAATATGATGGATCATATCCGCCGTAGTGCCCTGCTGGCGCACTTCGCCGTTCACCGTTAATCCGAGCTGAGTATCCTGCGGATCACCGTTAAATTCCGCGACCGGAATAAACCCAGACAGCGGGCAAGAGTTGTCAAAACCCTTCGCTTTTTCCCACGGCTGACCCGCTTTTTTCATTTTTCCCTGGATATCGCGCAGGGTCAGGTCCAGCGCCACACCATAGCCAGCGATGGCTTTGCGTACATGCTCTTCTGTCGCCTGGCGCAGGTTTGCGCCGATCAGCACGGCCAGTTCAACTTCGTGATGAACGGAACCCATATCCGCCGGAATGACCAGCGGTTGGCGCAAATCGCACAGCGCAGTTTCAGGTTTAATAAACAACACCGGCTCTTCCGGCGTTGTTCCCCCCATTTCTTTAATATGGTTTGCATAATTGCTACCTACGCAAACCACTTTGCTCACCGGGTAATCCAGCAGAGCACCATGCCAGTTATGATGTTGATACATTACTTTCCCCTAACGTAGTCATAGATTTCAGGTACTGCATCGATGCGACATGCTGCTGCCGGATGCAGTTTAACGTTTAGCGTCTGGTGTATTTTGTTTTACCGCAGATAAATGCTGTTTGAGTAAATCCTCAGGCGGCGGTGGTATTTGTAAATAATAGCCCTGCTCGGTTAGTGCCTGTTTTACTTTTTCAAGATCGGCATTAACCAGTTTTTTACGACCATCAAGCGGTAAAATCATTGCCAGCTTTGGCTGACCAAATCCTTTCATCAGTTCTTCAGGAACACGCGAGAAATCGTCTTTTTTTTCGACATATAAATAGGTCTGGTCACGTTTGCTGCTTCGGTAGATCACACAAAACATATCTTTTACTCTGAATTCACGGAATGGTGGCTTGCCTCAATATAATACTGACTATAACATGCCTTATAGTCTTCGGAATATCACCCCGCACTGGGGATGATAAATAGCAAATTGAGTAAGGCCAGGATGTCAAACACGCCAATCGAGCTTAAAGGCAGTAGCTTCACCTTATCAGTGGTTCACTTACATGAAGCAGAACCCGAGGTTATTCGTCAGGCGTTGGAAGACAAAATCGCGCAGGCACCTGCATTTTTAAAACATGCTCCCGTGGTGATCAACGTGGGTGGCCTTGAAAGCCCGGTGAACTGGTCGGCGCTGCAAAAAGTCATCACGTCCACGGGTCTGCGCATTATTGGTGTTAGCGGATGCAAGGATGCAAAACTTAAGGCAGAAATCGACGAAATGGGTCTTCCTTTACTGACAGAAGGTAAAGAAAAAGCCATTCGTTCCGCACCTGTTGACGCTCCGGCACCTGCCGCACCGCCACAAAACGTTACTCCCATCACAAAAACACGATTAATAAATGTACCGGTTCGTTCCGGTCAGCGTATTTATGCTCCACAATGTGATCTGATTGTTACAAGTCACGTCAGTGCGGGCGCAGAGCTTATCGCTGATGGCAATATTCACGTTTATGGCATGATGAGAGGCCGTGCTCTGGCGGGCGCAAGCGGCGATCGGGAAGCGCAAATTTTCTGTACCCACCTGACGGCAGAACTGGTGTCTATCGCAGGTGTTTATTGGCTGAGTGATAAAATCCCAGCAGAATTTTATGGCAAAGCGGCACGTCTGCAATTGGCAGAGAACGCTTTGACAGTTCAACCGTTGAATTGATCCCTTTTTAACAAGGAATTTCTATGGCACGCATTATTGTTGTTACTTCGGGTAAAGGGGGCGTTGGCAAAACCACCTCCAGCGCGGCCATCGCTACAGGTTTGGCCCAGAAGGGAAAGAAAACTGTCGTTATTGATTTTGATATCGGCCTGCGTAACCTTGATTTAATTATGGGTTGTGAACGTCGCGTCGTTTATGACTTCGTCAACGTTATTCAGGGCGATGCGTCGTTAAATCAGGCGTTGATCAAAGATAAACGTACCGAAAATCTCTTTATTCTTCCGGCCTCACAGACTCGTGATAAAGACGCGCTGACCCGTGAAGGCGTCGCGAAAGTTCTGGACGATCTGAAAGCGATGGATTTTGACTTCATCGTCTGCGACTCTCCGGCAGGTATTGAGACCGGTGCGTTGATGGCCCTGTATTTTGCCGACGAAGCCATTATTACCACCAACCCGGAAGTGTCTTCTGTACGTGACTCTGACCGTATTCTGGGTATTCTGGCGTCGAAATCTCGTCGCGCTGAAAATGGTGAAGATCCGATTAAAGAGCATCTGCTGCTTACGCGCTATAACCCTGGCCGCGTAAATAAAGGTGACATGCTCAGCATGGAAGACGTACTGGAAATTCTGCGAATCAAGCTGGTTGGCGTGATTCCTGAAGATCAGTCAGTCCTGCGCGCGTCTAACCAGGGTGAGCCGGTTATTCTCGACATCAATGCTGATGCCGGCAAAGCCTATGCTGATACCGTAGACCGTCTGTTGGGAGAAGAACGTCCTTTCCGCTTCATTGAAGAAGAGAAGAAAGGTTTCCTCAAACGCCTGTTCGGAGGATAAGTTATGGCATTACTGGATTTTTTTCTCTCGCGGAAAAAGAGCACAGCGAACATCGCTAAAGAGCGACTGCAGATTATTGTTGCGGAACGTCGTCGTAGCGACGCCGAGCCGCATTATTTACCGCAGTTGAGGAAAGATATTCTCGACGTTATCTGTAAGTATGTACAAATTGATCCTGAAATGGTCACCGTACAGCTTGAACAAAAAGACGGCGATATTTCTATCCTTGAACTTAACGTGACTTTACCTGAAGCAGAAGAGTCTAAATAACGTTTTTTGTAAATAAGTCATGGTTGAAAAAAGGCAGATTATTCTGCCTTTTTTATTTCTGATCATAGTCCGGGCTGACCCCCATTTATTCCAAACTGAACTTCGGGTAGTTCTCAGCAAAATAGCGACGTAAATACTCCACGGTAATACGGATTTTTGCCGACGTCGCCAGACGTGACACATAAACAGCCCAAATATTTGCTGGTTGATAATAGTCAGGCAATATATGAACCAGATGCCCACTGGCGATGTTATCGCAGACATCCCACCATGAACGTAGCGCAATCCCCTGACCATCCACACACCATTGGTGAACAACTTCACCATGATTGGAGGAGAGCGGCCCCGTCACCTTAATCGAGTGCACGCCCTCTTTGTTGCGCATTTGCCAGATGCCAAATGGATGATCGCGCTCTTTAATCACCAGACAGGGCAACGTGGACAGATCGTTCAGTTGTTTCGGTGTACCGTGCTGCGCCACAAACTCAGGTGATGCGCACAATATTCGATAATTGGTCGCCAGCTTACGTGCGATCAAATTGGGTGCAATATCATCCCCGATGCGGATATCAAGATCGACACCTTCATTAACCAGATCGACTAACCGATCCTCAACATCAAACCGCAACTCCAGTTGCGGATACTCTTTTGCCAGCGCTGACAACGCTGGAGCCACGACACGGCGACCAAAACCAAAGCTGCTGATAATACGTAACATCCCCTGCGGGATCTGCCGGACATCAGACAGCTCATCCATCATCTGATCCACATCCTGCAGGATCCGCTGGGCCCATTCGTAGATCCGTTCCCCTTCCTCCGTGATGGTGACACGCCGTGTTGTACGGTGTAACAACACCACGTTCAGTGTCTGTTCCAGCAACGCAACACGCTTGCTGATAAAAGCCGGTGAAACGCCCAGCTCCTCGGCAACGGCGGCAAAACCCGCACGACGGGCAACCAGCATAAAGACGCGTAAATCATTTAACAGCGGCAGATTATTCATGATCTGTGTTTTATGTTTCACCAGTTGGAGGGATTAACTATTAATCAGTCAATTATAGGATAAGGGGAAAGTCAATTTTGATGGCGTACAAGTGAGAGCTGCTATGAAGAAAACCTGTCGTATTGCCGCTATCCCCGGAGATGGCATTGGTAAAGAAGTCCTGCCTGAAGGCATTCATGTGTTACAGGCAGCCGCCGAACGCTGGGACCTGTCGCTCAGCTTTGAGCAAATGGAATGGGCCAGTTGCGAGTACTATACGCATCACGGCAAGATGATGCCGGATGACTGGCATGAACAGTTGAAATCCTTCGATGCTATCTACTTTGGTGCCGTCGGCTGGCCGGATACTGTACCGGATCACATCTCACTATGGGGCTCGTTGCTCAAGTTTCGTCGGGAGTTCGATCAATACGTCAACCTGCGTCCGGTACGCCTGTTTCCTGGTGTTCCTTGCCCATTGGCGGGTAAGAAACCCGGCGACATTGATTTCTACGTTGTGCGTGAAAACACCGAAGGCGAATATTCTTCACTGGGCGGGCGCGTAAGCGAGGGTACCGAACATGAAGTGGTCATTCAGGAGTCGGTCTTCACGCGTCGTGGCGTTGATCGCATTTTGCGTTACGCGTTTGAACTGGCACAGAGCCGTCCGCGTAAGACACTGACCTCGGCCACTAAATCAAACGGCCTTGCCATTAGCATGCCTTACTGGGATGAGCGTGTTGAAGCAATGGCTGCCCAGTACCCTGAAATCCGCTGGGATAAACAGCATATCGACATTCTGTGCGCCCGTTTTGTCATGCAACCGGAGCGTTTTGACGTGGTGGTCGCCTCTAACCTGTTTGGCGACATCCTGTCCGATTTAGGTCCAGCCTGTACTGGCACGATTGGCATTGCCCCCTCGGCAAACTTAAATCCGGAACGGACCTTCCCATCGTTGTTCGAACCGGTCCACGGTTCGGCCCCGGATATCTACGGCAAGAATATTGCGAACCCAATTGCCACCATCTGGGCTGGTGCGATGATGCTGGATTTCCTTGGCAACGGCGATGCGAATTATCAGGCCGCCCACGATGGCATTCTGGCCGCGATTGAACAGGTTATTGCCAGCGGCCCTAAAACGCCGGATATGAAAGGCAATGCCAGCACTCAACAGGTAGGTGACGCTATCTGCCAGGCACTGCGTTAGAGGTCAAACCACGAAATATGAGCCGCGTCACTGACGCGGTTTTTTTATGTGTTCTGTACGTCAAATAACCTGCGTGAATTCACTTTTTATTATTTCCGTTCCGTGTTTTATTGCTTCACGCATCAGGCAATTGTTTAATTCATGTAAAGAACAAATAATAAAATTGTTAAATACGAAGCGACAAAATCTTACCCTACAGCATGATAACAACGACAGGCTAATGCCAAACGCGGGCGACTATGCCCAGGAGATCATCCATGTTGAGCAACGTAAAGAAAAAAGATGTGCCACTGATAGCCATCAGCCTGGTGGCTATTCTTTTTATCGCCGCCACACTCAGTCTCTTCCCTCAGCAGTCTGCACAAGTAGCGAATACCATTTTTAACGGTGTCACTCGCATGCTGGGTTCTGCCGTTCAGATCCTGGTCCTCATGGCTATGGGGCTGGTTGTCTATCTGGCCACCAGCAAATACGGCAATATTCGCCTCGGTGAAGGTAAAGCAGAATACAGTACGCTTTCCTGGCTGTTTATGTTTATTTGCGCTGGATTAGGCTCCTCCACGCTCTACTGGGGTGTTGCTGAATGGGCCTATTACTACCAAACACCGGGTCTGAACATCGCCCCACACTCACAAAAAGCGCTGGAATTCAGTCTGCCCTATTCCTTTTTCCATTGGGGGATCAGCGCGTGGGCGACCTATACACTGGCCTCGTTAACCATGGCCTACCATTTCCATGTGCGTAAAAACAAAGGGTTGAGCCTGTCCGGGATAATTGCTGCTATCACCGGCGTTCATCCACAGGGCGTATGGGGAAGACTGGTCGATTTGATGTTCCTGATCGCCACCGTCGGCGCGTTAACCATCTCCCTGGTCGTTACCGCTGCAACCTTCACCCGTGGTTTATCAGCGCTTACCGGTTTACCGGATAACTTTACAGTGCAAGCCTTTGTGATTCTGTTCTCTGGCGGCATCTTCTGTCTCAGCTCCTGGATTGGCATCAACAATGGTCTGCAACGTCTGAGCAAGATGGTGGGCTGGGGGGCATTTTTACTGCCATTGGTCGTACTGATTGTCGGCCCAACCGAGTTCATCACCAATAACATCATCAACGCTATCGGCCTGACGACACAAAACTTTTTGCAAATGAGCCTGTTTACCGACCCGCTCGGTAACGGTGAGTTTACCCGCAACTGGACAGTGTTCTACTGGCTGTGGTGGATCTCCTACACCCCAGGCGTCGCTATGTTTGTGACGCGCGTTTCTCGCGGGCGCAAAATCAAAGAAGTTATCTGGGCATTAATCCTTGGCAGTACCGTCGGCTGTTGGTTCTTCTTCGGGGTGATGGAGAGCTACTCTATCCACCAGTTTGTCAATGGCGTGATTGATATCCCGCAGATCATGGCAACGCAGGGCGGCGAAACGGCGGTGCAGCAGGTACTGATGTCATTGCCAGCCGGGAAGCTGTTCCTGGTCGCGTATCTGGCCATCATGATTATTTTCCTTGCCTCGCATATGGATGCTGTGGCCTACACCATGGCCGCCACCAGCACACGTAACCTACAGGAAGGGGAAGATCCTGAACGAGGTTTACGTCTGTTCTGGTGTGTGGTTATCACATTGATTCCATTATCCATTTTATTCACCGGCGCGTCTCTGGAAACAATGAAGACCACGGTGGTTCTGACCGCCCTTCCCTTCCTCGCCATCCTGTTGGTGAAGGTCGGCGGTTTTCTTCGCTGGGTACGGCAGGACTATGCCCATGTTCCTGCTCACCAAATTGAAAGTCATCTTCCCGAAGCACCGGTCGACGCGCCTGTCACGCCACAGGCCGGGACACTACTCAAAGGCGGCAATTAAGCGCCAGTAAAAAACCTCTTACTCACAAATTAAAGGTAATCCAATGAGCAATCTGAGCCCTGAGTTTATTCTGCCGCAAAATTTTTGTGCCAATCCGCAGGACGCCTGGACTATCCCGGCACGGTTCTATACCGACCAGCAGGCTTTTGAACACGAGCAAGAGAACGTGTTTGCCAAAAGCTGGATTTGTGTTGCCCACAGCAGCGAACTGGCGAAGCCAAATGACTATGTCACACGTGAAGTGATTGGTGAGAACATCGTGCTGGTACGTGGTCGCGATAATGTACTGCGCGCTTTCTACAATGTCTGCCCGCATCGTGGTCATCAACTGCTGAGCGGCGAAGGGAAAGCCAAAAACGTGATTACCTGCCCCTACCACGCGTGGGCGTTCAAACTTGATGGCAATCTGGCGCATGCCCGTAACTGTGAAAACGTCGCTAACTTTGACAGTGAGAAGGCTCATCTGACACCAGTACGACTCGAAGAATATGCCGGTTTTGTCTTCATCAATATGGACCCGAACGCCGGTAGCGTTGAAGATCAGCTTCCGGGACTGGCAGCCAAAGTCGTCGAGGCCTGCCCTGACGTGCACGATCTAAAGCTCGCCGCGCGTTTCACTACCCGCACGCCGGCCAACTGGAAAAATATCGTTGATAACTATCTGGAGTGCTACCACTGCGGTCCGGCCCACCCTGGTTTTTCCGACTCAGTACAGGTTGACCGTTACTGGCATACCATGCACGGTAACTGGACGCTGCAATACGGTTTTGCCAAACCCTCTGAGCAGTCGTTTAAGTTCGAAGAAGGGGTTGATGCCGCGTTCCACGGCTTCTGGTTGTGGCCGTGCACCATGCTCAACGTCACGCCAATCAAAGGTATGATGACCGTTATTTATGAATTCCCGGTGGATGCAGAAACCACACTGCAAAACTACGACATCTATTTCACTAATGAAGAGCTGACCGAAGAGCAAAAAGCGCTGATCGAATGGTATCGCAATGTCTTCCGCCCTGAGGATTTACGCCTGGTTGAGAGCGTACAAAAAGGTCTGAAATCACGTGGCTATCGTGGACAGGGACGCATTATGGCGGATACCAGCGGTAGCGGAATCTCCGAACATGGCATTGCCCATTTCCATAATCTGGTCGCTCAGGTGTTTAAGGATTAATCCGCGAAGGAGTTCGTTATGACTGTTTTTCAGACTTCACTTTTTCGCCAGCAGGCGTTTATCGCCGGACACTGGTGTGATGCCGATGACAGTAACACGTTGTCGGTCAGCAACCCGGCAACAGGGGCCGTTCTGGGGCAGATTCCCAACATGGGAACATCGGAGGCGCAACGCGCCATTGATGCCGCATCTCAGGCGCTACCGGCCTGGCGGGCAATGACCGCAGCCCAACGTTCCACGTTGCTTAAAGCCTGGCATCATTTAATTCTCGACAACAAAACGGCGCTGGCGCAAATCATGACCGCCGAGCAGGGCAAGCCGCTGGCTGAGGCGGAAGGAGAGATTGTCTATGCCGCGTCGTTTATTGAGTGGTTTGCCGAGCAGGCTAAACGTACTAATGGCGAGATAATCCCCTCGCCTACGGCGGATAAGCGGTTGATGGTAATCCGTCAGGGTATCGGAGTCTGCGCGGCAATTACGCCATGGAACTTCCCTGCGGCAATGATCACCCGCAAAGCCGGCCCCGCGCTGGCCGCAGGTTGTACGATGGTAGTAAAACCGGCCAACGAAACACCGTTTACCGCTCTGGCGCTGGCAGAACTCGCACGTCAGGCCGGTATTCCGGCGGGTGTTATCAATGTCGTGACCGGAAAGTCTCGCGAAATTGGTGCAGTGTTCACCGCTGACGAGCGCGTACGCAAACTGTCGTTTACCGGCTCTACCGAGGTAGGGCGAGTACTGATGCGTCAGTGTTCCGATTCTATCAAAAAGGTCTCACTGGAGCTGGGCGGCAACGCGCCGTTTATCGTATTTGAGGACGCGGATCTCGACAAAGCCGTTGAAGGCGCGCTGGTGGCTAAATTCCGCAATGCCGGACAAACCTGCGTTTGCGTGAACCGTTTTTACATTCATCAGGCTGTTTATGACGCGTTTTGTGAGAAATTCGTGGCCCGGGTCGACGCTCTGAAAGTCGGCAACGGTGAGCAACCCGGCGTACAAATCGGTCCGCTAATCAATACCGCTGCCGTAGACAAAGTGCAGTCGCTTCTCGATGACGCGTTGACGCGGGGCGCCACGTTGTTAACCGGAGGTCAGCGCCATGCGCTGGGAGGACACTATTTTACGCCCACCGTCATCGGCAACGTGCAGTCGGGCACGCAGTTGCTCCAGGAAGAGATATTCGGACCGGTCGCCGCGCTGGTGAAATTTGAAGATGAACAGGATGTGATACGCCAGGCAAATGACACCATTTATGGACTGGCATCCTACTTCTACAGCAATGATGCCGCGCGCATCTGGCGTGTTTCTGAGCAACTGGAGTATGGCATGGTCGGGATTAATACCGGACTGATCTCGAATGAAGTCGCCCCGTTCGGGGGTGTGAAGCAGTCAGGGTTGGGGCGAGAAGGTTCCGAACACGGTATCGAAGATTACCTGGAAATGAAATATCTCTGCCAGGGGCTGTAACGACAGATTCCGGCGTGGCGGGTAACCCGCGCCGGACAGATTTTTTAGGGAGTGCCGCAATGTCTGAATATCAAATGCGAGAAGTTCAGGTCAGTCAGATTGAAACGATTACCGCGCATGTAAAGCGCTTCACCTTAACGGCTGCCTCAGGCGATCTGTTGCCTGCGTTCCAGGGAGGCAGCCATATTATCGTGCAAATGCGCGATGGCGAAAATCTCTATAGCAACGCGTACTCGTTGATGAGCTCACCGTTAGATACCCGCACCTGGCAAATTGCTGTGCGCCTGGAGGAGAATTCCAAAGGCGGTTCACGATACCTGCATCAGCAGGTCAAACCCGGCGATACGCTGACGATTTCCACGCCCAATAATCTTTTCGCCCTCGAACCGCAGGCGCAAAAGCATCTGTTAATTGCTGGTGGCATTGGTATTACGCCCTTCCTGTCGCAGATCCCGGAACTCGAAAATGCCCAGGCAGAGTGGCAGCTACATTACTGCTCACCCAGCCCGGAAAACTGCGCGTTTCATGATGAACTGAAACAGCACCACCAGGCCGATCGCATTCATCTGCATCTTTCGAGCGAAGGCACACGCCTCGACCTGGCACGTCTGCTTGCCGATGTAGAACCCGGCACCCACATTTATACCTGCGGCCCGGCCGTGCTTAACGATGCCGTAAGAAGCGAGGCCGCACGCCACGGTCTGGATAACAATACGCTGCATTTTGAGCAATTTGCGGTAGAGAATAAGAGCGGTGATGCGTTCACCCTCGTGCTGGCACGTTCCGGACGTGAGTTTGTCGTTCCGCAAGAGATGACTATTCTGCAGGTTATCGAAAATAACAAAGCTGCCAGAGTCGAGTGTCTGTGCCGTGAAGGCGTGTGCGGTACCTGCGAGACGGCGATTCTTGAAGGGGAAGCGGATCACCGCGATCAATACTTTAGCGACGACGAAAAAGCCAGCCAGCAGAGCATGCTTATCTGCTGTTCACGCGCCAAAGGCAAACGCCTGGTGCTAGATTTGTAGAATTTTACCGACCGGATAAGCGATGGCCTACCCGATCGGCCTGATCGCTTACTGCGGATAGTCCAGCAGCAGCGCCTTGAGGCGGTCGGCCATCAGTTCGCCACGCCAACCGGAAATCAGCTCCGGCAGGGACGCCTGCGGCTTTAATTTCCAGTGCCAGTTTAGCAACTGGTTGATTTGACGACGCGAAGCAAGGAGTTCCACGCTAAGATTCTGCTCCGCACTCACGTCGGCCACCAGGGCTTTAATGGCTTTGAATGCCTTGCGATAACCCGGCATATCCATCAGATTCAGCAACGGTTGCGGCAATGCTTCCTCCGGCATTGCCTGCGCTTTCTCGACCAGTGAAATCAGCGTCTTGCCATGGAAGCGAATTTCACTGCCTGAGAGGCCCAGGCTATCCAGTTCTCCCAGACTTCCCGGCATATAGCGGGCAACCGCCCACAGATGTTCTTCGCGCACCACGAAGTTCACTGCCAGATCACGCTCACGCGCTTTGCGTAACCGCCAGTCGGCCAGGAGTTGCAGGCAAGCGAGTTGACGGGTACGCAGCTGCCAGGCATTGGTAATTTCTCGCCACGCATCTTCAGGCGCCAGAATTTCCTGACGACGCTGTTGCATCAAACGACATTCGTCCAGCGCTGCGGGCAACCAGCCGGACGCATCCGTTTCTGCCATCAGTTTTGTGGTGATCGGTAATAAATACCAGACATCTGCCGCCGCATACTCGCACTGCCGTTCAGTCAGCGGTCTGGCCAGCCAGTCGGTGCGTGATTCACTTTTATCCAGAGCCACCCCGGTGAATTCTTCCACCATTGCAGCAAAGCCCCACGACAGCGGGCGTCCACAAAAGGCGGCCAGAATCTGTGTATCGATCAGTGGTTGCGGGAGTTCACCAAACGTGTTGAGAAACACTTCCAGGTCTTCACTTCCGGCATGCAGAAATTTAGTAATCGCAGTGTCACGCAGGATATCGCGCAGCGGCGACCAGTCGGTGATCCCTAGCGGGTCAATCAGAGCAACGTGTTTGCCATCAAACAGCTGGATCAGCCCCAACTGCGGGTAGTAGGTACGCGTGCGAACAAATTCTGTATCCAGGGCTATCGCCGGAAATTCACGGACGGCTTCGCACAGCGTGGCTAACGCGTCGTCCGTAGTGATCATTTGATAATTCAAATCGTGCTCTCTTAGGTTTTCGCCAAAAAAAACGCCGGATTATCCGGCGTTTTCTGCTGGCTGTCTTAACGCTCAGCCTTTATTGTCCACTTTGCTGCGGGCTTCGTCACGTAATTCTCGTCGCAAAATTTTACCGACGTTAGATTTCGGCAACTCATCACGGAATTCCACCAGTTTCGGAACTTTGTAGCCTGTCAGATGACGACGGCAAAAAGTAACCAGCGCTTCATCGGTTAACGCAGCATCCTTCTTCACCACAAAGATTTTTACCGCCTCACCACTGCTGCCCGACGGTACGCCGACAGCGGCCACTTCCTGAACGCCAGGGTGCTGCATGACTACGTCTTCAATTTCGTTCGGATAAACGTTAAAACCCGACACCAGAATCATATCTTTCTTACGATCGACAATACGCAGGAAGCCTTCGTCGTCCATTACTGCGATATCACCCGTGTGCAACCAGCCATTTTTGACAATTTCATCGGTCGCATCCGGGCGCTGCCAGTAGCCTAACATCACCTGCGGTCCTTTAACACACAGTTCGCCCGGCTCTCCCGGCGGAACCTCATTGTCGTCATCATCCACCAGTTTGACCTCGGTAGACGGAACCGGTAACCCGATACTGCCGCTATGATAGTCGATATCGTGCGGGTTAACGCTTACCAGTGGAGCACATTCGGTCAGACCATAACCTTCCAGCAGATATTGGCCGGTCAGCTTCACCCAGCGTTCTGCCACCGCCTGCTGAACGGGCATTCCGCCCCCTGCAGACAGGTGCAACGACGAAAAGTCCAGTTGCTGGAACTCTTTGTTATTCAGCAACGCGTTAAACAACGTATTGACGCCGGTCATCGCGGTAAACGGGTATTTTGCCAGCTCTTTCACCAGCCCCGGAATATCACGCGGGTTAGTGATCAGCAGGTTTTGTCCACCCAGTTCAATAAACAGCAGGCAGTTCATGGTGAGCGCGAAAATGTGATACAGCGGTAGCGCCGTCACCACCAGCTCTTTACCCGGATGCAGCAATGGCCCGTAAGTGGCGTTAACCTGCTCCAGGTTAGCCAGCATGTTACGGTGCGTAAGCATTGCGCCTTTCGCCACGCCGGTGGTACCACCGGTATACTGCAGAAAAGCCAAATCTTCAGACACGACTTCCGGCTTTACATACTGCATGCGGTAGCCGTTTTGCAGCGCACTGCGAAATGAGATGGCATCCGGCAGGTGATATTTTGGCACCAGACGCTTGATATACTTCACGACGAAGTTAACCAGCGTCCCTTTCGCGGTCGACAACTGATCGCCCATACGCGTCAGAATCACGTGTTGAACCGAGGTCTTATCGACCACTTTCTCCAGCGTGTGTGCAAAGTTAGAGACAATGACGATCGCCGACGCACCGCTATCGTTGAGCTGATGCTCCAGCTCGCGAGGTGTGTACAGCGGGTTAACGTTCACCACAATCATGCCGGCACGTAAAATCCCAAACAGTGCAACAGGATATTGCAACAGGTTGGGCATCATCAGTGCCACGCGATCGCCCTTTTTCAGTCCAAGTCCTTGTTGCAAATAAGCCGCAAATGCCCGACTGCGCTCTTCGAGCTTGCGGAAGGTCATCACCTCCCCCATGTTCATAAACGCAGGCTGATCGGCATAGCGCCTTACTGAGTGTTCGAAGAGTTCCACCAGGGATTGATAACGGTCAGGATTGATCTCCGCGGGAACACCTGCGGGATAACGGTTAAGCCAAACCTTTTTCAATACATCACCTCTAAAATGCGTATTCGTCGTCATCACAACCCCAGACAATAAACAAACTGTTAACATAATATTAACTCAGCGTACCAGTTTGTTTATTACACAACGACAAGGTTGCGAAGCACGTCACTATTTATTTTTCTTATATCCACGTTAATGCAGAAACAGCGGACGAGCCGCTGTTTCTTTTACCATTAAAACAAAGAGTTACTCTGTTACTATCGTCTGAACCTGTGCGGGGCCGGGATTGTACCATCCCCATCCGCCGTAGCCACCGTAAGGCCAGCCACGCGCACCGTAGAACCAGGGGTCAATCGGCTGCGGAGGCATCACAATCTGCTGGGTAATATGCCAGCGTTTATAACCAGTTACCTGCATCAGCATGAACTTATACGGTGTACTACCAATTTTTCCGTCCACTGTTCCGCTAATGGGTCCGACTACAGTGACCAGTTGACCACGAAAATCTACCGGGTCGAGGAAGCCGTTAACATCGGCATAAATCCGCCCGCGTGACGCTTCGCCCAGAATCGGTCGTGCCCCGCTATCGAGCGGCATAGTGGCGATCTCCAGTCGGGATTTCCCCTGCTGGTTTTGAATATCCACCACCTTACCGCCAAAACGTGCTTCTTGTCCGACGTACAACTGCGGCGCATTCATCACTCGCACCAGATCCTGCTGCGGTGTCGGGCTCGAACCTTTAATCGCATCCGGGATGGTGACACAGCCGCTTAGCGATAACGCCAATACGCCTGCCAGTACACCTTTCATTAACTGCTTTTGGACCACCATGTTGCGACTCCCTTTTCTTAGCGCCTGCCCCGGCACGTTCAGACAACAGCACATCGGTGGCTGTTCGTATTAACCGGGGGATTTACTACTAAGATTCATTCTTTACCAGGAAGTTTCTTCCACGCCACGGTGTTACGTAAATAAACCGGTTCAGCATGTTCAACAGCCACGGTCTTGCCACATGCCAGCATTTGCGTCGCGACAGGCAGCATATCTTCTGCCGCTGGAAGCAATACGTCGCCATCGTTCAGCGTCAGACCACTGTCTTTGCCGAGTTCAGGCCAGGCTGGCCAGCCCGTGCCAACGGTTAGCCAGTCGCCAGAAAGCTGCAGCAGGCGATCGTGTACCTGCTCCGGCGTTAGCACCGCTTCTGTCTCTTCGCCGTGCCAGATGCCATCATCATCACGCTGGTATTCAGCCCAGTAAACTTCACCCATACGAGCATCAATCGCTGCCAGCACGCGTGTCGCACCGGATTTACGCCAGGCACCCTGTGCCATTGTCATCAGAGTAGAAACCCCGATCATCGGTAAATTCGCCCCTAGCGCCAGCCCCTGAGCGATACCAATACCGATGCGTACACCAGTGAAACTGCCGGGGCCGCGACCAAATGCCAGGGCATCAATATCGGTGAGCGTTAAATCGCCAGCGGCCAGGATATCCTGGACCATCGGCAAAATTCGTTGGGTATGTTCTCGTGGGCAAAGCTCGAAGTGAGCCTTGATAGTACCGTCATTCCACAGGGCAACAGAGCACGCCTCTGTGGCGGTATCGATAGCCAGAATTCGCATGGGTATTTGTGATCAGATCAATAAATTTGGCGCGCATCTTACCACACTCCGTAACAAATTACTCAGCCGATGGTATCGCAAGAAAGCGAACAGCACGCGCAATATCACGCGTGCGTGGCGCAGGCGGAAGGCTTGCCAGGAAGGTCGCGCCATAAGGTCGCATCACCAGGCGGTTATCACAAATCACCAGCACACCGCGATCGTCAGCATCACGGATCAGTCGCCCTACCCCCTGTTTCAGCGTGATCACCGCATCCGGGAGCTGAACCTCTTCGAAAGGATCGCCGCCGCGCAGGCGGCAGTCTTCCATCCGTGCTTTTAACAGCGGATCGTCCGGGGAGGTAAACGGCAATTTATCGATAATCACCAGCGACAGCGTATCGCCACGCACGTCTACCCCTTCCCAGAAACTACTGGTGGCAACCAGCAAGGCATTCCCTGCGCTGACAAACTGTTGCAGCAGTTGCCCTTTACTGGTTTCGCCCTGTAAAAGTACGGGAAGCGTCATGGTGGCACGGAATTGCTCCGCCAGATCGCGCATCATTGCATGCGAGGTACACAGCATAAAGCAGCGCCCGTTGTTCGCTTCAATAATAGGGCGCAACATAGCAGCCAGTTGACGCGCCGCGCCAGGCTGGTTGGTTTGCGGCAGATTGCGTGGTACGCACAGCAGTGCCTGACGCGTGTAATCAAAGGGGCTCGGCAACAACATCGACTCTGCTTCATCAATGCCTAACCGCGCCGTAAAATGGTGAAGATCGTCGTTTACCGACAATGTCGCGGAGGTGAATATCCAGCACCCCGGCTTTTGTTCCATCACTTCTTTGAATTTGTCGGCCACAGTAAGCGGCGTCAATGCGAGCGTAAAATGCCGGGACGTACATTCATACCAGTAACTGAATCCTGGCTGATTGATCTCTTTCAGGCGTTTTAATCGGGCACGGTACAGCGTGGCGCGCTCAAACGCGGCATCCAGCAGCGCAGAGCGCCCGAGGGACAATTTCGCCACGTCGTAGCACAGCTCAAGGGTGTCATCAAGAAGTAGAAACGCCCGTTGCACACGTTGGTCAGCCAACAGCTCTCGGAGGTTTCCGCGATAGCCGGGCTCGCCGAGCTGTAAGCGAAAGTCCTGCGCGCTTTGCGCCAGACGATCGGCGCATTTTTGTAGCTGTTGTGTGTCTTTCAATTCTGTGCGATACGCAATCGTAATGTCTTTCGCCAGGTCGAGTAGTTGCCGGCTGGAAAGTGATTGACCAAAGTACTGGCTGGCGATATCCGGTAGCTGATGGGCTTCATCGAAGATCATCACATCTGCCTCGGGGATTAATTCACCAAATCCACTCTCTTTCACCACCATATCGGCGAGAAACAGATGGTGGTTGACCACCACCACATCTGCATCCATTGCTTTTTTACGGGCTTTGACGACGAAGCACTCTTTATACAGCGGGCAGTCGCTGCCAAGGCAGTTATCGTTAGTGCTGGTCACCAGTGGCCAGGCCTGTGAATCTTCCGCCACGCTGACACAGGTGCTGATATCCCCATCAAGCGTTTGATTTGACCATGAGCGCAGCAGTATGACATCGCTTAACGTTTGTACCGGCAGATCACCCCCCGCCAGCGCCTGCTGTTCGAGGCGTTCCAGACACAGGTAGTTGGAGCGCCCTTTTAGCAACGCCAGCTTACCGGTGAATTTCAGTGCTTTGGCAACGGTGGGAAGATCGCGACTGTAGAGCTGATCCTGCAACGCTTTCGATCCCGTCGACACGATCACTTTCTTTCCAGCGCGAAGCGCCGGGGCGAGATAAGCGTATGTTTTACCTGTGCCAGTGCCGGCTTCTACAACAAGCGGTTGTGATTTTTCAATGGCATGACTGACAGCAATCGCCATCTGTCGCTGTGGTTCACGCGGTTTAAAACCCGGTATCGCTTTAGCCAATTGACCGTCTGCTGCAAAATCGTCCGTCACACTGCCCCCTGTTCATTTGAACAGGGATTATGTCAGGCCGGCGGGTCTTTCGCCAGTTGAAGAGGTGACGCGGGCGCAACATTATGGCAGTCTTGGCGCAATCTGAAGCCCATGAAGAAAAATGTAAATAAGGAATGATTTATGACGATTGTGCGCATTGATGCCGAAGCACGTTGGTCTGACGTGGTTATCCATAACAACACGTTGTACTACACCGGCGTACCGGAGAACCTGGATGCAGATGCCTTTGAACAAACTGCAAATACGCTGGCACAAATTGATGCAGTGCTGGAAAAACAGGGTAGCAACAAGTCACGAATCCTTGATGCCACCCTTTTTCTGGCAGACAAAAGTGATTTTGCCGCAATGAATAAAGCCTGGGATGCGTGGGTCGTTGCCGGTCACGCGCCGGTACGTTGTACGGTACAGGCCGGGTTGATGAACCCGAAATACAAAGTCGAGATCAAGATTATCGCTGCGGTTTAAGCAGCGTTACTCGTCTTCATCTTCAAAACGCGCCACGATCCGTTCACCGGTATGGCTGGCGCGTAGCTCTTCAGCAACCAGAGCAATCGCTTGTCCGCTGCTCATCCCCTGCGACATCAGTTCCTGAATACGCTCTACTGCTTTTTGCTGCTGCTCATGACTGAGTGAAGGTAAACCTGCAAACATTGTTAACTCCTGCTAAATTGTCTGCGCTAATTATTTCATGCTACCGGGCAGTTAGCCAGTAGAGTAGCAACGAGTCAGGACTGATGAAGACGTTATCTCCCGCAGTAATCACATTACCCTGGTGTCAGGACGCCGCTGAACGCTATTTTTCGACCTTAAGCCAGCATCCGTGGGCGATGCTGTTACATTCAGGTCATGCCGATCATCCGCATAACCGTTTTGATATTCTGGTCGCCGACCCCTTAGCGACGCTGGTCACGCGTGCTCAGGAGACTGTGGTCAAGGACAGGCAAGGCATTTTGCGCACGCCTGATGACCCGATGACAGTATTACATTCAACGCTAACCGCCCTGGCTATTCAGCCTGAATATCATCCCGACTTACCGTTCCAGGGCGGCGCACTGGGTCTGTTTGGCTACGATCTGGGCCGCCGCTTTGAATCGCTGCCGAATATCGCCGAATGCGATATCGCCCTGCCGGATATGGCCGTCGGTATCTATGACTGGGCGTTGATTGTCGATCACCAGCTACAAACTGTATCACTGCTTAGCCATAGCGATGTACATGCCCGTCTGGCCTGGCTTGAAAATCAACTGCCGCCGGTACGCGAGCCCTTTACATTAACGTCGGTATGGCGCTCGAATATGAGCCGTGCGCAATACGGCGAAAAGTTTCGTCAGGTGCAGCACTATCTGCACAGCGGCGACTGCTATCAGGTCAACCTGGCCCAACGTTTTCAGGCGCAGTATCAGGGCGATGAATGGCAAGCGTTTGTGCAGCTCAATCGCGCCAACCGCGCGCCATTCAGTGCGTTTATACGCCTGGAAGACGGGGCGATCCTCAGCCTGTCACCGGAGCGCTTTATCCAACTGGAAAATCAGCATATCCAGACGCGCCCCATCAAAGGCACGCTACCCAGACTGGACGATCCTGATGCCGATCGCCAGCAAGCCGACAAGCTGGCAAATTCGCCAAAGGATCGGGCGGAAAACCTGATGATCGTCGATTTGATGCGTAACGATATCGGACGCGTCGCCGTTCCAGGCTCGGTTAAGGTTCCGGAACTGTTTGTGGTTGAACCCTTCCCGGCCGTACATCATCTGGTCAGTACCATCACCGCACGTTTGCCACAGACGCTGCACGCGACCGATCTATTACGTGCAGCCTTCCCTGGTGGCTCCATTACAGGCGCACCAAAAGTGCGGGCAATGGAAATTATTGATGAGCTGGAGCCACAACGTCGTAACGCCTGGTGCGGTAGCATCGGTTATCTGAGCTTTTGCGGCAATATGGATACCAGTATCACCATTCGCACCCTGACAGCGACCGGCGGGCAGTTGTACTGTTCAGCTGGCGGCGGCATTGTAGCGGACAGTCAGGAAGACGCGGAATATCAGGAAACATTTGATAAAGTGAATCGTATTTTGCATCAACTGGAGAACTGACACGTGGAAAACAGCAGCCTGACGCTTGATGATTTTTTATCACGTTTTCAACTCCTGCGCCCGCAGGTAAATCATGATGCGCTAAACCAACGCCAGGCCGCCGTACTGATCCCTATCGTCCGTCGCCCACAGCCGGGGTTGCTATTGACCCAGCGCTCCGTTCATTTGCGAAAACATGCCGGGCAGGTCGCCTTTCCTGGGGGCGCGGTGGACAGCAGCGATGCTTCGCTGATTGCCGCCGCACTGCGTGAAGCCCAGGAAGAAGTGGCAATTCCGCCTTCATCCGTTGAGGTCATTGGCGTACTACCGCCGGTTGATAGTGTGACCGGGTTCCAGGTCACACCGGTGGTGGGCATCATCCCTCCCAATTTACCGTATCGAGCCAGTGAAGATGAGGTTTCAGCGGTGTTTGAAATGCCGTTGGCGCAAGCCCTGCATTTAGGTCGTTACCATCCCCTCGATATCTACCGTCGTGGCGATTCACATCGTGTGTGGCTTTCCTGGTATGAACACTATTTCGTCTGGGGAATGACCGCCGGAATAATTCGTGAGCTGGCGCTGCAAATTGGCGTGAAGCCCTGACTATACTTATCTTTACTCACGCCATAGACAACTTGAAACTCAAGTCACAACATTAGTAAAACCGCGGTTATCTATTAGTTTAATTCATGTGAATAGTTAAGCCGATCGCCGCGTTCCCTCTTACACTATGCGCAGTTATAACATCGTTACTGGAAAGCCCAGTCGCCCTGTAGGAGTATTATCGTGATTAGTCTATTCGACATGTTTAAGGTGGGGATTG
Source organism: Citrobacter sp. R-1.5.2 (assembly GCF_035064245.1). NCBI lineage: Bacteria > Pseudomonadati > Pseudomonadota > Gammaproteobacteria > Enterobacterales > Enterobacteriaceae > Citrobacter > Citrobacter sp. R-1.5.2. The sequence goes on along the minus strand of NZ_JASEYC010000005.1, from coordinate 66,720 downwards.
GTCCCTCATCTTCCCATACCGTAGGGCCTATGAAGGCGGGTAAACAGTTCGTCGATGACCTGGTCGAAAAAGGATTACTGGACAGCGTTACCCGTGTTGCCGTCGACGTGTATGGTTCACTGTCGCTCACGGGTAAAGGTCACCACACCGATATCGCCATTATTATGGGTCTGGCGGGCAATGAGCCTGCTACCGTTGACATTGACAGCATCCCCGGATTTATCCGCGATGTAGAAGCGCGTGGACGCCTGCTGCTTGCGCAGGGTCAACACGAAGTGGATTTCCCACAGAATGACGGCATGCGTTTTCACAACGGCAATTTGCCGTTGCATGAAAACGGAATGCAGATCCATGCGTACAACGGCGAAACCGTCATTTACAGCAAAACGTACTATTCCATTGGCGGTGGGTTCATCGTTGATGAAGAACATTTTGGCCAGGATGCAGCGAATGAGGTCAGCGTACCTTATCCGTTCAAATCCGCGACCGAAATGCTGGAATACTGCAACAGCACCGGTCTGTCTCTCTCTGGCATGGTGATGCAGAACGAACTCGCACTGCACAGCAAGAAAGAGATTGAAGATTACTTCGGCAACGTCTGGCAAACCATGCAGGCCTGTATCGATCGTGGGATGAACACCGAAGGCGTTCTGCCTGGACCGCTGCGCGTTCCTCGTCGTGCCTCCGCCCTGCGTCGTATGTTGGTCTCCAGCGACAAGCTCTCCAACGATCCGATGAACGTGATCGACTGGGTGAACATGTTTGCGCTGGCCGTTAACGAAGAAAACGCTGCGGGTGGCCGCGTAGTAACAGCACCCACTAACGGTGCCTGCGGGATCGTGCCTGCCGTTCTGGCTTACTACGATCACTTTATTGAATCTGTCAGCCCGGATATCTACACCCGTTATTTCCTGGCGGCGGGGGCAATTGGTGCGTTGTACAAGATGAACGCCTCTATCTCTGGCGCCGAAGTAGGCTGTCAGGGTGAAGTCGGTGTGGCATGTTCCATGGCTGCTGCTGGTCTGGCTGAGCTACTGGGCGCGAGTCCGGAACAAGTTTGTGTGGCTGCCGAGATTGGTATGGAGCACAACCTGGGCTTAACCTGCGATCCGGTTGCCGGACAGGTGCAGGTTCCGTGCATTGAACGTAACGCTATTGCGTCCGTGAAGGCGATTAACGCCGCACGTATGGCAATGCGTCGTACCAGCGCACCGCGCGTCTCGCTGGATAAAGTCATCGAAACAATGTACGAAACAGGCAAAGATATGAATGCCAAATACCGCGAAACATCACGCGGTGGCCTGGCAATCAAAGTCCAGTGTGACTAATACTTAATTTTCGCCCATCTGCGACGGATGGGCGAATTTACCCCTTCTCGCTCGTCTACTGTAATTTTCCCCACTACACTTGCTCTGTTGCTGTTGGCTTCTGGGACCAACGGCTTATCGGGCGGCCCGCATGCAAACAGCACAACGGATCATTCAAAACTATCGCCGTAATCGCTTAATCGTCTGCACAATATGTGCACTACTGACGCTCATACTCACATTAACGGTCCGATTTATTTCGGAGCGTAATATAAATCACCGTTACACCGTCACTTTTGCTAATCATGCCGTTGAAGCACTGGATGATGTGCTGCTCCCACTGCAGGCCGGGCGCGATATGCTGCTCCCGTTGATTGGTCTTCCCTGTTCTGTGGCGCGTTTACCCTTGAGCAAGCATGCTGCCAGACTACAAACAGTGCGCTCCATCAGTCTGATTCAGGGGGGGATTCTTTATTGCTCCAGTATCTTTGGCTATCGCAATGTGCCTATCCGACAAATTCAACCTGAATTACCAAGCCGGGAGGCACAACTGCTGTTGTCCACCGACCATTCGCTAATTAAAGGTAGTCCTATTCTGACGCAGTGGTATCCGGCCTCCGCGGATGGCGAAAATGGAGTGGTGGAAATCGTCAATATTGATTTATTGTCGACCATGTTGCTGGAACCCCAACCACCGCAAATCACCAACGCCAGTTTAACCGTCGGTAACCGCCACCTGCTCTACGGACAAGGTGTTGTCGAGACCTTGCCTGCACTGAACGATGAAAAACGTTATCAGCTTTCATCGCAACATTTTCCCTTCACGATCAGCGTCACCGGCCCAGGTGCCAGTGAATTGGCGATCAAACATCTGCCGACACAACTACCGCTGGCAGTGATCCTGAGCCTGTTGGTGGGATATCTTGCCTGGCTGGCAACCGCCAGCAGGATGAGTTTTTCCTGGGAGATTAATCTGGCTCTCGCGGCGCACGAGTTCGAGTTGTTTTGTCAGCCACTGCTGAACGCACAGACTCAGCAATGTATGGGTGTAGAAATTCTGTTACGCTGGAACAACCCGCGCCAGGGCTGGATTTCGCCGGAAGTGTTTATTCCTATCGCCGAAGAGCACAACCTGATCGTCCCTCTTACCCGTCATGTCATCGCAGAAACCATTCAGCAACGACACGTTTTTCCGATGAGTAGTCAGTTTCATATCGGTATCAATGTTGCCGCCAGCCATTTCCGCCACGGTACGCTGTTAAAAGACCTCAATCAGTACTGGTTCAGCCAGCATCCCATCCAGCAACTGGTTATTGAATTGACCGAACGCGATGCCTTACTGGATGTGGATTATCGGATCGTGCGCGAGTTGAATCGCCTCGGCGTTAAGCTGGCGATTGACGATTTTGGTACCGGAAACAGTTCGCTCTCCTGGCTGGAAAAATTGCGCCCGGATGTGCTGAAAATTGATAAATCATTTACTTCGGCGATTGGAACCGACGCCGTGAATTCAACCGTCACAGACATCATTATCGCGCTGGGAAAAAGGCTGAATATCGAACTGGTGGCTGAAGGCGTAGAAACGCAGGCACAGGCGCAGCATTTACGCCGTCATGGTGTACATATCTTGCAGGGTTTTTTGTATGCGAAACCGATGCCACTTCGTGATTTTCCCAAATGGCTGGCGGGCAGTACACCACCACCCGCCAGACATAACGGGCGCCATACCATGCCCATTATGCCGTTTCGCTAACTCCGTTTACTCGTCTTCGTCGTGAGCGGGTTGTTCTTTAACAATGCGAACTAAATCCACACGATAGTCATTGGCTTCGACAATCGTAATGCTCAGCGGTGCGACCTCAATAACATCACCGACACGCGGGATGTGACCGTTAGCCGCAATCACCAGCCCCGCTACGGTGGCGATGTCTTCGTCCTCATCCACCAGCGTATCCACATCCAGCGCCTGTTGCAGCGCGTGCAGATCGGTTCCCCCTTTCACCAACCAGCCACCGGCGTCAGCAATGATTTCAGGGGTTTCATCAGCATCCGGGAACTCACCAGCGATCGCTTCTAATACGTCCAGCGGTGTTACCAGCCCCTGCACCACACCAAATTCGTTAGTAACGATGACAAAGCTACCGCGGGCACGACGCAGCACGCCTAGCAGATTAATCGGGTCCAGCGTTTCCGGGACGACAATTGCCGGCGAGGCAGACGCAATCGCTGCAACATCCACACCATCTTCCAGCGCCACCAGCAGCTCTTTAGCACGCACGATACCGATAATTTCATCAAGCTCGCCACGACACACCGGGAACAGGCTGTGTGGAGAAGAAAGCAACTGTTCGCGAATTTCCGCTACGCTCAGATCGGCGTCGACCCAACTAATTTCACCACGAGGTGTCATGATGCCGCGTAATGAACGGGATGCCAGTGAGAGAACACCGTTGATCATATAGCGTTCTTCTTCCACAAACGCGCCTTCCGGGACCGGAACGGGCACCGGATTGTCGGATTCCATCTGCACGCTGGCCTGACGTTTACCCCCCATCAGACGCAAGATTGCATCCGCAGTACGCGCACGAAGCGGCAGTGTCGACTGGTGGCGAATAAAGTTACGACGGGCAATCTGGTTAAACAGTTCGATAATAATTGAGAAGCCAATCGCCGCGTACAGATAACCTTTCGGAATATGGAAGCCAAACCCTTCGGCAACCAGGCTCAAACCGATCATCAGCAGGAAGCTCAGACACAGCACCACAACCGTCGGATGTTGGTTTACAAATCGCGTCAGCGGCTTCGACGCCAGCAGCATCACCGCCATCGCAATAACCACCGCCGCCATCATCACCGGCAGATGGTTGACCATACCGACAGCAGTAATGACCGCATCCAGTGAGAACACCGCATCCAGGATAACAATCTGCGTCACCACGACCCAGAAACTCGCATAGCCTTTTGACTGCCCGGTATCATGTTCACGGTTTTCCAGCCGCTCATGCAGCTCTGTCGTAGCCTTGAACAAGAGGAAGATACCCCCCAGCAGCATAATCAAATCTCGCCCGGAAAACGCGTAGTCCATGACCGTAAACAGCGGTTTTGTCAGCGTCACCATCCACGAAATAACAGACAGCAGGCCCAGACGCATAATCAGCGCCAGTGACAAACCAATGAGACGCGCTTTATCTCGCTGTTTCGGTGGCAGCTTATCGGCAAGAATTGCAATGAAGACCAGGTTATCGATACCCAGAACAATTTCGAGAACAACAAGCGTGAGCAAACCCACCCAAATCTGCGGGTCCATTAAGAGTTCCATGACAAGCTCCTGCTTAAGGAATGATCAAACTGCGCCCTGAACATCTCAGGCGTTAAAGCAATATGCAGATAAAGTTTGTGGCAAAAAGTGCCAAACTGACAGGCTTGATACAGCCTAAAGGTGAAATGACGTCGGTGACGATCCATATGGTGGGCTACTGCCCTATACTCCTGAGTAATTAAACAGATGCTAAACATAACAGAGACAACTGGTTTTTAGCAAAGATTTACCTTCCTTTGCAATAAGTTGTTTCGGAGATATTTCACCCTTCGAAATTTCTTATGATCGGAAGTTAAATTACGGATCTTCATCACATAAAATATTTTTTTCGATATCTAAAATAATTCACGAAAATCATAGGTTTTTCTTTGTAACCCTTATCTGAATCGATTCGATTGCGGACGAGCGATTCAAAATGCATCTTCACGTTGATGTGTTAACGATAATAAAGGAGGTAGCAAGTGACCATTGCTATTGTAATAGGCACACATGGTTGGGCTGCAGAGCAGTTACTTAAAACAGCAGAGATGTTGTTAGGCGAGCAGGAAAACGTCGGCTGGATCGATTTCGTTCCAGGCGAAAATGCCGAAACGCTGATTGAAAAGTATAACGCTCAGTTAGCAAAACTGGATACCAGTAAAGGCGTGCTGTTTCTCGTTGACACATGGGGAGGCAGCCCGTTTAACGCTGCGAGCCGCATTGTCGTCGATAAAGAGCATTACGAAGTTATCGCAGGCGTGAACATTCCCATGCTGGTAGAAACCTTCATGGCGCGTGATGACAACCCCAGCTTCGACGAATTAGTCGCACTGGCGGTTGAAACGGGTAGCGAAGGCGTAAAAGCGCTGAAAGCAAAACCTGTTGAAAAAGCCGCACCTGCCCCCGTCGCAGCACCTAAAGCAGCGGCACCCGCGAAACCGATGGGCCCGAACGACTATATGCAGATCGGCCTCGCGCGTATTGATGACCGTTTAATCCACGGTCAGGTGGCAACCCGCTGGACCAAAGAAACAAACGTAACGCGCATTATTGTCGTCAGCGATGAAGTCGCTGCTGATACCGTGCGTAAGACGTTGCTGACTCAGGTCGCACCGCCAGGTGTTACAGCACACGTGGTTGATGTCGCGAAAATGATCCGCGTCTATAACAACCCGAAATACGCTGGTGAGCGTGTAATGCTGCTGTTCACCAACCCTACCGATGTAGAACGCATCGTCGAAGGTGGCGTAAAAATTACCTCTGTTAACATTGGCGGCATGGCATTCCGCCAGGGTAAAACGCAGGTAAACAACGCGATTTCGGTGGATGAAAAAGACATCGAAGCCTTCAAGAAACTCAACGAACGCGGTATTGAGCTCGAAGCCCGTAAGGTTTCTACCGATCAGAAACTGAAAATGATGGATTTGATTGCCAAGGCGAAATAACCACCTGGCATTTACTTAGTTTTCACACTTAAGTCTGTATAGCAATAGGAGAAGTACAATGGAGATTACCACTCTTCAGATTGTGCTGGTGTTCATCGTCGCATGTATCGCGGGTATGGAGTCGGTACTCGATGAATTTCAGTTCCACCGTCCATTGGTGGCCTGTACGCTGATTGGTGCCGTTCTCGGGGATATGAAAACCGGTATTATCATCGGTGGTACCCTGGAAATGATCGCTCTGGGCTGGATGAACATCGGTGCTGCGGTTGCACCTGATGCCGCACTGGCTTCCATTATCTCTACCGTTCTGGTTATTGCGGGTCACCAAAGTATCGGTGCAGGTATCGCGCTGGCCATCCCGCTGGCAGCTGCAGGCCAGGTTCTGACCATTATCGTTCGTACCATCACCGTAGCCTTCCAGCACGCGGCGGATAAGGCGGCCGAAAACGGCAACCTGACGGCGCTCTCCTGGCTGCACGTTTCCTCCCTGTTCCTGCAGGCTATGCGTATCGCTATCCCGGCGGTAATCGTAGCGATTTCTGTCGGTACCAGTGAAGTTCAGAGCATGCTGAACGCGATTCCGGAAGTCGTTACCGGCGGCCTGAATATTGCTGGTGGCATGATCGTCGTAGTGGGTTATGCGATGGTCATCAACATGATGCGCGCAGGCTACCTGATGCCGTTCTTCTACCTTGGCTTCGTCACCGCGGCATTTACTAACTTCAACCTGGTTGCTCTGGGTGTGATTGGTGCCGTAATGGCCATCCTCTACATTCAGCTGAGCCCGAAATATAACCGCGTAGCCGGTGCGCCAGTACAGGCGGCGGGTAACAACGATCTTGATAACGAACTGGACTAGCAGGTGAGCGAAATGGTTGATATGACTAAAACTACCACCGAGAAAAAACTCACTCCGAGTGACATTCGTGGCGTGTTCATTCGTTCTAACCTGTTTCAGGGTTCATGGAACTTCGAACGTATGCAGGCGCTGGGCTTCTGTTTCTCCATGGTACCGGCTATCCGTCGCTTGTACCCGGAAAACAACGACGCACGTAAGCAGGCTATTAAGCGTCACCTGGAATTCTTTAACACCCATCCTTATGTAGCGGCACCGGTTTTGGGCGTTACACTGGCAATGGAAGAACAGCGTGCGAATGGCGCAGAGATTGATGATGGTGCTATCAACGGTATCAAAGTTGGTCTGATGGGGCCACTGGCAGGCGTAGGTGACCCGATTTTCTGGGGTACAGTGCGTCCGGTATTCGCCGCACTCGGCGCGGGCATCGCAATGAGCGGTAGCCTGCTTGGGCCACTGCTGTTCTTTATCCTGTTCAACCTGGTACGTCTGGCAACCCGTTACTACGGCGTGGCATACGGCTATCGTAAAGGCGTAGATATCGTTAAAGATATGGGCGGCGGCTTCCTGCAGAAATTGACTGAGGGGGCGTCAATCCTCGGTCTGTTTGTTATGGGGGCCTTGGTTAACAAGTGGACACATGTGAATATCCCACTGGTGGTTTCCACTATCACCGGTCAGGATGGCCAGACGCGTGTGACCACCGTGCAGACAATCCTTGACCAGCTGATGCCGGGCCTGGTTCCTCTGCTGCTGACCTTCGCCTGTATGTGGCTTCTGCGTAAGAAAGTAAACCCGCTGTGGATCATCGTTGGTTTCTTCATCATCGGTATTGCGGGCTACGCTGTCGGCCTGCTCGGCCTGTAAGACTGTTGTAAATCACCGGGGGCTTGCCCCCGGTTTTTCTATTTAGAGGGTTGAGGATTCATGACTATCACGGACCTGGTGCTGGTTCTTTTTATCTTATCGCTGCTGGCGTATGCCATTTACGATCAGTTCATCATGCCCCGCCGTAATGGCCCCACTCTACTTACTGTTGCCCTGCTTCCACGCAGTCGAGTCGACAGCGTTATCTTCATAGGCTTGATTGTTATTCTGATCTACAACAACATCACCAGCCACGGAGCACAATTCACCACATGGTTATTATGTGCACTGGTGTTAATGGGGTTGTATCTGTTCTGGATCCGTACGCCCAAAATTATTTTCAAACCAAAAGGTTTTTTCTTCGCCAATGTCTGGATTGAATATAACCGGATTAAAGAGATGAATTTATCAGAAGATGGTGTACTGGTGATGCAATTAGAGCAGAGACGATTGCTTATCCGCGTACGAAATATAGACGACCTGGAGAAGATATATAAACTTCTCATTTCAAACCAATAACTTACAAATATAGCCTGAACTATGTTTTTTATATCTCAGTGAAAAACAAACATAGCTAAGGCTATATCCCCCCCGCCCATATGTTATTTAACTTAACGTTTTATCTATAAATAAACCTAAATGAAAATTGTTTTCATTTAGAAGTCAAATAATATTTCTGCGTTTCTTGTTTTATATTCCAAAAATATGTTAAGGTTGCGCCCGTCGTTGGGGAGTAGCCGATTTCCAGACTCCGGAAATGTACGTGTCAACATACTCGTTGAAAAACGTGGCACGTACGGACTGAACATCACGTTTAGTCAGGCGAGACCATAGGCACATCAACTGCAATGCATATTTGAATGGCTCTGTATAGACAGTGGGTCCGCTCAGTGTGCATGGTTACTGGGGGCAGTGATGTGTTTTATGGAATACCCCGGTCAGGACGCTGTTATGAATATCACCGCAACTGTTTTTCTCGCTTTCGGCATGTCGATGGATGCTTTCGCGGCATCAATTGGCAAAGGCGCCACCTTACATAAACCTAAATTCTCTGAAGCCCTGCGTACCGGCCTTATTTTTGGCGCAGTCGAGACCCTTACGCCGCTGATTGGCTGGGGAATGGGCATGCTTGCCAGCAAATTCGTGTTGGAGTGGAACCACTGGATCGCCTTCATCCTGCTGATCTTTTTAGGTGGCCGAATGATAATCGAAGGTTTCCGCGACAATGGCGATGAAGACGAAGAGCCACAGCGCCGCCACGGTTTTTGGCTACTGGTTACCACCGCAATCGCCACCAGTCTCGATGCAATGGCCGTCGGCGTAGGTCTGGCCTTTCTTCAGGTGAACATCATCGCGACTGCGCTTGCTATCGGCTGCGCCACATTAATTATGTCTACTCTCGGGATGATGATCGGGCGTTTTATTGGCCCGATGTTGGGCAAACGCGCGGAAATTCTGGGTGGGGTAGTCCTGATTGGTATCGGTGCCCAGATTCTCTGGGCACACTTTCACGGTTAATCTACACGTTGCCAGATATGAATACTAAAGTCTGTCTGGCAGTCAAATACCGATTTCTCCGCCAACGCCTCCCAGACTTCCGGTTTTGCTCGCCAGGCAAACGGCGTCATTTGCAGTAATGCGACCGCCTCACTACCATTGAGCTGCATCGGATACCCCAGTGCAATACTCTGTTGCAGGACAAAGCCGTCAAGCTGCTCTGTATGAGGCGCATGCAGACGCACCTCATCATAAATCAGCCCCTTAAGCTCCATTAAATGCCGTGGGCCTGGCGTTGCCGTAATCACCCACCCACCCGGTTTAACCACACGAGCCAACTCTTGCGCTTTGCAGGGTGCGTAGATCCTGATGATGGCGTCCATTGACGCATTGGCAAACGGCAGACGATGGCTTGAGGCAACGCAAAAAGTCACTTGTGGATAGCGCCGGGCTGCAGCCTTAATCGCCACCTTCGAAACGTCCAGACCAAAGGTCGAGCCATTCGCTATCGCATCCGCGAAAGCGCGGGTGTAGTACCCTTCCCCACAGCCGATATCCAGAATCGACACATGACTTGTTCCCAGCCTCTCGCTGAGCGCGTTCACAATCGCATCGCGCAGCGGTTGATAGTGCCCGGCATCCAGAAATGCCCGGCGAGCCTGCATCATTTCCGCACTGTCACCCGGATCGCGCGACCGCTTATGCTGAACCGGCATCAGGTTGACATACCCCTCTTTTGCCACGTCAAACTGATGCCGTCCAGGGCACACAAAACTGTTATTCGCTTGAGTAAGAGGCTGATGACAAAGGGGACAGGAAAACGACATGACAACTCCGGCTGGTGATTTAAGGGCGCAAGTGTAACGCGATTCGCGCCCCGCGAAAATAACTTACAGCGACGGTGAGGCCAGGCTACTACCATGCATCACCAGCAGATGGTCAGAATCGGCTGGCATCCCGTCGGGTTTCACGTTTTCCAGACGCAGGACATCCCCCATGATCTGGCTGAACACCGGGGCCGATACCGCACCGCCGTAGTAAGCGCCGTTTTGTGGGTTATTTATCACCACGACCAGCGCGAATTTCGGATCACTGGCAGGGGCAACCCCTGCCGTATAAGCCACGTATTTATCGACGTACTTACCGTCATCGCCTATTTTTTTTGCCGTCCCGGTTTTCACCGCAACACGATAATCCCTCACCGCAGCCTTGGTCCCACCGCCGCCGGGTAGCGCAACGCTTTCCATCATATGTTCAACCTGATGCACCAGCGCCTCTGGCATTACACGAGTTCCGATCACCGGTGGGTCGATACGTGTAATTGAAAGCGGTCGGTAGACGCCAAAACTGCCGATAGTGGCATAGACATGTGCCAGTTGGAGCGGTGTCACCATTAACCCGTAGCCGAATGCAAAGGTCGCGCGGTCCAAATCGCTCCAGTAACGTCGCTGGGGCATTAAGCCGCTACTTTCTCCGGTGAGACCTAAGCCAGTTGGATCACCGAAGCCGAAGCTTTTATAGGTATCCAGCAGTTTCTGTACCGGCATTGCCAGCGAAAGGTGCGACACACCAGTATCGCTTGATTTCTGCAAAATACCGGTAAGCGATAGCTCAGGGTAAAACCCGACGTCGCGGATACGATGACCATCAACATTAAAGGGGTGGGTATCAATCACGCTGTCAGGCTGCACAATCCCCTGCTGGAGAGCGGTCATGATCACTAATGGTTTTACGGTTGAGCCCGGCTCAAAGGTGTCACTAATTGCACGGTTGCGGAAATCATCCAGTACCGCGCCTTCGCGGTTATTAGGGTTAAAATCGGGAAAACTTGCCATCGACAGGATTTCACCGGTGGCAATACTTACCAGCACCGCCGCACCAGAATCCGCTTTATTCCATGTCACGGCATTGTCCAGCGCATCTTCAGTCACCGTCTGCAAACGCTCATCAATACTGAGCTGCAATTCGTGCGCGGGGACCGGCATCACTTCCGTGATATTTTCAATCACATGCCCAAACTTGTCTTTGCGCACAAGACGAGAGCCGGGTTTACCCATCAACTGACTGTTGAAGCTTTTCTCCAGGCCTTCAATACCTTGTCCATCAATGTTCGTAAAGCCGATGAGATTCGCCGCCACATGACCTGCGGGATAGAAACGGCGAGATTCTTCGCGCAGATTGATCCCCGGGAGATTAAGATCATCGACCCACTCTGCCTGCTGCGGAGAAATCTGTCGTGCCAGATAGATAAAGCGTCCGGTAGGGTTACTGTTTACACGTTCCGCCAGTGAACTGAGTGACAGATGCAGGGTTCGGGCCAGTGCTTGCCAACGCTCGTTATAACCCACGCCCCCCTTGCTAATAATGGTCTTGGGATCGGCCCAAACTGCATTCACCGGCACGCTTACTGCGAGGGGACGTCCTTCTCTGTCGGTAATCATCCCGCGCGGTGAGGCGATTGTGACTTCACGTAACGAACGCATATCCTCCTGCTTGACCAGACTCGTAGGGGTGACGATTTGTAACCACGCAACCCGACCAAGCAACAATCCCAGACTCAACAATATTGCCACACAAAGCAGGGCAAAACGTACGGGAGTAAAATTGCGCGCATCGCCGTCGTTTTTCTTTTTCACCGGGGCTCCAGCAAGATAGTTTTTCAGGTGACTGATTTAACGGGAATTGCCGGGAGAAAGCGGGGAAAACAATGCTACGAACATCACGCCTTTGCAACAAAGCACTAATGGAGAGGCATTCAGAAATATTTTGACGTAATTTGAATTAAAAAGCCCCGCATAAGCGAGGCTTTATATCTGAATTGGTTGCGCCTGAGCGCTTCAAATCAGTGGTGTCGATCAGATAGCTGTTACGTTAACAGCAGCCGGACCTTTCTGGCCGTCCTGAATTTCGAACTCAACGTTCTGGCCTTCAGCCAGAGTTTTGAAGCCGTTACCCTGGATAGCGGAGAAGTGTACGAACACGTCTTTGCTGCCATCAGCCGGAGTAATGAAACCAAAACCTTTAGACTCGTTGAACCACTTAACTTGACCTTTAATCTTTGCCATTTGCAAAATTCCTTAGAGTATTTTCTTCGCCCGCAGGCATAACATAGATAAAACTGAGACATTACTGCTTGAGGCACTAATATAAGGTTCGGCAGAGAAGCGGTATTCAACGTCAACGTGTTTACTCAGGACTTCTTTACTGAAAATGCCACACATAAACAGAACTGTACCTCGTTTAACCCAAACCGTGTTATCACATACAACGTTAATAATGGCAAGCCATTTTTAAACGTGTCTCGATCGGTCGCACAAATCCCGCAGTTCATCAAACAACAACTGCACAGTTATGCGCCAGGCCAAGTAGAGATATATCCCCGCCTCTCACCCTTGCCCCGGCTGGCCTGCGCCGTAGCAGGGACTTTTCTACCATAGCTCATCAGGTTGAACTGTTCCAGATTATCTGTCACAGCCTCTGCCGGATATCATTTTTTATGCTGAGTAATGCATAAAATATCATAAGCATAAAAATGAGATCAGCATTCTGGTTTTGCACCAAAATAATGAAAGAATGATGACAATGCACAAAAAAAAGTAAGAGAAACGTTTCGCTGATAATAAAACGATCGGTATCACAAAAATGACACAATCATATTATTAATCTATGGATAATTATATTTATGTCGAACCAGAGATAAGATATTAATTGGTCAGAGCATCTGGAAAAGCGCAGGTTCCACGTGTGCCAGCGCAGTAATTGCTGGATTGTTGCAGAAGAAAATAATCTGATATCGTTGACGACAGGATGAAGCATCTGAGAATAGCATCTACAGACTCTCACCCTGTCTTTCTGTTTACTACCGTTCGGCTACCAGGCGAATGATGTCATCATCTTCATCCTGAGTTTGCACCGCAGCAGGCTCTTCTGCTTTTTCCGGTTCGTTAGCTTCACAAAGACGACGGAGCAATGCGTTCTGTCGTTTTTGCTGATCCAACAACGCCTCAAGCAGTTCAATCTGCTCGTTAGTACGCGAACTTGCCCGATTGATGAAAAACCACAATACAAGCCCGATTACCAGAACCACCACCGATACCGCTAAAGACGCAAAACTCAACGCGCCAGAATTCAAAACTTCGTTCATTTCACCACCTCAATGTAGACAGCGTAGTTTACCATTGCCGCACAAGAAGGTAATCAACTGTTACTGAAATGCGCTTACCAGGGAATAAATTTATTGATGGCGCAAATTCCGCTGAAAAATTGTACGTCCTGATCGCACATGATGTTGAACACCTGCGCCCACATCAGCATGCATACCAGCACGACAACTATCAGGACCACCCATCGAATTTTTTTCACTCCAACTCCACTCTCCAAACCTACAGCTTATGTTGATAAATTATCATGAGTTACCTAAACCCTAAGTTAACTGTAACGGCATTAAATGTTTTTAGGAATGATTCACTTGTTTCATCCCATGTACAGGCTAATCTAATAATAACGAGAAAAGATAAGAGGTTGTAATGCGTCTGATTATCCGCGCTATTGTGTTGCTCGCTCTGGTTTGGATCGGTTTATTACTGAGTGGCTACGGCGTTTTGATAGGAAGTAAGGAGACTGCAGCAGGTCTGGGCCTGCAATGTCAATATCTGACCGCCCGCGGGACCAGCACCGCGCAATACGTCCATACCAACAGCGGCATCATTGGCCTGTCAGATTGTCCCCTGTTGAGGAAAAGCACCGTAGTTATCGATAACGGTTAATATAGCAGCAAAAAGTCAGTACGTTATTTGCTCCGGCTACGACGGCAGGTCGTAAAAAAACCCGATACGCTGTATCGGGTTTTTTGCGTTTCGCAACGCGTTAAAATCAGAACGGGTAATCGTTGTAACCCATTTGCTCTGAAATCTTACGCGCTGCGGTGTGCAGCATTTCGACATATTCGTGCAAACGTTCTTCAGAAAAACGCAGCGTCGGGAATGAGATGCTCAGACCCGCAATAACTACGCCGAAACGATCAAATACCGGCACGCCGATGCAGCGCAGGCCTTCTTCCTGCTCTTCGTTGTCTTCGCCATAGCCCTGCTCACGGACTTTGTCCAGCAATACCAGTAATTCATCGGTGTTCGTGATTGTACGATCTGTACTGCGTTTGTACTCAATACCATCCAGAATTTGTTTCACTTCATCGCGGTCACGCCATGCCAGCAGTACTTTACCAATAGCGGTACTGTACAGCGGATTACGACGACCTACGCGGGAATACATGCGCAAATTGTACATCGAGTCAATTTTATGGATGTAGACAATGCTGTCTTCATCCAGCGCACCAAGATGTACTGTTTCTTTGGTCAGACGCGAAAGTTCACGCATCTGGATGTCAGCGCTACGGATCAGATCAACGTTCTGTAATGCACGCGCGCCCAGCTCAAATAGTTTCAGGGTCAGGGAATATTTCTCAGACTCGCCTTCTTGTGCCACATAACCCAGCGTTTTCATGGTCTGCAAAAAGCGATAAACGGTGCTTTTCGACATCATGACGCGTTGTGACAATTCGGTAATACCAATTTCGCGCTCTTCACCCAGCGCCTGCAGGATGCCAAAAACCTTCAGCACAGAAGATACAGAATCGGGTTGTTTATCCAGATCTGCGATAGCCATTTACCACCTCATTGCGAGTGTTTTATAAAAATCAGAACCGGTTTTTATTATAATTTCACGTACCAACCGCCGCAATCTGTCTTTGCTCACTTAGTTACAAATCTGCGACCTAACGCCTGAATATCAATGCTAAAATTATTATTCTCATCATAATTTCCGACAAAATTGACTTCCTATGGAAAAAATTCAGGCCGATGGCCTGCCATTGCCCCAGCGATATGGTGCAATTTTAACCATTGTTATTGGCATCTCTATGGCAGTACTGGACGGCGCAATTGCTAACGTTGCCCTGCCGACGATTGCCACCGATCTTCAGGCCTCCGCAGCCAGCTCAATCTGGGTCGTTAACGCCTACCAAATCGCGATTGTCGTATCACTCCTGTCTCTCTCATTTTTGGGTGATATGTTTGGCTACCGACGCATATACAAGTGCGGACTGGTGGTATTTCTGCTCGCATCACTCTTCTGTGCCCTCTCCGATTCGCTGCACATGCTCACACTGGCGCGAGTGGCTCAGGGTTTCGGCGGCGCGGCATTGATGAGCGTGAATACAGCACTCATTCGCCTGATTTATCCGCAGCGCCAGCTTGGGCGAGGCATGGGGATCAACTCCTTTATCGTGGCGGTTTCCTCAGCAGCAGGCCCGACTATTGCGGCAGCGATCCTTTCGATTGCCTCGTGGAAATGGTTGTTTCTGATTAACGTTCCACTGGGGATTATCGCGTTGCTGCTGGCCATGCGCTTCCTGCCACCTAATACACCGCGTAACAATAAGCCACGTTTTGATCTGCCCAGCGCGGTAATGAATGCGCTAACGTTCGGTTTGCTAATCACCGCACTAAGTGGTTTTGCACAAGGGCAATCGCTTAAGTTAATTGGTGCTGAGCTCGTAGGTCTCATCGTGGTAGGTTTTTTCTTTATCCGTCGCCAGCTCGCACTACCGGTACCGTTATTACCGGTTGACCTGCTGCGCATTCCGCTGTTTTCGCTCTCGATTTGCACGTCAATCTGTTCATTCAGCGCGCAAATGTTGGCGATGGTTTCCCTGCCCTTCTTTTTGCAAACCGTACTGGGTCGTAGCGAAGTCGAAACAGGACTACTACTGACCCCATGGCCACTCGCAACCATGGTCATGGCACCTCTGGCTGGTTATCTGATTGAACGCGTTCATGCGGGTCTTTTAGGTGCGCTGGGTATGGCCGTCATGGCAAGCGGGTTATTCTCGCTGGTGCTACTGCCTGCAACGCCTTCTGATTTTAATATCATCTGGCCGATGATTTTATGCGGTGCGGGTTTTGGCCTGTTCCAGTCACCGAATAACCACACCATCATTACCTCCGCGCCGCGTGAACGCAGTGGCGGTGCGAGCGGGATGCTGGGAACGGCACGCTTGCTTGGACAAAGTACCGGGGCAGCACTGGTTGCATTGATGCTAAACCAATTTGGCGACAGCGGTACGCACGTCTCGCTGATTACTGCAGGCATCCTGGCAACTGTTGCGGCTATTGTTAGCGGATTACGCATAACCCAGCCCCGGATTAAGGCATAAAAAAAGCGCGTCTTTCGACGCGCTTTCTCTTTTTCGTTTACCACGGATTACTTCAGGTATTCACCACTACGCAGCGCTTCAATGCGTTTATCCAAAGGTGGGTGAGTCATAAACAGCTCACTCAACGATTTGGATTTACCGTTGATGCAGAACGCCATCATGCTGGTCGCTTCCTGCGGCTCATAACTGGTTTTCAGACGCTGCAATGCGGCAATCATCTTCTCACGACCAACCAGTTTTGCAGAACCGGCATCCGCATGGAATTCACGATGGCGTGAGAACCACATGGTAATAATGCTCGCCAGAATACCGAACACCAGTTCCAGCACCGTCGCCACGGCAAAATAGATTAATGGGTTACCGTTACTTTCCTCACCTTCATCGCGGTTCCCACCCATAAAACCAGCGGCAATTTGCGCAAGAATACGCGAAATGAAGATAACAAAGGTGTTCACTACCCCCTGAATCAGCGTCATGGTAACCATATCGCCATTGGCAATGTGGCTAATTTCATGCGCAATAACAGCTTCAGCTTCATCCGGGCTCATGTTTTGCAGCAGGCCAGTACTAACCGCTACCAGCGAAGCATCCCGGCGTGCGCCGGTAGCAAACGCGTTAATATCAGGCGCGTGATAGATAGCGACCTGCGGCATTGCAATTCCGGCCTGACGAGCCTGAGTCGCTACCGTATTCATCAGCCAGCGTTCTCTCTCATTACGCGGCTGCTCAATAACTTCTCCACCAACGGACTTTAACGCCATCCATTTGGACATCAGCAGCGAAATGAAGGAACCACCAAAACCAAACAGCAGTGCCATGATTAACAAGCCTTGAACGCTGCTTGACTGAATCCCTGTCAGGCTCAATACCAGCCCGAAAACGACCATCACAGCCAGGTTCGTCAGCAGGAAGAGCGCGATTCGCATCATAATTTTCTTTTAACCTCAATTTAACAAAACGCACTATGCGATTACCCATATCGTATGGGTCTTACGGCTATTTTCAAGCATGCATAGGTGCTAAGTCACCAGAAAGACACAACTTTACATTTTATCGTATCAGACTGACGACTTCATGCGCTTGTTAAAAAAACAGGCACAATTTCTTGTGCCTGTTTGACGTTATTGACTGGTCGCGGGCTGTTCCGCTGGCTTTTCTTTTTCAAGATGCGCCAGGTCGAGCGCGATTTTCACCGTTTCATCCAGATACGGATCTGGCTCCTGGTAATCCTTCGGCAGATCGTCCAGTTTCTTCAGCAACGGCTTACCTTCTCGCTTAAACCGATCGTTGATACGCGCCAGACGCATTGCGTCATCTTCGTTATTCTCTTTCTCACGCTGGGCGTAATTCAAAGAGGCGATGTTGCGCTTATCCTTCATTGCGTTGAAACGCGCAATGTCTTTCATGATGTACTGGAACTCAGGATCGTTCGCAATACGTGCATTGTGCTCTTTCAGCAATTCCGGCCCAAACGGCGTCAGGTTATCGGACTTGGTGTAGGTTGCAGCATCAATGCTGTCCCACGGCAGCGCGTTATCTTCGAACTTCTCACCGGTTTCGGTTTCTTCATTACCTGTTGGCATGATGATATCCGGCGTTACGCCCTTACGCTGCGTACTGCCACCATTAACGCGGTAGAACTTCTGAATGGTGTACTGAACAGAACCCAGTGCCGGCCATTCCGGACGCAGCATCTGATCGTAAATACGATTCAGAGAACGATACTGCTGTACGGTACCCTTACCAAACGTCGGTTCACCGACAATCAGTGCACGGCCGTAATCCTGCATCGCTGCGGCAAAAATCTCTGATGCAGAGGCACTGAAGCGGTCAACCAGCACCACCAGCGGGCCTTTGTAGTAAACAACGCCATCGGTATCGCTGTCTTCGCGCACCTTGCCGTTGTTATCACGAACCTGGACAACCGGACCAGAAGGGATAAACAGACCGGAAAGCGAGACCGCTTCGGTCAGTGCGCCACCACCGTTGGTACGCAGATCGATAATCACGCTGCTGACATTCTGTTTTTCCAGTTTCTGCAGCTGAACTTTGACGTCATCCGTCAGGCCAACATAGAAACCAGGAATATCCAGTACGCCGACTTTTTCTTTGCCAACGGTTTTCACCGACATTTTAACGGCACGGTCTTCCAGACGAATACGCTCACGCGTCAGCGTAACGGTACGTGTCTTGGTGCCCTTACCCGCAGGTAGGATCTCAAGGCGAACTTTGCTGCCTTTTGGTCCTTTGATCAGTGCGACAACATCATCCAGACGCCAGCCAATCACATCGACCATGCCTTTACCGGTCTGACCGACGCCAACAATACGATCGCCTACGCTTATCGCTTTGCTCTTCGCTGCCGGGCCACCTGCAACCATGGAATTAATGACGGTGTAGTCATCATCCATTTGCAGAACCGCGCCAATACCTTCCAGAGACAAGCTCATTTCAGTATTGAACTGCTCAGTATTACGTGGAGACAGGTAGTTAGTATGTGGATCGATTTCACGTGCAAACGCGGTCATCGCCAGTGAGAACACATCTTCACTGTTTGTCTGCGCCAGACGGCGGATGGCGAATTTGTAACGACGTGTCAGTGTTTCACGGATTTCAGCGTCGGTTTTACCCGTCAACTTCAGGCTGAGTTCGTCAAATTTAACCTTGCCGTCCCACAGCGCATTCAGCTCTGCTTCGCTTTTCGGCCACGGAGCTTTACTCCGATCGAGGTTAAAGTTGTCGTTACCGGTGAAATCCATTGGACGAGCCAGTACGCTTAATGCGTACTGGTAGCGTTCAAACCGGCGCTTTTGCGCCAGATTATAGAGATCGTAAAAGACATCGAGCTTGCCCGAACGCAGTTCATCACCGAGGACGGTTTTCTTTTTGGCAAACTGCTCGATATCGCTCGCCAACAGCACGTTATGGCTGTAGTCGAGCAGATTCAGATAGCGGTCAAAAATTTTCGCCGAAAACGCCTGATCCAGATCGAACTGGCGATAATGTGAACGCGTAAAGCGTGATGTCACACGTTCACTCACCGTCGCATGCTGAGTTTCTTCCTTTAAAACGGGGATTTGATCGGCACGCGTGATGTCTTCCACAGCGAGTGCCTGGCCTGCAAATGCAAGCAGACCAGCTAACGCAGTAAGCCTAAAAAAAGTGTTCATGCCAGGCCTGGCCTCCGTTTCAGAACACCAGGTGTTCTGCGCGTACAATCAAAGACATACCCGAATTCAGCTGTACACGGACGCCATCTTTGGTGATTTCTAATACGGTGGCATCCATCGCATTATTACCTGCTTTCACCTTCAGAGACTGCCCTACCGTCAGCACTGAAATATCAGATACTGGGGTATGCTGTTCTTCACGAGGAGCACGCGGTGCTTTTGCCACTGGTTTTTCAGCGCGAGGTTTACGCTCAGCACTTTCTTTACGACGCGGTGCAGGACGCGGCTTGCGCTCACGACGCGGTGCGTCTTCTTTTTCACCAGCAGCGACCGCCGCTTCGCGTTTTTTCGCCTGTTGCTCTGCACGTTGCGCCTGAACGCGGGCTTTAGCTTCTTCAAGCTGTTTACGCGCATGTTCAACGTGTTGCTCATCCAGCTCACCACATGGGTTGCCGTCGAGGTCGACACGCGTTGCGCCCAGCTTAACGCCGTACAGATAACGCCAGCTTGAAGTATAGAGACGTAAGGCCGAACGGAGCTGTGTTTTACTGAGGTTCATTTCGCCCTCAACACGCTCTACCAAATCCTGAAAAATGCCAATTTTCAGCGGGCGCGCTTCGCCTTCCGCACTAAAACACTGCGGGAAGCGTTCGGCCAGAAACGCGATGACTTCTTTACTGCTATTCAACTTAGGTTGATTTTCCATGAAATTTCCTGATTACAACGGACGTAGCCAACAAGCGCAGGCATGAACAGGCGTCATTATAATGACGTCATCAGTAATTGCTACGTTATCCGTTGATTATCCTGCGACGGTCGCAAAGAATTTTTTGTAATCCGTCGTTGCAAGCACGGTTTCAAGCTGTGCTACAAGCGTCCGCAGACCCTGTTCATCTTCTTCAGTAAAGCGACCAAACGCTGTGCTATCAATGTCCAACACGCCGATAATTTGATTCTCAACCGTAATCGGCAGAACGATTTCCGCATTGCTGGCAGCATCGCAAGCGATATGGCCATCAAAGGCATGCACGTCCTCTATACGCTGAACCTGGTTCTGCGCCACCGCAGTACCACACACGCCGCGCCCTACCGGGATGCGAACGCAGGCGATTTTCCCCTGGAAGGGACCGAGCACCAGCGTAGTGTTCTCAAGCAGGTAAAAACCTGCCCAGTTCACTTCTGCAAGACGTTCGTACAATAACGCGCTGGTATTCGCCAACGTTGCCAGAAAACTGGTTTCACCTGCCATTAATGCCTGAAAATCACGGTTCAGATCCGTGTATAGCTCTATTTTGTTCATTATGTAATCACTTAGTTGTCTTACTTAAAACTGCAGCCTACTAAAATAAACATTAAATGCGTAAATGCTCAAGATCATTCCCATCATGGGTTAAGATAACATTACTTCAACACTTTGATTCGCGATACATGGCCCTAACTTATCCACGCATCACGCCGACTAAAAAAATAGCGATCAGGTCCATTGGTGAAGCGCTACCCCGTGCGCATTACCAACGATGCCCTGAATGTGACCTGCTGTTTAGCTTGCCGAAAATGCGTTCGCACCAAAGTGCATTCTGCCCTCGCTGTCAGGCCAAAATTCGTGACGGCCGTGACTGGTCGTTAACGCGACTGGCGGCAATGGCTTTCACCATGCTGTTACTGATGCCCTTCGCATGGGGAGAGCCGCTGCTGCACATCTATTTACTAGGCATACGCATCGACGCGAATGTAGTACAGGGCATCTGGCAGATGACCCGGCAAGGCGATCCGCTAACAGCATCCTTCGTGATGTTTTGCGTCATTGGCGCTCCCGTGATACTCGTGTCATCAATCGCTTATCTGTGGTTTGGCAATATTCTCGGCATGAACCTACGCCCGGTATTATTGATGCTGGAAAGGCTTAAAGAGTGGGTCATGCTTGATATCTATCTTGTTGGTATCGGCGTCGCCTCGATCAAAGTGCAGGACTACGCTTTTCTGCTGCCCGGAGTGGGACTCTATGCCTTTATCGCACTGGTGATCCTGAGCATTTTGACGCTGTCGCACCTCAATGTTGAGCAATTGTGGGAACGTTTTTATCCACAAAGGCCCGCACGCCGCCCCGACGGACAGCTTCGTGTATGCCTCGGCTGTCACTTTACAGGTTATCCTGATGCCCGAGGCCGCTGTCCCCGTTGCCATATTCCATTACGCTGGCGCAGAAATCAGAGCATCCAAAAGTGCTGGGCAGCTCTGCTGGCCTCGATTGTCCTGTTGCTGCCTGCTAATCTGCTGCCCATCTCGGTAATTTACGTTAACGGTGCCCGTCAGGAAGACACTATTCTGACCGGTATCATGTCCCTGGCGAACAGCAACGTTGGCGTAGCGGCCATTGTTTTTATCGCCAGTATCCTGGTGCCATTCACTAAAGTGATTGTGATGTTTACGTTGTTGTTCAGCATCCAGTTTAAATGTGAACAAGGATTACGCACCCGCATCCTGCTACTCCGTATGGTGACCTGGATTGGTCGCTGGTCGATGCTGGACCTGTTTGTTATCGCCTTAACAATGTCACTGATAAATCGCGATCAGATACTTGCTTTTACTATGGGACCGGCTGCGTTTTATTTCGGTGCAGCGGTAATATTGACTATTCTTGCAGTGGAATGGCTGGACAGCCGCTTACTTTGGGATGCACATGAGTCAGGAAACGCCCGCTTCGCAGATTGAAGCGCAAATTAAAACAAAACGCCGTATCTCTCCGTTCTGGCTGCTGCCGTTCATCGCGCTAATGATTGCTGGATGGCTCATCTGGGGCAGCTATGAAGATCGTGGCAATACCGTGACCATCGACTTTATGTCCGCGGACGGCATTGTGCCAGGCCGAACTCCCGTGCGCTATCAGGGGGTCGAAGTTGGCACGGTGCAGGATATCAGCCTGAGTAAAGATCTGCGTAAAATTGAAGTTCGCGTCAGCATCAAGTCCACCATGAAGGATGCTTTGCGCAAAGACACGCAATTCTGGCTGGTCACGCCGAAGGCATCACTGGCGGGCGTTTCTGGCCTCGATGCGCTGGTTGGCGGGAACTATATCGGGATGATGCCGGGCACCGGCGAACCGGAAGATCATTTCGTCGCGCTCGACACACAGCCAAAATATCGGCTGAATAATGGCGATTTAATGTTGCATCTGCAGGCTCCCGACCTCGGTTCCCTTAATAGCGGTTCGTTGGTTTATTTCCGCAAGATCCCGGTAGGCCGGGTCTATGACTACACCATCAACCCCAATCATCAGGGTGTAACCATCGATGTCCTGATTGAGCGTCGCTTTACCAATCTGGTGAAAAAAGGCAGTCGTTTCTGGAATGTGTCCGGGGTGAATGCCGATGTCAGCCTAAGCGGCGCAAAGGTAAAACTGGAAAGTCTGGCCGCGCTGGTCAATGGCGCCATAGCCTTTGACTCCCCAGAAGATTCGCAACCTGCTGCCGCCGACGATACGTTTGGGCTATATCAGGATCTCGCCCACAGCCAACGTGGCGTGATTGTCAAACTGGCGCTACCCAACGGCGATGGACTGAAGGCTGGATCAACCCCGCTGATGTATCAGGGCCTGGAAGTCGGTCAACTGACCAGACTGGATTTGAACCCAGGGGGTAAAGTCACCGGTGAAATGACCGTCGACCCCAGCGTTGTAACGCTACTGCGCGATGGCACGCGCATTGAGTTACAAAACCCCAAATTATCATTAAACGATATGAACCTGAGCTCGCTGTTAACAGGAAAAACGTTTGAACTGGTGCCCGGCGAAGGTGAGCCACGTAGCCAATTTGTGGTGATCCCCGGTGAACAGTCCCTGCTTCATGATCCCGGCGTTATGACGCTTACGCTGACCGCCCCGGAAAGCTACGGCATCGATGCCGGCCAGCCGCTGATCCTTCATGGCGTACAGGTCGGTCAGGTTATCGAACGGAAGCTATCAAGCAATGGCGTTTCATTTATCGTTGCTATCGAGCCGCAGCATCGTGCACTGGTGCAAGGTGACAGCAAATTCGTGGTTAATAGTCGAGTGGATGTCAAAGTGGGCCTTGATGGCGTTGAGTTCCTTGGTGCCAGCGCCAGCGAATGGATAAGCGGCGGTATTCGCATTTTACCCGGTACCAAAGGTGAAATGAAAAAAAGCTATCCGCTGTATGCAAACCTCGAAAAAGCCATTGAGAACAGCCTGAGCGATCTGCCCACCACCACCGTCAGCCTGAGCGCCGAGACGCTACCCGATGTGCAGACCGGGTCGGTGGTGCTATACCGCAAATTCGACGTCGGTGAAGTCATTAGCGTACGCCCTCGTGCCGATGCGTTTGATATCGATCTGCATATCAAACCGGAATACCGCAATCTGTTAACCAGCAACAGCGTGTTCTGGGCTGAAGGTGGCGCAAAAGTTCAGCTTAACGGCAGCGGCCTGACCGTACAGGCCTCTCCCTTGTCACGCGCGCTAAAAGGGGCGATTAGCTTCGATAATCTGAGCGGTGCCAGCGCCAGCCAGCGTAAAGGAGACAAGCGTATTTTGTACGCGTCGGAGACCGCTGCACGTGCGGTAGGTGGGCAGATTACTCTGCACGCATTTGACGCCGGGAAACTCGCCGCAGGGATGCCAATTCGCTACCTGGGGATCGATATAGGTCAGATCCAGACCCTTGAACTGCTCACCAGCCGTAACGAAGTTCAGGCAAAAGCGGTGTTGTATCCGGAGTATGTCCAGACGTTTGCGCGTAGCGGTACACGTTTCTCAGTAATTACCCCGCAAATTTCGGCGGCAGGTGTAGAGCATCTGGATACTATCTTACAACCATACATTAACGTGGAACCAGGACGCGGTAATCCGCGCCGTGATTTTGAACTGCAGGAAGCGACGATTACTGATTCACGTTACCTTGATGGTCTGAGTATCGTGGTAGAGGCGCCAGAAGCGGGATCACTCAATATCGGTACTCCGGTTCTGTTCAGAGGTATTGAAGTGGGGACCGTCACGGGTCTGACGCTGGGTTCACTGTCCGATCGCGTGATGGTGGCCATGCGCATCAGTCAGCGCTACCAGCACCTGGTGCGCAATAACTCTGTGTTCTGGCTGGCATCTGGCTACAACCTCGATTTTGGCCTCACCGGCGGCGTCGTGAAGACGGGTACCTTCAATCAGTTCATCCGCGGTGGTATCGCGTTTGCCACCCCACCAGGTACGCCACTGGCGCCGAAAGCGCAGGCGGGTAAACACTTCCTGCTGCTGGAGAGTGAACCGAAAGAATGGCGTCAATGGGGAACCGCCCTGCCACGCTAATCTTTCCCCCGCTCCGGCGTACTCGCGCCGGAGCGGTTAGCCTTGTCATACTTCACGTAGGAACGTTGTTGTCCTGTAACTCGAATTATTGAGGGTATATGCTACACTGCGCACTTGTTTTTTTGCCGGTGGTACCAAGTGGCTTATTTTCCTGACGCCTTTCTGACGCAAATGCGTGAAGCAATGCCTTCCACGCTCTCTTTTGACGATTTTCTCGCAGCCTGCCAGCGCCCATTACGCCGCAGCATCCGCGTCAATACGCTGAAAATCTCCGTTGCTGATTTTCTCGACTTAACCGCGCCTTATGGCTGGTCACTCACTCCGATTCCCTGGTGTGCTGAAGGCTTTTGGATTGAGCGCAACGGTGAAGAATCTGTACCGCTCGGCAGTACGGCTGAACATTTAAGCGGCCTGTTTTATATTCAGGAAGCCAGTTCGATGTTGCCTGTTGCTGCGTTATTTGCCGATAGCAATATCCCGGAGCGGGTGATGGATGTTGCCGCCGCGCCAGGCTCCAAAACCACGCAAATTGCCGCCAAAATGAATAATCAGGGTGCAATTCTGGCAAATGAATTTTCTGCCAGCCGCGTCAAAGTTCTGCATGCCAATATCAGTCGTTGCGGGATTGCGAACGTCGCACTCACTCATTTTGATGGCCGCGTGTTTGGCGCCGCGTTGCCAGAAACGTTTGATGCCATTCTCCTGGACGCACCGTGCTCAGGCGAAGGCGTCGTGCGTAAAGATCCCGATGCACTAAAAAATTGGTCCATCGAAAGCAATCTGGACATTGCTGCTACCCAGCGCGAGCTGCTTGATAGCGCCTTCCACGCCCTTCGCCCTGGCGGCACACTGGTTTATTCCACCTGCACACTTAACCGTGATGAAAATGAATCCATCATGCAGTGGCTAATAGAGACTTACCCGGGCGCCGTCGAATTTCTTCCTCTGGGTGATTTATTCCCGGAGGCCGGACGCGCCCTGACACCAGAGGGATTCCTGCATGTCTTCCCGCAAATTTATGACTGTGAAGGCTTCTTTGTCGCGCGTTTGCGAAAAACTGCCCCTATACCTGCACTGCCAGCGCCGAAATATAAGGTGGGAAATTTCCCCTTCAGCCCGCTGAAAAGCCGGGAAGCCGCACAAATCACCCAGGCCGCTACCGCCTGTGGATTGCAGTGGCAAGACAATCTGCGCCTTTGGCAGCGTGATAAAGAAATTTGGTTATTCCCGACAGACATTGAACCACTGATTGGTAAAGTTCGTTTTTCCCGCCTCGGGATTAAACTCGCTGAAACCCACAATAAGGGTTACCGCTGGCAGCATGAGGCGGTTATCGCCCTTGCTAACCCAGAACACCGCAATGCGTTTGAACTGACGCTTGAAGAAGCGGAAGAGTGGTATCGCGGCAGAGATGTCTACCCACAAACCTCTCCAACAACCGACGATGTACTGGTTACGTTCCAGCGTCAGCCGATTGGACTGGCAAAACGGATCGGATCACGGTTGAAGAACAGTTATCCACGCGATCTTGTCCGGGATGGTAAACTCTTTACGGGATAACGCACGTTTTTACTGGCGCTTTTGCTAACGTTGACTACGCTGAAAAATGGGCGGCTTAACTGGTCGTACCACAACCAGCAAATCAACGGAGAGCACGATGATGAAAACCAGTGTGCGCATTGGCGCTTTTGAAATCGACGACGCCGAGTTACATGGCGAATCGCCGGGGGACCGAACGTTAACCATTCCTTGTAAATCCGATCCGGATTTATGTATGCAACTGGACGCCTGGGATGCCGACACCAGCGTCCCGGCCCTTCTCAATGGAGAACATTCCGTTCTATTCCGCGAGCACTACGACCGTAAGTCAGATGCCTGGGTCATGCGTTTTGCCTGATTCAAAAAGAACCCGTCGCCAGACGGGTTATTTATTGGCGTTAAAACAATTGACTCTAAGTACGCAGGCACAGAAGAAAGCGATGGTTCCTCCCGCAGCCAGCACACTATAAGCGAGTTCCCAGCTTTGCGTTGAATCCATCACCACACCAAATGATAAAGGCGCAAGAGACCCCACACCAAATCCAAGTAGCGACCGCAATCCCATCACACTCCCCAGCTTTGCCTGAGGCACATTATCGGCAATCGCGGCAGATAAAACGCCCGAATCGCCAAGAATGAAGAAACTCCCCATAAACGCAAACAGCAACGTCCACCCCGCCCCCCAGGAAACCGATAATCC
The DNA here is from genome assembly GCF_035064245.1 of Citrobacter sp. R-1.5.2. NCBI lineage: Bacteria > Pseudomonadati > Pseudomonadota > Gammaproteobacteria > Enterobacterales > Enterobacteriaceae > Citrobacter > Citrobacter sp. R-1.5.2. The sequence continues at coordinate 39,514 of NZ_JASEYC010000005.1, read as the reverse complement.
CATCAGGAGTGAACTCAACGCGCCGGCAGCGCCCATGAAGATCAACACCGTTGCGCGATTAAAATAATCGGAGATTGCTCCTACAATCAGCGTCGAGAACATCCCCGATAAATGTACGGCACAAGCGACGATCAATCCGGTGGTTATCGGCTCCATCTGCCAGGCTTGCAACGCACCCGTCACCAGGCTTGGGGTCCATGCCCAGCTCCCCAGTAACTCCCAGCAATGCGCAATATAACCCGCCATCAGCAGTATTGCGCCAACCGACAGAACATGGCGCTTTGCCGATCCCCCCTGCTTCTGCGTCCTGTGCATGTCTTCCTGATAGCCGGATAACGCCACTGAACCGGATACCGCACCAACCAATGCGCCAGCGGCACATAAATAGAACGCAAAGGACGCTCCCCAGCGCAATGCTCCCCAGGCGGAGATAAATACCGACAGCAGGTAGCCAAACGAACCTGCGGCCAGGATCATCCCAACGGCAAGTCCTCGTTTGGGCACACTGTTCATACCCATCGCCAACATCATCGCTGGCGTATAGGCCCCACCCTGGGTCAATCCGACGAAGGCCATCATGACCAGAGCGGAAGAGTAAGAGCGGGCAAAACAGGCGAAAAGCAATAAAGCGAACACACCGAACCACGAGAAAATGAGATACACCTTGCGAGCCCCCAGATAGTCACACAGCCAGGAGGCAGCAAATAAGGCACAGGCGTTTGAAATACTAAATACCGTCTGTATTGTTCCCGCAGCGGCGGCGTCGATATGCCACTCATCGCGTATTACCGGAAGTGCACCAGCAAAAGCCATTGTCCCCAGGCATGTCCCCGCCCGGCCAAGGCAAAACAAATTGAATGCTTTCACTAAAATTGCCTTCAGAAAAAGTGGATATCAATAGTGAATCAGAGCGTTGCGGGCCATGTTATGAGCAAGGGGAAGACGCTGACAAACGATCTTTATTGCGTCCATTGGTTGAGTTAGACTCAACCAATGACACGATTACTCTCGCTCCCCCATTTGCCGGCATTCGAAGCTGCTGCACGCAGAAGCAGCTTCAGTGCGGCTGCTGATGAACTGTTTATCACCACAGGAGCAGTCAGCCGACACATCCGCACACTGGAAGAACAACTGGGTGTACAACTGTTTTATCGTGCACACAAATCTGTCAGGCTGACGAGTGCCGGTGAGACCTTTTCCCGCGTCGCAACACGGTTACTCGATGAACTTGCGCAGGCAGAAAAAGAGGTCAGCGCTAACGTTTTTTCGGGAAGATTAACCGTCCAGTGCCTGCCCACATTCGCCATGCACTGGCTAATGCCAAGACTGGCTGAGCTGAATGAAGTCCACCCTGAGCTCACCGTCGATGTCACCACCAGCATCGGTCCCGTTAGCTTTGCCTCTCCCTTTGATATCGCTATTCGCCGGGATCCGGCGCATTTTTCCGGACTTAAACCTGTGCCATTTCTTCGGGAATCAAGCCTGCTGGTTTGCAGCCAGCAGTATCTGCACAGCCGACCGCTGGTCTCGCCAGATCAACTGGGCGATCATATAAAAATTCAAATTCGTGCGCGTAACGATCTCTGGAAACGCTGGCATAGCCATTTCCCAAATGATCATCATGAAAGTAACCAGATTATCACGCTGGATCATACGTTTGCGGCAATGCAGGCGGCTGAAGATGGTTTGGGCTTGGTTTTAATGCCCTATTTATTCTGTGAAAAACACCTGAAAACAGGAAGGCTGGTTGCGCCATTTGGCGATTTGACCATCGATACCGGAACCTACTCTCTGCTATGGAACGACAGACAAGATGAGGCGGTAAGAAAATTTACCCACTGGTTGCAATCTTTTGAACTGCCCGCTGAAACATCCCTGCCCTTCACGAGTGAACACACAGTGACGCGTTAACGTCTTTCTCATCGCCCCATTAACTGCAATTTCTTCTACACTATTGATACGGCAACACAATTTGAGGATGGAATGTTCACGCTGATTCTTTTTGTTTGCTACCTGGATGGCGGTTGTGAAGATATCGTGGTTGATGTCTACAATACGGAACAGCAGTGCCTAATTTCGATGGACGATCAGCGTATTCGCAACGGCGGATGCTTACCTGCCGAAAACTATATCGACAGCTTCTGGCACCCTGCTCAGGAATATAGTGATTTCTAATTATTGTAACTGTACCAACGTTAGCTCGCCGCCAAATACCGCGCCGGTATCAATATAGTGCAGATTATCGCGATCAAGCCGATGGCGCAGGGGCGTATGGCCAAACCAAAAGTGATCTGCGCCATGAATTCCACTGCCTTTATTCATTAATCGCGCACGATCCCACAACACCCGTTGTAAATCGACCTCTTTTCGCCACAGATAATCATCATCCGGGTAATCAGCGTGGGCAATCACATGTACGCCATTCTGACAATGCAGTTCCAGAATCCACGGTAATTGCTGACAGGCTTCAAGAGCAAACCTTGCCGCGGGTTGTGCTGCGTGCGAAAACCACGAGCCCCCATTCATAAACCACAACTGCAGATCCCCCGTCACCAGTGCATCCAGCGCCATTTGCTCGTGATTCCCCCTGACCGCCACGATCCAGTTCCGGCGAAGCAACTGTAGGCAGCGCAGACTATCAGGCCCACGATCGGTAACATCGCCGACAGAAACCAGCAGATCGCGCCACGGATCAAACCGACACTGGCGCAATTTATCCATCAGCATAGAAAAACAGCCGTGAATATCCCCCACGACCCAGATGTGACGCCAGTTTGTTCCTTCTATCCTTTGGTAGACGTTATCAGACTGACCCATATGACCTTCTGCACTCAGATATTCCCTGCCTATAACTTTAGCAACAGCGCCATGAAATGAGGAGAATGCCGCATGCGACACGCGATGATTTGCGCAGGGTACGATTTGACATCACGACAAACCCTCTGCCGTCGATGTCATGCAGACAGAATAACTATGCTGTGAATGCTGCCCACATGTCGCCTATGCAATAGGGCTTCTTCACTTTTAATAGCGCTACTACTCTGCCTGGCCCATCCGTTACTTCATTGATAGATCAACTGGTTTCAGTGGCTCCCTCAGTTCAGTATCATGAAAATCTTTGTATCGTGGTTCAAGACGAGCTGATTCTGAAAGAATAACTCGGTTATCCCGAAAACTCAGATGGTCACTATCAAATAACTTATGGAGATCAGCAGCAAGTGCAATTCCATTTTCTACACTCGGTAATCCTTTATTGGCATGGCTAATTATATGGCAAGCTTCAACTGCCAAAGAACTGCCAGTAATTGCGCATTTACTGCCCCAATTTAACATCACCGCTTTGCGAAACTTTGCCTGCTCCCGGCGAATCTTAACCATGCGTAAACCGTCTTCCCTGCGAGCATATTTTCCAATTTGATCCTCAGGTACAGCAATCAGTAAACTGAGAACCGACACAATTTCTTCGCACAACGGAGCTTCGAATGAAACTCCCTGATGACAGAAATGTCGTTTAAAATTAGTCCACGCCTCTTTTCGATTGCTGGGGGGAAGTTGTTCACCAACGAGCAATTCATCCATTGGTAGGAAAGTATCAAGATTGGATAAGTCTTTCAGCTGAACTCGATAGGGATAAGCACTGTTTGGGTCTACTAAAGTATCAATAATTTCGAACACACCACACAACTGGAAATCTCGCTTTCCAGAGAGTTTTTGAATAACAAAAAGGCGGTCACCCGGGTTCACTTGACGGGTTTTCCATTCCTGTCCAACCCCGTACCCATTACTGTAGTCAAAATCTTTTGTATTTTTGGGACCATGATAAGCATAGAAATATTTCATTTTTATTCCTTTTGAAGAGCCAATAAAGAGTAATATCGACAATTCCACGAGAAAACTTAACGTATAAATGCTGTACAGCGGACTGCTGTTTCATGCTACAGGTGCCGTCTGCATGAAAGCATGGTTTCAAGTCTTCGCGTCAGAAAAGGGAACACATAGAGGATTTTGCTCAGAGGTTGTTTGGGTTTAAAAATTTAACAATGACCCAAAAATACCTGGACGCACGTGGTGCAGAATATGTTATGGTTTAGACAGGATATGGAAATTTCGAGTAGTTTTCGCGGGGTTTCGTGAAAGCATCGAAAAAAATCAATGAGAATAAGCACATAAAAAGAGACCGAATACGATTCCTGTATTCGGTCCAGGGAAATGGCTCTTGGGAGAGAGCCGTGCGCTAAAAGTTGGCATTAATGCAGGCTAAGTTACCCTGCCATTTAAGAATAGATGACAGCGCCAGGTTTTCCAGTCCGCGACTAAAGTGGCCTGAAAAAAAGGGTGATTGTCACTCGCTACAATGTAAAAACCGCAAGTTCTCCTGTGAGATCCTTGCGGTTTTTTATTGGAAATCAGAGCGCTACATCTGACAATTAACAGAGCTTTTCTGCACGCTCGATAAACGGAGCAAGGCTCATTTTTTCGCCAGGTTTAGCCGGATTGTCGATCTGGATAATGTCGATCGGTTTTGCCGTGGTTTTACCACTCTCAACCTGCTGTCTGGCAACATCATTCAGTGGGTATTGCACCAGCGTGCTGGGGTTGATGACATACAGCGCGTTGCCCGGACGGCAGGTCAGCATCACCTCTTCACGATTAAACGCCCATTTATCTTTGCCAACCTCAAAACGACTGACGGTAATAACCTGCGGCGCAGCCAGTGCCGCTCCTGAACTTGCCAGTAGCAATAAAGAGATAATGATTTTTTTCATACGTTTTGCCAGTCCATCAGAACGGTTCGAGGGTTGCAAACAGGCTGACAATTGCCAGCACAACAGCGCCTATACCCCATTCCAGCTTCGTCATCCAAATAAAATAGAGGGTCATGCAGCGATTATCCTGCTGCATACGTGGAACAAGAACATACCGATTCACCAGCGCAATCGCCACCATTAGCATGACCAGGGCACATTTTAACAACAGCAGTTTCCCATAAGCCGCATGCCAGGGAACAGAAAAACCGACAATAAACAGTGCATTCATGATGCCGGTAAGCAATACGCCAACCACAAAAAGATGCCCATAGCGGGAGAAGCGCATCATGGTCTTGATGGCTTGATCGCGCCAGCGTCCTTGTGCCATTTTCATACAGTAGAGCACCGGCAGCAAGCCGCCAAACCAGGCAGCTGCGCATATCAGATGCAGCGCATGGTTAACCTGATGAAGTGTACCCGTTACACCATCGTGTAGTGTTGCATGCCCAACGCCCGCCAGCAGAATAAACTGAGCAATCGTCAGCATTAGCAGTCGTCGCGGCATACTGCGCGGTACGATAATGGTCACCGCCAGTGTGACCAGCGCAAGGATAATTTGCCACAGCCAGACGCCCCCGAATTGTGTCTGTAGGACGGCTCCCCAAACGGTGATGGAGAGGACATCCTGCCAACCCGCGCCCATTAATCCCCCCTGAACCGCCAGCATCAGCGTCGCACTGACAAAGCTCCACGCCGCGGCGTGGCGTTGCAGATGTAAGAAACGACGCATCATCAAACGACGGAGCGAAACAGGAGCCAGCCATGCGCCATAGAGCGCACAGCCAAACACCAGCATCAGCGTGGTAAAATGGATAAAACGCAGTGCAACCCAGGTAAACGCCAGCATCGGTTATTTCACGCTAAAGCTATATTGTCCTTTCGTCTTGTGCCCATCCACTGACACAACGTGCCAATCGACCGTGTATTTTCCTGTTTCCAGTGACTGAACGAGCGGAATAATCAGTTGCGTTTTATCCTGCTCATTACGCGTTGCCTTACCCGTTTTTATCTGTTCTTTTTGCGGGCCTGTCAGCGTTGCTCCGCTGAATGCAGGTTCGACACCTTCAGAAAAATTGAGCGTCAATGCCTGGGGTGATGCCGTGACCTGCGCATTAGCCGCAGGACTTTGTTGTGTCAGATGCGCATGCGCCAGGGCTGCAGGTGTCGCCAGAATTCCGGCAAGAGCGATGAGAGCATAGCGAAGTGAAGATGCAGATGAAGCCATATCAACTATTCCTTTTTGTTATGTCTAATCTGTAGAGAATAACCTTCTACAATGATCGAGTCGAGAATCATCATTTCAGGCTTGCCATTAATGCGCACTCTTAGTAACTTTTGCGCGCCAATGGAGAGATAAGGAGAAACGTATGAATATTAATCTGGCCAAACTTGAGCAAGCAGAAATGGACAAGGTTAACGTCGATCTAGCTGCGGCAGGCGTCGCATTTAAAGAGCGCTACAACATGCCTGTCGTTGCTGAAGTTGTCGAGCGTGAACAGCCTGCACATTTACGCGACTGGTTCCGTGAACGCCTGATCGCGCACCGTTTAGCTTCCGTTTCCCTCTCACGTTTACCTTACGAGCCTAAAGTAAAATAAACCTTATATTAAGTTACGATTCCTTACATGATGCCTGCTACAGTATAAGCACATTCTTAATCTATTATTTAAGGATGGTTGTAGACACTATGAAAAGGAAATCATTATGTCACACTGGAAAATTGCTGCAGCGCAGTACGAACCACTTCAAAGATCATTAAGCGAACACGTCGCCCATCATTTGCAGTTCATTCATGAAGCGGCTAAATGCCAATGCGAATTGTTGGTTTTTCCATCATTGTCCCTGTTGGGATGTGTGGACGAAGACGACGCTCTCCCAGCCCCGCCCGATGAAGAGTTATTGCAACCCCTCGCCCACGCCGCGGCCACGTATCGTATGACCATCATTGCCGGGTTGTCGGTAGAGCATCACGATCGATTTGTGAAGGGAATAGCGCTTTTCTCTCCCTGGATGAGCTCGCCGTTAATGTTTCATCAAAGCCATGGCGCCTGTATCGCCAGGCAACGAAATGCCATCAGCGTGGTCGACAGCCAGCCGGAAGGTATTGATATCGACCCGACATTTTCGCTATTCACAACCTGTCAGTCCGTCAGCGAACCAGAACTGCTCTCTTCCGCTTCGCGCCTGCAAAGTTTTTCGCATAAATTCGCCATTGCGGTACTGATGGCCAATGCCCGTGGCAGCAGCGCATTGTGGGATGAACGTGGTCGGTTAATTGTACGCGCCGACAGCGGTTCATTACTGTTAACCGGTCAACGCACGCCACGGGGTTGGCAAGGTGATATCATTCCATTACGCTAGTCGTTTTTGGTCTGGAGCCCGGCATGTTGCGCATAATAGATACAGAAACCTGTGGTCTGCAGGGAGGCATTGTTGAGATTGCATCTGTCGATGTCGTTGACGGAACGATCGTTAATCCCATGAGCCATCTGGTGCGCCCTGACCGTCCCATCAGTCCACAAGCCATGGCTATCCATCACATCACTGAAGCGATGGTAGCGGATAAACCGTGGATTGAAGATGTCATCCCGCACTATTACGGCAGCGAGTGGTACGTGGCGCATAACGCCAGTTTTGATCGGCGTGTGCTGCCCGAAATGCCGGGGGAATGGATTTGCACCATGAAGCTTTCCCGTCGCCTGTGGCCGGGGATCAAATACAGCAATATGGCGCTCTATAAATCCCGCAAGCTGAGCGTCCAGACACCGTCTGGTCTACACCACCACCGCGCGCTTTATGACTGCTACATCACGGCGGCACTGCTGATCGACATTATGCAGACGTCCGGCTGGACCCCGGAGCAAATGGCCGATGTCACCGGTCGTCCTGCGTTGCTAACCACATTTACCTTCGGGAAATACCGCGGGAAACCGGTATCTGAAGTCGCTGAACGCGATCCGGGCTATTTGCGCTGGCTGTTTAATAACCTTGACAATATGAGCCCGGAATTGCGCCTAACGCTGAAACACTATCTGGATAACGCCTGAGTTGCCGCCTGACCAGGCAGTGTTCCCTGCGCGAGACCAATTAAAAAAGCGAACTCGAGGGCCACACCTTCATAGGATTTATAACGCCCGGATTTACCGCCATGCCCGGAGTCCATGTCCGTACACAATAGCAGCAGATGTTCGTCTGTTTTCATTTCACGCAGTTTCGCCACCCACTTCGCCGGTTCCCAGTATTGCACCTGGGAATCGTGTAACCCTGTGGTAACCAACAGATGCGGATAATCCTGTGCGGTGACATTATCGTATGGGCTGTAGCTTTTCATGTAGGTGTAATATTCTTTGTCCTGCGGATTACCCCACTCTTCAAACTCACCGGTTGTCAGCGGAATTGACTCATCCAGCATGGTGGTCACCACATCGACAAATGGCACCTGGGCAATAACACCGTGAAAAAGTGTCGGACGCTCGTTGATGGCAACACCCATCAGCATCCCCCCGGCGCTTCCTCCCATCCCATAACACAATGAAGGTGATCCATAACCCAGTTTGAGCAGTGCATCACAGACGTCAAGATAGTCATTGAAGGTATTTTTCTTGCGCAGAAATTTACCATCTTCATACCATTGCTGCCCCAATTCACCACCGCCACGCACGTGGGCGATCGCGTACACAAAGCCACGATCCAATAAGCTTAAGCGGCTGCTACTGAAATCAGCGTCCATGCTTGCGCCATATGAACCATAGCCGTACACCAATAATGGATTTTTCCCTTTACGGAAATGCTGCTTGTGGTAGACCAGCGAGACAGGTACCTCGGTACCATCGCGCGCGGTTATCCACACGTGTTCACTGCGGTAATTTGCAGCGTCGAAACCGGGGACGGTAGTCTGCTTAAGTACGCGGCGCTCGCCAGTATCCATATCCAGTTCGAACAGCGTGTCCGGCGTAGTCATGGAGGAGTAGCCATAGCGCAGGCGCGATGTTTCCGGCTCAGGATTATAAGCCAGCCACGTCACATAGGCGGGATCGTCAAAGGCAATCCCTATTACTTCGCGCGTTTTGCGATTGATCTGCCGCAGGCTGGTTAATCCCTGTTGCCGTTCTTCCACCACCAGCCAGTCGGTGAACAGCGTAAAGCCCTCCAGCATGACACTGTCACGCGCAGGGATTAGCGTCTCCCAGGCGTGTTCGTCTCGTACTCGGGTACGGTACAGACCGAAGTTTTTACCCTGACGGTTTGAGCGCAGATAAAACGCGTGCTGATAATGATCGAGACTGTATTCATGGTCTTTCCGACGCGTCAAAAAGACCAGTGGCTCGGCATCAGCCAGTTCTGCATCAATGAGCAAAACCTCGCTGGTGGTTGCACTCGCAATATGAATAACAACATAGTGCTGCGAGGTGGTTTTATGCAGACTGACATAAAATATATCATCAGCCTCTTCATACACCAGCTCATCATCAGTGGATGGTGAACCGACAGTATGCCGCCAGACCTGATACGGCAGCAATGTGGTTTCATGCTTGCGGACATAATAGAAAGTCTGCGAGTCGTTAGCCCAGACTAATTCCGGCTCGACGTTTTCAAGTACCTCCGGGTACCAGTTACCCGTTTGTAAGTTGCGAAAGCGCACGCCATATTGCCGGCGGGAAAGGTAATCCTCCGCCAGCGCCATAATGGTATTATCCGGTGATATTGCCAGACCACCTAATGTATAGAATTCGCTATGGGCTGCGCGCTGGTTTCCATCCAGCAAGGTATCCCATTCATCCCACTCTTCACTGAGAGCAGACTGGCGCTGATAAATGGCATATTCACACCCCGGCTCAAAGATATGGCGGTAGCGGTACCCATTTTTCACATACGGTGCGGACACATCCTGAGGGGGAATACGGTCGATAATCTCTTTCAGAACACGATCCTGCAAAGCTTGCTGCGAAGCCATCACCTGGCGGCCATACGCATTTTCTTGTTGCAGGTAATTCAATACTTCTGGCTGTGAGCGGGTGTCATCTCGCAGCCAGTAATAATTATCAACACGAGTATCGCCATGCTGCGTCATGGCGTGGGGGATACGAGGAGCTTTAGGTAGCATGTCATTGTTCTTTTGCTTAAACATTCTATAAGGGTGGCAAAAGTCAGCAATGATGCAAGCGAAACATGCTCCTGCGCAGTAACTATTTAACCCGGCAGAGCCTGTTTTTGTTGCTTAAGATCCTGCTCAATCCCTTCGCGAACATCCTGCGGAATCTTCAACGCATCACCCAACGCATTCAGATAACTGCGCTCCATAAAGTGGTCGATATCAATTGCCGCACAGCTCAGGAAGTAAATTTCCAGTGCCTCTTCTTCATTACGGACCCCCTGAGCCAGACGCTGCGGGTCGAGTGGTTGTTCAATCGCACGCTCAATCAGAACACGCCCCTGCTCTTCGACACCTGCTTCACGGAGTTGATGTTCAATGGCCCCACGCTCTTTAGCATCGATATGCCCATCGCTTTTCGCCGCAAAAACCAGCGCCAGGATCAGACGCTCAGTTCGCTCATCCAGCGGTGAGCTCTGTGCACCAAATTGTGGTTCCCCCTGATGCGCCGCACGAACCTTATCTTTGTACTTGTTCCATAACACCGTGCCGGCCACTGCGCCCCCACCGACCAGCAGCGCACTGGTTCCGTATTTACTGAGTAATTTACGTGAGGATTTGTTAGCAACCAGTAATCCTGCCAGACCGCCTAGCGCGCCAGGCACCAGCAGTTTGCTAAGCCCTTGTTCACCAGAAGATGTCGCAGATGATGCTTTTTGCCCAAGAAGAGATTGTAGTTGATTCAGCCAGTTAGCCATTTTGCCCCTCAAGTACAGACGAATAATCATCAAAGCGTACCCGAGGGGATGTCAGGAAGTGTTCAGGTCATCAAAAGATGTGCAAATTCAGCTACTGACGCACCTGATACTCTGCTGTGCCAGCTTTGCAATCAAGCTTTACCTGATATTGAATGTCGCTGCTTTTGCCGCGCACGGTCAGGGGGACTGTCCACTGCCCATCTTTACCGACAATATCCTGCGGATTGGCCCACGCTACCGGGTCAAGCTGACCAAGTTTCTTTTGATCGTCGGCCCAGCGCACAATGCGATTCTGCAGATAATCACGTTTTACGCTGGCCGCGATACCATCAGCATCCAGGCCTTCACAGTTTGGAAACTTAACTGACTTACTTTCCGTATTCGCCGCAAATACTGATACGCTGGCAGATAATAACAGCAGGCTCAACAGCGCTCTTTTTTTATACATTCTTTTCTCCTTATCTCCCCTTCGTCCTTCAGGCCGCAGACCCGCGGTGTGAAGGCTGTCAGAGATTGCACAATGATTCAGGGAAAAGCATGGTACAAAATATCAGGAGCGCAAGTCGCTTCAGGCCGCCTGGGTATCATCCTCAGCAGATGTGTCGCTGTCGACCACCTGCGGAGAAGGCAGCTTGCCGTTTTTCAGGATGGCGCTTAGCACCTCTTTTTGCTCAGCAAGCCACAGAGAAAGCGCTTCACGCTGCTCATCTTCCAGCGCTACCGGTGATTGTTCCAGCCATGTGTCGAGCAGATCGGCTGTATCGAGCATCTTGTCATACGCATCGGCTTCCTTTTTGCTGGTAAACGACATTTTTTCCTCACCTTCCCGAATGACTACGTATTTAACTTCAACCGCCATTTTTGCAGCCTCTTAAATTACCTGTATTTATATACAGCATATTCTTTTTCATCCCTGAAATCAACCTGGTAATAAAGACAGACGCAAACGTTTTCGTATATACTGCGCCTAGTTGAAACAGGGGATTAATTTATGACGTTATTAGGCACAGCACTGCGTCCTGCAGCAACGCGTGTGATGTTATTAGGTTCAGGTGAACTGGGTAAAGAAGTGGCGATTGAATGCCAACGCCTGGGTGTGGAAGTCATTGCCGTGGATCGTTACCCCGACGCACCAGCGATGCACGTTGCTCATCGTTCCTACGTCATCAACATGTTGGATGGCGATGCATTGCGCCAGGTTGTCGAGCATGAAAAACCGCATTTTATCGTGCCAGAAATTGAAGCCATCGCCACAGATATGCTGGTAAAACTGGAGCAGGAAGGCCTGAACATAGTGCCTTGTGCACGTGCGACTCAACTGACCATGAACCGGGAAGGCATCCGTCGCCTCGCCGCCGACGAGTTATCTTTACCGACATCATCTTTTCGCTTCGCCGACAGTGAAATGCGTTTTCGCGAGGCCGTAGAAGAAATCGGTTATCCCTGCATCGTAAAACCGGTAATGAGTTCTTCTGGTAAAGGACAGAGCTTTATCCGCTCCGCCGAACAGCTAACCGAAGCCTGGAACTATGCCCAACAGGGTGGGCGGGCTGGCGCCGGGCGTGTTATCGTCGAAGGCGTGGTGAATTTCGATTTTGAAATCACACTGCTGACCGTCAGCGCCATTGACGGCGTACATTTTTGCGCACCGGTAGGTCATCGCCAGGAAGACGGCGATTATCGCGAATCCTGGCAGCCACAGCAGATGAGCGAACTGGCGTTAGCCCGGGCGCAGGAGATTGCCCGCAAGGTGGTGCTGGCGCTGGGTGGTCACGGACTGTTTGGCGTGGAGCTGTTTGTCTGCGGTGACGACGTCATTTTCAGCGAAGTTTCCCCTCGCCCGCACGACACGGGTATGGTGACCTTAATTTCGCAGGATCTGTCTGAGTTTGCCCTGCACGTTCGCGCATTTCTCGGTCTGCCCGTTGGTGAAATCCGCCAGTATGGGCCGTCAGCGTCAGCGTCAGCGGTGATCCTGCCGCAGCTAAGCAGTCAAAACGTTACCTTTGATAATGTGGATGCTGCCGTTGGCGCAGGTTTGCAGATACGTCTGTTTGGTAAACCCGAAATCGACGGTACGCGTCGTTTAGGTGTCGTGCTGGCAACTGCAGAAAGTGTTGAAGAGGCGGTTGATCGCGCGAAAAACGCGGCTGCACAGGTAAAAGTGGCAGGTTAAAACAGGACCCGTAAACCGGATGAGGCAGTAAAACCCCATCCGGCAAAGCCCGATATCGGCGCTAACGCCACTTATCGGGCCTTCGGTTTACACGTTGATAGCTTACTGCTTCGCGCCTTCAACCGCTTCGCGAGCCAGTTTGGTAATACGATCGTAATCACCCGCTTCCAGCGCATCCGCCGGAACCAGCCAGGAACCGCCAATGCACAGCACGCTTTTCAGGGCCAGGTAATCACGGTAGTTCGCCGGGGAGATACCGCCAGTCGGGCAGAAACGAACCTGAGAGAATGGACCCGCGATTGCCTGCAGTGCTTTCGTACCGCCGTTTGCTTCAGCCGGGAAGAATTTGAACTCTTTCAAGCCGTAGTCCATACCCAGCATCAGTTCAGAAACGGTGCTGATACCAGGGATCAGCGGAATCGTCCCTTCGGTTGCTGCTTTCAACAGCGGCTCGGTCAGACCCGGGCTAATCGCAAACTGAGCACCAGCCGCAGTAACTTCAGCCAGTTGCTGTGGATTCAGCACAGTACCCGCACCGACGATAGCATCCGGTACTTCTTTCGCGATTGCACGAATAGCATCCATCGCACATGCGGTACGTAACGTCACTTCCAGAACGCGCACGCCCCCTGCAACTAACGCTTTTGCCATCGGCACAGCGTGTTCCAGTTTGTTAACCACGATAACCGGTACAACCGGGCCAGTGGTCAGGATTGCTTCTGCACTTGTCTTCCAGTTTTTCATCAGAGTTTTCTCTCGCCTGATTACAAATTAAGTCTTAAAAAGTGATACAGGTTGCGCCCTGCTCCGCACCGGACAGCTTTTCACGCAACGCGCTGAACATTTCACGCCCGGTACCCACGCGCGAAGCGCTAAGGTCAGGAATGTGAGGCTGACGAGAGGCAAGTTCCTCTTCATCAACCAGCAGCGTCAATTCACCTGTCTGTCCATTCACACGAATGATGTCGCCATCGCGCACTTTCGCCAGCAGCCCGCCATCGTAGGCTTCTGGGGTTACATGGATTGCTGAAGGCACTTTACCTGAAGCACCTGAAAGTCGTCCATCAGTAACTAACGCAATTTTGAAACAACGGTCCAATAATACACCAAGTGGCGGCATGAGTTTATGTAATTCTGGCATTCCGTTCGCTTTTGGTCCCTGATGGCGCACAACGACCACACAATCCCGGTCAAGCAGACCCGCATCAAATGCCGGTAACACATCATGTTGACTTTCGAAGACCACGGCAGGCGCTTCAATCACTTGATTTTCAACTGGAACAGCTGAGGTTTTCATCACCGCACGCCCCAGATTGCCACTCAGTACTTTAGTGCCGCCATGATGGGAGAATGGCTGGTCAAAGGCAGCAATCACATTGCTGTCCAGCGATTTTTCCGCGCCTTCGCGCCAGTCCAGTTCACCGTTATTCAGCCACGGCTCCAGGGTATAACGCGATAAACCGAATCCGGCCACGGTATTCACATCTTCATGTAACAGACCCGCGTTCAGCAGTTCACGCATTAGTACAGGCACACCGCCAGCAGCCTGGAAATGGTTAATGTCTGCAGGGCCATTCGGGTATAAACGCGCCATCAGCGGCACGATATCGGACAGGTCGGAGAAGTCATCCCAGTTAATCAGAATACCGGCCGCACGCGCCATAGCCACAAGGTGCATCGTATGGTTGGTTGAACCGCCGGTCGCCAGCAGTGCCACAATACCGTTTACCACAACTTTTTCATCGATCATTTTACCGATCGGCATCCACTCGTTACCGTTCCCGGTCAGACGTGTTACCTGACGGGCCGCCGCTGCGGTCAATGCTTCACGCAGTGGTGCATCCGGGTGCACAAAAGAGGAGCCTGGCAACTGCATGCCCATAAACTCCACGACCATCTGGTTAGTGTTAGCGGTGCCGTAAAACGTACAGGTACCCGGTGCATGATAAGACGCAGCCTCGGATTCGAGCAGTGCCATACGATCTACTTTGCCTTCGGCATACAGTTGACGAATACGCACTTTCTCTTTGTTCGCCAGACCACTCGCCATCGGGCCTGAAGGGATGAAGATTGAAGGCAGATGACCGAAGGAAAGCGCCGCCATGACCAGGCCTGGGACAATCTTGTCACATACGCCAAGGAACAGCGCACCATCGAACATATTGTGTGAGAGCCCCACGGCCGCCGACATCGCAATGACTTCACGACTTAACAGAGAAAGCTCCATGCCGTCCTGACCCTGGGTCACCCCGTCGCACATCGCAGGTACGCCACCAGCAACCTGGCCCACCGCATTGGCTTCATGTAGTGCTTTACGAATGATGGCCGGATAGTGTTCATACGGTTGGTGCGCGGAAAGCATGTCGTTATAGGAGGTAATGATCGCGATATTGTTACGCAACATGCTTTTTAGCGAGGCTTTATCCTCCGGCTGACAGGCGGCAAAACCATGCGCCAGATTACCGCATGCCAGTTGTGAACGATGTACGGTAGTCGTTTTAGCCTGTTCGATTCGAGCGAGGTAGGCGGAACGCGTGTCCCGGGAACGTTCGACGATACGTTGTGTTACGCGTAACAAATTCGGATTCATAGAGGCTCCTAAAATTTATCTGTCAGAGCGGTTGGGTAAACAGTGTTACTCAGCATCACTAAATATTGCTGAATCGCTTGTTAGCCGTAGCTCAGGGGCAAAATCGTTTCAGGCAGTGTAATAAAAAAAACCTCGCGGGTGAATCCACGCGAGGTTTAAAAGTGCAAAAATTATTCTACAATCTGTGTTAGATCATGTTACCGGTAAAATAACACCTAATGGCTAGATGATCTTTTACTCGAATTCGTTCCAGGAACGGCCGTCACGGGTGATCATGGCCACAGACGCAACCGGTCCCCAGGTTCCTGCCTGATAAGGCTTCGGCGACTCGTTATCCATCGCCCAGGCTTCGGTAATTGAATCCACCCACTTCCAGGCTTCTTCGACCTCATCGCGACGCACAAACAGAGCCTGAATACCGCGCATGGTTTCCAACAGCAGGCGCTCATAAGCGTCGGCCAGGTGCGTTTGGTTGAAAGTTTCTGAGTAGCTCAGATCCAGCTTAGTGATTTGCAGATTATGTTTGTGGTCCAGACCTGGCACTTTGTTCAGTACCTGGATATCAACCCCTTCATCAGGCTGCAAACGAATAGTCAGCTTGTTCTGCGGCAGATCCTGCCAGGATTCTTTAAACAGATTCAACTCAGGTGTTTTGAAGTAAACCACCACTTCAGAGCACTTGGTTGGTAAACGTTTACCGGTACGCAGGTAGAACGGTACACCCGTCCAGCGCCAGTTATCGATATCGACGCGGATCGCCACAAACGTTTCCGTGTTGCTGCTCTTATTCGCGCCCTCTTCTTCCAGGTAACCCGGTACCTTTTTACCCTGGGCAAAACCGGTGGTGTACTGACCGCGAACCGTTTTTTCACGCACGTTCGAGCGATCGATGCGACGCAGCGATTTCAGTACCTTTACTTTCTCATCGCGAATGCTGTCGGCGCTCAGATCAGCCGGAGGAGACATTGCGATCATGCAGAGGATCTGCAGCAGGTGGTTCTGGATCATATCCCGCATTTGACCTGCCTGGTCAAAATAGCCCCAGCGTCCTTCAATACCCACTTCTTCCGCCACCGTAATTTCTACGTGGTCGATAGTGCGATTATCCCAGTTATTTACAAACAAGGAGTTAGCGAAACGCAGCGCCAGCAGGTTCAGAACCGTCTCTTTACCAAGATAGTGGTCGATGCGGTAAACCTGGCATTCTTCGAAATACTCACCCACCTGGTCGTTAATTTCACGGGATGTCGCGAGCGAAGTACCCAGCGGTTTTTCCATCACGACACGCGCAGGTTTAGCATTAAGTTTTGCTTCACCCAAACCTTTGCAGATCGCGCCAAAGGTGCTTGGCGGCATTGCGAAATAGTTAATCGTGGTACGTGATTTTTGATCCAACATCTCGCCCAGACGGCTAAATGCGGCGGTGTCATTGACGTCCAGGTTACAAAAATCCAGACGGCCGCTGAGGGTTTCCCATAAACTTTCATCAATTTTTTCTTTCATGAAAGTTTCGAGCGCTTCGCGTACAACCTTGGTATAGGCAGCTTTGTCCCAATCAGCACGCCCTACTCCAATGATACGGGTATCCGGGTTAATCTGACCGGCCTTTTCCAGTTGATACAGGGAAGGCAGCAATTTCCGTCGCGCCAGGTCGCCCTTCGCGCCGAAAATGACCAGGTCACATGCCTGGGCTGTTTGCGTTACCGCCATGTCATTCTCCTCAATTGAGTGCCTGGTGCTTTTGCCAGACACTGGTTGTAATTTTCTTACAATGCACTGTACTGCTTTTACGTGATTCCGTGAACCGTAAACGCTTATCCAGCCGTGCTGTTACCGAAAACAGCGGCTAAAGAGACGCCCATTAGGCTCAAAATGGATAAAAAAGTCGTTTTTTTTCGTACCCATGAAGAAGTATGAAAACCAGACTTCGATCATGTAATGAAAAAAAACAACAACTATTCTCTCCATTTTGCCCCGTTCCTTCGCTCCCAGGGGTAGTATCTATACACAAAATAATTCGCGTTGCAGGACAGCGGCAAGAGTGTGACAAACTCGTCAGGAACGAATTTTCCCTGCTGAAGGATGTCCCTCATTCCCTCCCGATGAGCTTACTCAAGTAAGTGATTCAGGTGAGTTAACATAGCCAACGCCCCTGCGGCTCGAAGTATGCCGTGTATAACAAAATTATGCCCCGATTTCCCCATATTGCTGAAATCGCTTTTGCCCATGACCCATGAGTCCACCTACATCATGAATATGCTGGAAAAAATCCAGTTAAAACTGGAACATTTGAGCAAGTCAGAACGTAAAGTTGCTGACGTTATTCTTACCTCACCAGACCAGGCAATCCATTCGAGCATTGCTGCGCTGGCGCTGGAAGCCAATGTCAGCGAACCGACCGTTAACCGTTTCTGTCGCAGCATGGATACGCGTGGCTTTCCTGATTTTAAACTGCATCTGGCGCAAAGTCTGGCAAATGGTACCCCATATGTTAATCGCAATGTGGATGAGGATGACAGCGTTGAATCCTACACGGGGAAAATCTTCGAGTCTGCAATGGCAAGCCTTGACCATGTTCGTCAGTCTCTGGATAACGTGGCGGTAAATCGTGCGGTTGATTTGCTCACTCAGGCGAAGAAAATAGCCTTTTTTGGGCTAGGTTCCTCCGCTGCGGTGGCGCATGACGCCATGAATAAATTTTTCCGTTTTAACGTTCCGGTTATCTATTCCGACGACATCGTTCTGCAACGCATGAGCTGTATGAATTGTAGTGATGATGATGTCATTGTGCTCATTTCACACACCGGAAGAACCAAAAGTCTGGTGGAACTGGCACAACTGGCAAGAGAAAACGATGCCATGGTGATTGCCCTGACATCTCCTGGTACTCCGCTGGCACGTGAAGCAACGCTGGCAATTACCCTCGATGTACCGGAAGATACTGACATTTATATGCCCATGGTCTCTCGACTTGCTCAACTTACCGTGATAGATGTGCTGGCTACGGGATTTACTTTGCGCCGTGGGGCAAAATTTAGAGATAACTTGAAGCGTGTCAAGGAAGCGCTCAAGGAATCGCGTTTTGATAAAGAATTACTCATCAAGAGTGATGACCGCTAAAAGCAATAACAATGTTCTACCCTTTTATCATCCGGGTCGTTCATTTTACCGTTTATGTTCGAGAACGGCCGGATCAATGTTCACGCAACACCTAGTTGTTTCAGTCAACGGAGTATTACATGTCCAGAAGGCTTCGCAGAACCAAAATCGTTACCACGTTAGGCCCGGCAACTGACCGCGATAACAACCTTGAAAAAATTATCGCCGCTGGGGCGAACGTTGTACGTATGAACTTTTCACACGGCTCTCCAGAAGATCACAAAATGCGGGCGGATAAAGTCCGTGAGATTGCCGCCAAACTGGGACGTCATGTAGCTATTTTGGGTGACCTGCAGGGACCTAAAATCCGCGTATCGACCTTTAAAGAAGGCAAAGTATTTCTCAATGTTGGCGACAAATTCCTGTTGGACGCCAACCTCGGTAAAGGTGAAGGCGACAAAGAAAAAGTCGGCATCGATTACAAAGGTCTGCCTGCTGACGTAGTGCCAGGCGATATCCTGCTGCTGGATGATGGTCGCGTACAGCTCAAAGTGCTGGAAGTTCAGGGTATGAAAGTTTTCACCGAAGTCACTGTCGGTGGCCCGCTCTCCAACAATAAAGGCATCAACAAACTTGGCGGTGGCCTTTCTGCTGAAGCGCTGACGGAAAAAGACAAAGCAGACATCATTACTGCAGCGCAAATCAGCGTTGACTATCTGGCGGTCTCCTTCCCTCGCTGCGGCGAAGATCTGAATTATGCCCGCCGCCTGGCGCGCGACGCAGGCTGCGATGCGAAAATCGTTGCCAAGGTAGAGCGTGCTGAAGCCGTCTGCGACCAGAATGCGATGGATGACATCATCCTTGCCTCTGACGTGGTAATGGTTGCGCGTGGTGACCTGGGCGTGGAAATCGGTGACCCGGAACTGGTCGGTATTCAGAAAGCGTTGATCCGTCGCGCACGTCAACTGAACCGTGCGGTAATTACCGCAACGCAGATGATGGAGTCGATGATCACTAACCCAATGCCGACCCGTGCAGAAGTCATGGACGTGGCAAACGCTGTTCTGGATGGGACTGATGCCGTTATGCTGTCTGCAGAAACAGCCGCAGGCCAGTACCCGGCGGAAACCGTCGCAGCGATGGCTCGCGTCTGTCTGGGTGCAGAGAAAATCCCGAGCATCAACGTTTCTAAACACCGTCTCGACGTACAGTTTGATAATGTCGAAGAAGCTATCGCCATGTCAGCGATGTATGCCGCGAACCATCTGAAAGGCGTTACCGCTATCATCGCCATGACCGAGTCCGGCCGTACTGCGCTGATGACATCCCGCATCAGTTCTGGCCTGCCAATTTTCGCGATGTCTCGTCATGAGCGTACGCTGAATCTGACCTCTCTGTACCGTGGCGTTACGCCGGTCCACTTTGACAGCGAAACTGACGGTGTAGTGGCTGCCAACGAAGCGGTCAATCTGCTGCGCGACAAAGGTTACCTGGTGTCAGGCGATCTGGTGATTGTGACTCAGGGTGATGTCATGAGCACCATCGGTTCCACCAACACCACACGTATTCTGACTGTAGAATAACGACGCTGCTGACTGCCTGATATTACTCGCTATTCAGGACGGGTCATCTGATACAAAAAAGCCTCTCGAACGAGAGGCTTTTTCTATTTCTTAGGATAAAGATCTTTGCGTTTATACGGTTCGATTTCGCCGGGTTTGCGGGTCTTTAGCAGTTTCAGAATCCAGGTGTATTGTTCGAGATGCGGGGTGACAAAAATCTCCACTTCTTCATTCATCCGTCTGGCAATGGTATGGTCATCGGCCGTCAGAATGTCATCCATGGGTGGGCGTACCTGAATCGTCAGACGATGCGTTTTGCCATCGTACACCGGGAACAGCGGTATTACGCGCGCATGACAAACCTTCATCAGACGACCAATTGCCGGTAACGTTGCTTTATAGGTCGCGAAGAAATCCACAAACTCGCTGTGCTCCGGGCCGTGGTCCTGATCCGGTAAGTAATATCCCCAGTATCCCTGCCGAACTGACTGAATAAAAGGTTTAATACCGTCGTTACGTGCATGTAAACGACCGCCGAAACGTCGACGTACCGTATTCCAGACATAGTCAAATACCGGATTGCCCTGGTTATGGAACATGGCTGCCATTTTCTGGCCTTGAGATGCCATCAGCATTGCCGGGATATCAACACCCCAGCCGTGAGGGACGAGAAAAATCACCTTTTCCTCATTACGTCGCATCTCATCGATAATTTCCAGGCCCTGCCAGTCAACGCGGTGCTGGATTTTCTCCGGACCGCGCATGGCTAATTCTGCCATCATAACCATCGCCTGAGGCGCAGTCGCGAACATCTCATCAACGATGGCCTCACGCTCGGCTTCGCTGCGCTCAGGAAAACAGAGGGATAAATTGATAAGCGCTCTACGACGCGAACTTTTCCCCAGCCGTCCGGCAAGCCGTCCCAGTTTCGCCAGAATGGGATCGCGAAATGATGCTGGCGTTAATGCAATCCCTGCAATCGCTGCCACGCCAAGCCAGGCGCCCCAGTAGCGCGGGTGACGGAATGATTTTTGAAACTCAGGGATATACTCAATACTCTTTTTTTTCGTTTCCATGCTCTTCCAGTATCGGGGGCCGCGAAAAAGTAAATCTGCTGATAGTGTAGCGGCGCACCGTGTCCCGTACAAAATAAAAAAGCCGGCACGCATAGCGTACCGGCTCTGTCCGTGTATTTATTAATCGAAGCGTAACTGAGGCAGAACCTCTTTCACCTGTGCCAGGTACTCGGTACGATCTGAACCGCTCAGCCCTTCCGTACGCGGCAGTTTTGCCGTCAACGGGTTCACTGCCTGCTGGTTGACCCATACTTCGTAGTGCAGGTGCGGGCCAGTAGAACGCCCAGTGTTACCTGACAGCGCAATACGATCACCTCGTTTCACTTTTTGCCCTGGTTTAACCAGCAGCTTACGCAGGTGCATGTAACGGGTGGTGTAAGTGCGACCGTGACGAACAGCAACATAGTATCCGGCCGCGCCACTGCGTTTCGCGACCACCACTTCACCATCACCGACTGACAGCACCGGCGTACCTTGCGGCATCGCAAAGTCGACACCTTTGTGCGGTGCAACCCGTCCGGTTACCGGATTCAGGCGACGTGGATTGAAGTTTGACGAAATACGGAATTGCTTCGCCGTAGGGAAACGCATAAACCCTTTAGCAAGCCCGGTCCCGTTACGGTCATAGAATTTACCGTCTTCAGCACGGATCGCGTAATAATCCTTGCCTTCAGATCGCAAACGAACGCCCAGCAGTTGGCTTTGTTCGCGTTTACCGTCCAGCATCTCGCGAGACATCAAAACGGAGAACTCATCGCCTTTCTTCAGCTTGCGAAAGTCCATCTGCCATTGCATCGCTTTAATCACCGCGCTGATTTCAGAGCTGGTCAGGCCAGCATCTCTTGCACTGGCGACGAAACTACCGCCCACCGTACCGTTGATTCGGCTGTTAACCCAGTCGCCCTGCTGCATTTCGCTGCTCATTTTGAAACCCGTTGCCGTACGATCATAAGTACGGGTTTCACGG
The DNA here is from genome assembly GCF_035064245.1 of Citrobacter sp. R-1.5.2. Classification (NCBI taxonomy): domain Bacteria; kingdom Pseudomonadati; phylum Pseudomonadota; class Gammaproteobacteria; order Enterobacterales; family Enterobacteriaceae; genus Citrobacter; species Citrobacter sp. R-1.5.2. Next base: position 17,386 of record NZ_JASEYC010000005.1, on the reverse strand, counting down.
CGGGAAACTTCCCAGGTCAGGCGCTGCAAATCACCTTCCGAAGACAGCGTCCAGGAAAGTTGCTGGCCAATTTTTAGGTTACGTAAATCTTTATCAGATGCGGCAAGCTGGCTGATATCGCCCATATCAATGCCGTACTGGTTCAGGATACTGCTCAGCGTATCGCCGGTAGAGACAACATACTCGTGAACCCCGGCCTCGCCAGAGGTCTTGTCATCGAGTTCGTCCTGTGGGATAGCTTCATCTTCCTGAGCGGCTTGATCGATAGGTTCGCTGGCCTCTGGCAACAGTGAACGTATCTCGCTTTTTTCCAGCTCAATAGTTTTAACGATGGGTGCAGAGTCGGGATGGTATACATAAGGCCGCCAGACTGCGACGGCCAATGTCAGAACAGTAAGCGACCCCAACATAACACGATGGGGTCGCGGCAAATTATTAAATGCCAGAGCGACAGAGCGGGCTATCTGTTGCACGTATTCACTTCCTCATTAATCTCCTTTCAGGCAGCTCGCATACTGGTTGGCTAATTGGTTCAGAAACGCTGAATAGCTTGTTTTACCCAGTTTGATATTCGTTCCGAGGGGATCCAACGTTCCCATTCGAACGGATGTCCCTCTCGCTACGGCTTCAACGACCGCTGGCCTGAACTGTGGCTCAGCAAAAACGCAGGTTGCTTTTTGCTCAACCAACTGTGTTCTTATTTCATGTAAACGCTGCGCACCAGGTTGAATCTCAGGGTTCACGGTAAAGTGACCAAGCGGTGTTAGCCCGTAGTGTTTTTCGTAGTAGCCATAGGCGTCATGAAAAACGAAATACCCTTTCCCCTTGAGCGGTGCGAGCTCGTTACCTACCTGCTTATCGGTTGCGGCTAATTGTGCCTCAAAATCCTTCAGGTTGGCGTCAAGTTTGGCTCGACTTTGCGGCATAAGTTCCACTAATTTATCATGGATTGCAACCGCTGAGGCCCGCGCTATCTCTGGGGAAAGCCAAAGATGCATGTTGTAATCACCATGATGGTGATGCTCGTCACTTTTTTCGCCGTGAGCGTCGTTATGCCCATGATCGTCATCATCATCGTCAGCGCCTTTCATGAGTAACGGTTTCACGTCATTGAGCTGCGCAATCGTTACCTGTTTTGCGTTAGGAATATTCTTGACTGACTTTTCCATAAACGCCTCCATTTCCGGACCGGTCCATACTACTAAGTCCGCGTTCTGTAAGCGTTTTACATCTGAAGGGCGCAGCGAATAATCATGTTCGGAAGCCCCGTCAGGCAGCAGAACCTGGGTGTCTGTAACCCCATCTGCAATCGCTGAAGCAATAAAGCCCAACGGCTTAAGTGAGGCCACTACAGCGGCATTTGCTGCCTGAGTTGCACTACCCCAAAGAGCAGCGGATAACGCTGCGAAAAGAAGCGTATTTTTATGTAACATAATGCGACCAATCATCGTAACGAATGTGAGAAATGTGATATTATAACATTCTATAACTTCTGCAAGACTAAAATTGATATGACGACTTTGGTTTCACTGGAAAATGTCTCGGTCTCTTATGGTCAACGCCGCGTCCTTTCTGACGTATCGCTTGAACTTCGACCCGGCAAAATTTTAACGCTTCTTGGCCCGAATGGGGCCGGAAAGTCTACGCTGGTGCGCGTTGTATTGGGGCTGGTAGCGGCTGATGAAGGGGTTATCAAGCGCAACGGGCATTTGCGGATTGGCTATGTACCGCAAAAACTCTACCTCGATACAACACTTCCGCTGACGGTGAGCCGCTTTTTGCGCTTACGTCCTGGCACAAAGAAAGCCGACATTCTCCCTGCGCTAAAGCGTGTTCAGGCCGGGCATCTGATGGATGCTCCGATGCAAAAACTATCCGGCGGGGAAACGCAGCGTGTCTTGCTGGCCCGTGCTTTGCTTAATAAACCACAGCTCCTGGTGCTCGATGAACCGACGCAGGGAGTGGATGTGAATGGTCAGGTTGCACTGTACGATCTTATCGATCAGTTGCGACATGAACTGGATTGCGCCGTGCTGATGGTCTCCCATGACCTGCATCTGGTCATGGCAAAAACCGACGAAGTCCTGTGTCTGAACCACCACATTTGCTGCTCCGGCACACCAGAGGTGGTTTCAATGCACCCCGAATTCATTTCTATGTTCGGGCAACGCGGCGCTGAACAACTCGGAATTTACCGTCACAACCATAATCATCGCCACGATTTACAGGGTCGCATTGTTTTACGCCGGGGAAATGGTCACTCATGATTGAATTATTATTACCCGGCTGGTTAGCCGGGATCATGCTGGCCTGCGCTGCTGGCCCGCTTGGCTCGTTTGTGGTCTGGCGTCGGATGTCTTATTTTGGCGATACGCTGGCGCACGCATCACTGCTGGGCGTTGCGTTTGGTCTGCTGCTGGATGTAAACCCCTTTTATGCTGTTATCGTCGTCACCCTGCTGCTGGCCGCAGGCCTGGTATGGCTGGAGAAGCGCCCGCACCTCGCGATTGATACCCTGCTCGGTATTATGGCGCACAGCGCGCTGTCATTAGGCCTGGTGGTTGTCAGCCTGATGTCAAACATTCGTGTGGATCTGATGGCCTATCTGTTTGGCGATCTGCTCGCCGTCACCCCAGAAGATCTGGTGGCCATTGCCATTGGTGTCGTGGTTGTACTGGCTATTCTGTTCTGGCAGTGGCGTAACCTGCTGTCGATGACTATCAGCCCGGATCTGGCCTTTGTTGATGGCGTGAAGCTGCAACGTGTCAAGCTATTGCTGATGCTGGTCACAGCACTCACTATTGGTGTGGCGATGAAATTCGTCGGGGCACTGATTATCACATCACTGCTGATCATTCCTGCGGCTACCGCACGTCGTTTCGCCCGTACACCCGAACAGATGGCGGGCGTTGCCGTAGGTGTAGGGATGATAGCGGTTACAGGCGGGCTGACCTTCTCAGCGTTTTATGACACACCGGCGGGGCCATCCGTGGTGCTTTGCGCTGCGCTGCTGTTTATCTTTAGTATGATGAAGAAGCAAGCGAGCTGAGCATGTGTTGCCCGGTGGCGCTGCGCTTACCGGGCCTACAAAATCGCCAGGCCTGATGAGCGTAGCGCCATCAGGCATTATTGGGGCTTAAGGCATTTCCGGCGGTGTAATGCCAAAGTGGTTCCATGCCCGCACCGTTGCCATGCGCCCGCGTGGGGTACGTTGTAGAAAACCTTGCTGAATCAAATACGGTTCCAGCACGTCCTCAATGGTTTCACGTTCTTCGCCGATTGCCGCCGCCAGGTTATCCAACCCGACCGGACCACCAAAGAATTTATCGATCACCGCCAGCAGCAGCTTGCGGTCCATATAATCGAAGCCTTCAGCATCGACATTGAGCATATCCAGCGCCTGGGCCGCGATATCCGCCGAGATGGTGCCGTCATGCTTCACTTCGGCGAAATCACGCACACGACGCAGTAAACGGTTAGCAATACGCGGCGTACCGCGTGCCCGGCGTGCAACCTCCAGCGCCCCTTCGTCACTCATCTCCAGCCCCATAAAGCGGGCACTGCGTCCAACAATGTGCTGAAGATCAGCGACCTGATAGAACTCCAGGCGCTGCACAATGCCAAAGCGATCACGCAGTGGAGAGGTTAACGAACCCGCACGCGTTGTGGCGCCAATCAGGGTAAACGGCGGCAGATCGATTTTAATTGAACGTGCTGCCGGGCCTTCGCCAATCATGATATCCAGCTGATAGTCTTCCATTGCCGGATACAACACCTCTTCCACTACCGGTGACAAGCGATGGATTTCATCAATAAACAGCACATCATGGGGTTCGAGATTGGTGAGCATGGCCGCCAGATCGCCTGCTTTTTCCAGCACCGGACCGGACGTAGTACGCAGGTTGACGCCCATTTCATTGGCAACAATATTGGCAAGCGTGGTTTTACCCAGACCCGGAGGTCCAAAAATCAGCAGGTGATCGAGGGCATCACCGCGCAGCTTCGCCGCCTGGATAAAAATTTCCATCTGCGAACGTACCTGAGGCTGGCCGATATACTCTTCCAGCAACCTGGGGCGAATCGCACGATCCACCAGGTCTTCAGGGGTAGTGCTGGCAGCCGAAATCAGGCGATCTGCTTCAATCATCCTTTACCTCACAATGCCGCGCGAAGGGCTTCGCGAATCAGGGTTTCACTGCTGGCATCAGGGCGAGCAATTTTGCTTACCATGCGGCTGGCTTCTTGTGGTTTATAGCCTAACGCTACCAGCGCAGCAACCGCTTCCTGCTCGGCGTCATCACTTACCGGACCGGCAGGTGATGTCAACACCAGATCGGCTGCCGGAGTAAAGAGATCGCCATGCAGTCCTTTAAAGCGGTCTTTCATTTCGACAATCAAACGCTCCGCCGTTTTCTTACCGATACCCGGTAATTTCACTAACGCACCAAGCTCTTCGCGCTCAACAGCATTCACGAACTGCTGCGCAGACATGCCGGAGAGGATCGCCAGCGCCAGCTTCGGCCCCACGCCGTTGGTTTTAATTAGCTCTTTAAACAACGTGCGTTCTTGCTTATTGTTAAAGCCATACAGCAGTTGTGCGTCTTCGCGCACCACAAAATGCGTGAAGATGATCGCTTCCTGCCCGGCTTCCGGCAGCTCGTAGAAACAGGTCATCGGCATATGCACTTCATAGCCTACCCCGCCCGTTTCCAGAAGGACCAGTGGGGGTTGTTTTTCAAGAATGATGCCTCTGAGTCTGCCTATCACATGACGCTCCTGCGTTAAGGGCTAAAAGGTAATGCGCTATCATAAAAAAAGGCTGGATAGATATCCAGCCTCATTTGTCACTAACGTAACCTGCCGCGTGCTAAATTCAACCTCGACTCACTCATTTGCATAGCGTTCTGGCTGACATGGCAGTGGGTAATGGCAATCGCCAGCGCATCCGCAGCATCCGCCTGAGGGTTAGCCGGGAGCTTGAGCAGCGTACGCACCATGTGCTGTACCTGGCTTTTTTCCGCGCTGCCGATACCGACGACTGTCTGTTTAACCTGTCGGGCAGCATACTCAAACACCGGAAGATCCTGATTGGTCGCAGCAACAATCGCTACGCCGCGCGCCTGTCCCAGCTTCAGCGCCGAATCGGCATTTTTCGCCATAAAGACCTGCTCAATGGCAAAATAATCCGGCTGGAACTGGGTGATGATTTCCGTCACCCCCGCGTATATCAATTTCAGGCGTGACGGGAGATCGTCAACTTTGGTGCGAATACAACCACTGCCGAGGTAGGTCAACTGTCTGCCGACCTGACGGATTACGCCATAACCGGTAATGCGCGACCCCGGATCAATGCCGAGAATGATAGACATCACGCATCTCCTGTTATTTTATGGCTTAACCACATCATTCTAACGTAGCTGCAACCTCATCGGAGATTTCGCCGTTGTGGTAAACTTCCTGCACGTCATCGCAATCTTCCAGCATATCGATCAGACGCATCAGTTTCGGTGCTGTTTCTGCATCCATATCCGCTTTGGTGGATGGGATCATAGAAACTTCAGCCGCGTCCGCTTTCAGACCTGCCGCTTCCAGTGCATCACGAACTTTACCCATCTCTTCCCACGCGGTGTAAACGTCAATCGCGCCGTCGTCAAAAGTTACAACGTCTTCAGCACCGGCTTCCAGGGCCGCTTCCATGATGGCGTCTTCGTCGCCTTGCTCAAAGGAGATCACGCCTTTCTTGCTGAACAGGTATGCGACGGAACCGTCGGTACCGAGGTTGCCACCCGTTTTAGTGAATGCATGGCGCACTTCCGCAACGGTACGGTTACGGTTATCAGACAGACATTCAATCATAACGGCTGTACCGCCAGGACCGTAACCTTCATAGATGATAGTTTCCATGTTGGAATCTTCATCACCACCCACACCGCGTGCGATTGCACGGTTCAGGGTGTCACGGGTCATGTTGTTTGCCAGCGCTTTATCAACCGCTGCACGCAGACGCGGGTTAGCATCTGGATCGCCACCACCCAATTTAGCCGCCGTTACCAGCTCACGAATGATTTTGGTGAAGATCTTACCGCGCTTAGCATCCTGCGCTGCTTTACGATGTCTGGTGTTGGCCCATTTACTATGACCTGCCATAAATAATCTCTCCAAAAAGCGCGCCTTCTCAGGCGACGTTAATTACAAACTCTTCAATCGCCTGCCGGTTACTCCACGACTTGGTTAACTGTGCAGCCTCGTGCGCATTAACCCAACGGTAGGTCAAATGTTCGGTGAACACGATCTCTCGTTCAGTGGGCAGTGCCAGGCAAAACCAGGACTCCGTATTACGTACAATTCCTGGCGCATAGCGATGACGTAAATGACTAAAAATCTCAAACTCCACCGTGCGCTGGCAGTCAATTAAGGTCAGTTGCTCACGCGCAACATCAATGGCGACCTCTTCCTTTACTTCGCGCAGGGCGGCTTGCAACGCGGTTTCACCTTCTTCAAGGCTGCCGGTGACCGACTGCCAAAAATCAGGATCGTCGCGTCGCTGTAACATCAGCACTCTCCCGGTGTCCTTTGCATAAATCACGACTAACACCGAGACAGGCTGTTTATATGCCATATCAGTTATTCTCGGCCTTCTTAACAACCTGAATGCTCAGTTCCGCCAGCGCAGCTTCGTTGGCAAAGCTCGGCGCTTCGGTCATCAGACATGCGGCAGCTGTCGTTTTCGGGAAAGCAATAACGTCACGGATGTTATCAGTACCGGTCAACAGCATGGTCAGACGATCCAGGCCAAACGCCAGGCCCGCGTGCGGCGGTGTACCGTATTTTAGCGCGTCCAGCAGGAAGCCGAACTTCTCGCGCTGCTCTTGTTCGTTGATACCCAGAATACCGAATACGGTCTGCTGCATATCACCGTTATGGATACGTACAGAACCACCGCCTACTTCGTAGCCGTTGATAACCATATCGTACGCATTGGCAACCGCATCTTCCGGCGCAGCTTTCAGCTCAGCCGCCGTCATGTCTTTCGGTGAGGTGAACGGATGATGCATTGCGGTCAGTCCACCTTCACCATCGTCTTCAAACATTGGGAAGTCGATAACCCACAACGGCGCCCATTTGGATTCGTCGGTCAGGTTCAGGTCTTTACCCAGTTTCAGGCGCAGAGCCCCCATCGCATCGGCAACCACTTTCTTGTTGTCGGCACCGAAGAAGATCATATCGCCGTCTTGCGCGCCAGTACGTTCCAGAATAGCTTCAATGATTTCAGCATTCAGGAACTTGGCCACCGGGCTGGTTATCCCTTCCAGACCTTTCGCACGCTCGGTGACTTTAATGTATGCCAAACCTTTCGCACCGTAGATCTTAATGAAGTTACCGTAATCGTCGATCTGCTTACGGCTAAGTGCAGCACCGCCAGGGACGCGCAGAGCCGCTACACGCCCTTTAGGATCGTTAGCCGGACCAGCGAATACGGCGAACTCAACAGATTTCAGCAGATCAGCAACGTCCACCAGTTCCATCGGGTTACGCAGATCCGGCTTATCGGAACCGTAACGACGCTCTGCTTCAGCAAAGGTCATGATCGGGAAATCGCCCAGGTCCACACCTTTTACTTCCTGCCACAGATTACGCACCAGCGCTTCCATCACTTCACGCACCTGCGGTGCGGTCATGAAAGAGGTCTCAACATCGATCTGCGTAAATTCAGGCTGGCGGTCAGCACGTAAGTCTTCGTCACGGAAGCATTTTACGATCTGGTAGTAACGGTCGAAGCCAGACATCATCAGCAGCTGTTTGAACAACTGAGGTGACTGTGGCAGCGCGTAGAATTTACCTTTATGTACGCGAGACGGTACCAGGTAGTCACGCGCGCCTTCTGGCGTCGCTTTCGTCAGCATCGGCGTTTCAATGTCGAGGAAGCCGTGGTCGTCCATGAAACGACGCACCAGGCTGGTAATTTTGGCACGCGTTTTCAGACGCTGCGCCATTTCAGGGCGACGCAGATCGAGATAGCGATACTTCAGACGAGCTTCTTCAGTATTTACGTGGTTAGAGTCGAGCGGCAGTGAATCTGAACGGTTGATAATGACCAGATCGGATGCCAGCACTTCAATTTCGCCCGTCGCCATATCGGCGTTGACGTTTTTCGCGTCACGCGCACGCACGGTGCCCGTTACCTGAATGCAGAACTCATTACGCAGTTCGGAGGCCAGCTTTAACGCGTCCGCACGGTCCGGATCGAAAAATACCTGCACGATACCTTCGCGGTCGCGCATATCGATAAAGATCAGGCTACCAAGATCACGACGACGGTTGACCCAACCACACAGAGTCACCTGCTGCCCCTCGTGGGACAGACGTAGCTGTCCGCAATATTCTGTACGCATGAGATATCCCTTAACTTTGCCGCAGGCGGATTGTCACCTGCCCGGCAGATGACGAAGTCGCAGCTTTAGCTGAATGTCACAACTGAATGAAAAAAGGCGGCTATTATACTGGAAATTCTGCCGCACGATAAGAGCCTACTGGGGTAGACTCTCAGTCCGGTACTGACTGTACGCGTGTTTCCTGAGCGGGTATTGCGTAATCTCACAAAAAATAACAAAAATTGTCGCCCCTTTCACACAGATTCGCGATTAAGGTGTAACGGAAATCTTTTTTACTGGAGTCACCATGCTGGAACTGAACGCAAAAACAACCGCACTTGTCGTCATCGATCTACAGGAGGGGATCTTGCCTTTCGCGGGTGGGCCTCATTCGGCAAACGACGTCGTCGCTCGCGCAGCACAACTGGCGGAAAAATTCCGTACTCACGGTTCACCAGTGGTGATGGTTCGCGTCGGCTGGTCTGCGGATTATGCCGAAGCGCTAAAACAACCGGTTGATGCCCCCGCGCCAGCCAAAGCATTACCCGACAACTGGTGGGAATACCCGCAAGCGCTGGGAAAATGTGCAACAGACCTGGAGGTTACCAAGCGCCAGTGGGGAGCATTCTACGGTACTGACCTGGAACTACAGCTGCGCCGTCGTGGTATCGACACCATCGTCCTTTGCGGGATCTCCACCAATATCGGCGTCGAATCCACTGCGCGTAACGCCTGGGAGCTGGGTTTTAGCCTGATCGTTGCCGAAGACGCCTGCAGTGCCGCCAGCGCCGACCAGCATCAGGGCAGCATGACGCATATTTTCCCACGCATTGCCCGTGTACGTCGCGTTGACGAGATCCTACAAGCGTTATGATCTATATCGGCTTACCCCAGTGGTCACACCCGAAATGGATGCGTCTGGGGATCACCAGCCTTGAAGAGTATGCCCACCACTTTAACTGCGTGACGCGGATATTTTAAAAATCACTAAAGAACGCCCAAGAGCATGTGTTTTCTCTAGTATATTCAACACATTAAAAATTAACATCATGTGAAATTCGGTAAAGTTCATACGTGTTATAACGTCCCAATCATGCCCCAAAATGCCCCAAGGCAGAAATTTTTGCCCCAAGTATGCCCCAAGATACCCACCCGCCATGCCTCGTTATCTGTCTTGACACTGTATAAATAACCAGACAATATTAACTGTATATCCATCCAGTGAAGAGGCAAAGAGCAATGTTCGTGGAACTCGTTTATGACAAACGGAATTTTGATGGGCTGCCCGGTGCAAAAGACATCATTCTTGGCGAACTGAGTAAGAGAGTTCACCGGATTTTCCCGGATGCTGATGTTCGGGTTAAGCCTATGATGACGCTGCCGGCGATCAATACTGACGCCAGCAAGCATGAGAAAGAGCAGATAAGCCGTACTGTTCAGGAAATGTTTGAAGAGGCTGATATGTGGCTGATTTCAGATTAAACACCTTGAACCGTCATATTGCTTAAGTACAATCCCCCGTGACTGGCAATCATTCAATACTTGCACTATCGAGCGTTCGCCAGTTCGCCGCCGCCTGTTCTTGCATACGACGACGCGGCGGCGTCTTCTCAACATCGCGCCGGAAATTTTTTGTATAGCGTTGACACCCCTACATCATAAATTATAGCCACACGTTTTCTTGATTCCCCTGCTGCAATCAACCTTCCAGCCTGAGCCCACTGCCCATCCGTTAACTTTGGCCGACGGCCGCCGATCCTACCTTCCGCACGCGCAGCTGCTAAACCAGCCCGGGTGCGTTCGACAATAAGCTCCCTTTCCATTTCGGCCAGTGCACCCATAACATGAAAGAAGAATCTCCCCATAGGTGTACTCGTATCGATGCTATCGGTCAGGCTCTGGAAGTTAACTCCTTTCTCCCGCAATTCCTCCACTAACCCAACAAGATGTCGCATGCTTCGCCCGAGCCGATCCAGTTTCCATACCACCAGCGTATCGCCTTCTGATAGCGTCCGTAGCACCTTTTTTAATCCTGGTCTGTCGGACACCTTACCGCTGATCTTATCTTCAAAAATCAGCTCACATCCTGCACTTTCGAGCGCGTTTCGCTGAAGTGCAGTGTTCTGGTCATTTGTTGACACCCTCACATAGCCAATAAGCATGAGTTTCCTCCATCCAAAAGGCCGGAAGCATGCCATCTGAGCGATAAATGATCATTATTAAAAACGTTCAATTGAGAGAATCATTCTCTGGCGTTGTTGGGCAGTCGCGAAACGCCAGAATGTCAGTGGCTGCAGCGAGTGCTACTGCGACATTTTTAGCAGACGAGTTGATTGTTGAAGAAAGTGGTGGGCGTCAGTATCGGTTAACTTCTTTCAGCAAAACAATCAACCTGGCGACTACCGGTGCAGGTGGGATGGATACGGGGTCTGTGCCGACCACCGGCTTCGTGGCACTGTATGCTATTTATAACCCGACGACAGCGACGTCAGCACTTCTCGCCGTTAATGCGACAAACGCCAATGTTCGAGAAGTTTATGGTGGAACAAATATGCCAGCTGGATTTACAGCATCCGCACTGGTTGCTGTGTGGGGTGTTGAGTCAGGTCAGTTCATTATTGGTGATTTAGTGGGGAGAATATTGTCAATTCAACAGGTGACGGTACTTTCAACATCAAGCCCGGTTTCTACAGCAACCCCAATATCACTGGTAAATACAGTACCTTTAAATGCAAAAGCAGTGTCAGGTTTAATGTCAGCGTCAGCAGGCGGATCATCCAACATTTACAATATCGCAATTGATGTTGCCCCCCGTAAGAATATGGTGGGTAGAACGAGAGTAGCAAATAGCGGCACAAATATTACTGGAATATTCAAAATTCAACTCACTGAGCCATCGACTATCTACTACGCGGGCAGTGCAGTAGGTACAACGAACAGCTCGTCAGTTTATGTAACATCATATGAGATTTAACTATGATTTATGTTCAGTTTTCAGATACCACAGAAACAAAAATAGTCGCTGTATTTGCGTCACCACACTCACCAGATTTCTATAGTAACCCCGGAGAAGTGGCGCTGGATGACCAACGATACGCTGAATATTTCTCTCTGCTACCAGCAGATGTTCAAAGCGGACTGCCAGCGCCAGTTAACCTGGCGCATGAGAAGTAGAGCGTGTTATTGAATGGCCTACACCTCCCGGGGAGCGGGCCAGTTGATATCTGGCGCGGTGTCGGTGTCTGTTGCCGTCACTGCGTCGATGTAATCCAGCGTGCTGTCGAGCCTGAGCTTCTCCGCATCTGTTAGAGTTCTTCCTGCCTGCAGTTTCAGATTGATGACAGAAATAGACTGGAGAGCTTCGTCAATTCTGTTCTGTTTTTCCTGCTCAGCAGCAGCGACATATTGCTCATGTGTTGGGGCTGGCCTGTCAATCAGAACAGGGTAGCCATCAACATCTGCACTGATTATTTTCCCTCCAGCCTGACCGGCCATCAACTCACGCCATTTATCCTCAGTCACATTAACTGCATCTGTTGGGATTTCGGTGTGAAATCCTGTTAAATAAAATCCGTTTGTTTCAGCGCTGTATTGGTACATATCATTTTCCTATCACAAAATATGAAGCAGTTACTGTGCCCTGCAAATCTTTTCCTTTATTGAGCGCAATTAACGATGTTTTATTGGCTAAATTCGCGGTCGGGACATACAGCGTAATTCCGTCAACGGCCCCGGCTGTTTTGTCATTCATTGAAGTAAGAGCCTGAAACACCAGTTCTTTGAACGCGATAGGATATCCAGCCCCCAGATTCCCCTGGTCTCCAGTTAACGTACCCCACTGCATGATCAGCCCTCCGGGCCAAATCAGATAACCCTCACGTGCGACGGATTGTCCAAAACCAAGGTTTGAGAGAGCCGTAGCTACCGCTGCCGTACCATCAGATTTAATATCTGCAAATGGGTTAGTACGACTAAGGAACTGTTTTTTTAATGCTGTAAGCACCTGTGTCATATCATCAGGGGAAAGTGTCATTCCTGCTGACTCTACAATGTTGGCCAGCTCTTCCTGAATGGCGTTAAACGCAGCTGCGCGAAGTCGTGTTGCTGCAATGCCACCAGCAACGCTACCGTCTGTATATTTACCGTCTGCTGTTGCCGACGATTCAACCTGCCCGATTCTGAGCATGATTAATCCTCACTAGTAAGTGATAATAATTAAGGTAAATAATTAATTATGAATAACTGAAGATAAGATTCAGATGGGATGGTGCGATCTTATTAATTGCGCATTCGAGCAGTTTGTTCCCCCACGAAGCTAATGGGTCACCACAATACGCAGCACCAGATAACGCATACTTAACAGTTGTTTCCGGAGCATTAATTCTCCACGTAAAGGGCCATTCATCGCCATTCAACGCATCACCACATGCAGACATCCCACTCATTGCAGGCCGAAACTGTGTAATCGTGATGGTGTAACCTAATGCTGCTGCGACATGAATATAATAATCTCGGTTTAGGCCGCCAGTGCTTATTAATTTAGAGACAACTGAGCGTTGCCTGTCACTGATGCCACCAATTTCCCCAATAGAGCAGTCATTCGGTAAACCGAGAGTACTTTCCCATTCTGATAGCATGACAGTTGCAGTCGCAGGAAAAGCACCAGTGATGAGGTTCACAGCATCATTATCAGAACGCTGAAAGGAGTTACCCAATGCACGTAAAACTGCAGCCTGTACAGTCTTGCTTGTTCTCGGCCATGCTCTACCCGTCGGCAATAACGCACCGAGCGCAGTAGCGTAATCATTTTGGGAATACAGGCTCATACAAATTTCACCTCACCCAGGACTGGAATCTCACCAATTTCAAAAGTAATGTTTGATGATGGGCTGTTAAGGATATACCCCTTAGTTTCGTCTACATTACTGATACTTTTATTAATATCAGACAAATCAATTTTCCCTGAACCATCAGGATTCGACTCATCAAAAAATAGGGATTTTAATGCCTCTTTAATATTACTGACTACTGTACTATCTGCATTCTTAATACCTGCAATTTCAAAATTAATGGTTTTCCTGATTGGTGAACAAACAAAAATAATCGCAGTGTCTGTCTGAAGTGGATAGATATGATCGGCTACAGTTAGCTGATCACCGGATGCCTTCACTGCCCCCCACTCCTCAAGTTGTGATATCCCATCAGTTCCGACAGGGAAACCGTCATTAAGATTTCCATCGCACATGATGTACACACCAACCGTCCCTGCACCATTAAGCCTACGTTTCACCCAGGCTCGCGTGACCCCGGAGACCTCCAGCGCCCATTTTTTATAATCGGTATCACTTCCCCCCTGTGGAGGTTCTTGCCATGAGAGCAGGCCACGACTTCGAAAAGCCTCTTCATCCTCGATATCAGCGCCGCCTATAGCAGCTTCTATTAGCGTTAATTGAGCCTCAACTCCTGCAATGTTTACATCAAGCGTGAGTACCGTTCCTGCATCTGCATTGCCATTAGCGCCCCCACCGGTAACATCATCCGTGACATCAGGCAAAACAGCGGTGATTCCTCCATGCCCTTCCCCGGTATCTTGAATTTTGATTTCCGAGGTTACAGTGTACTGATAGCCATCCCCCCTGTTTAAAATCGTTCCGGCGGGAATAATGCGGTTTCCGGCCCCGACCGCTTTCACATCTTTTGATTTAGCGGCACTGGCGGGTTTCCTGTAGACACGTTTTAAGGCCATCCATCCAGCCAGATATTCACCAGTTGCCGTGAACGGGTTGGACTGCAGCGCCATATAATCAAGGTAGCCGTAATGCAGGTGGGACATCCCCGCATCCATATCGGCAACAACCTTTAGGTTGGCAAAACGGAGAAGCGCACCAACGTTTTTTAGTTCGGCCTGAAGAAAATTACGGTTTTCATCTCGTAACTCAGTCAGAGTCTTTCGTTTAAAGGGCATTTTAAAGTTTCTCCCATATCCAGTAGAACCTGCTTTCCTGCCAGTTTTGCCCCGGAGATAAATACCGGATAGTGAGGTTCAAGCGATTTGGCATAACGATTTGGGCTACTGGGATAACGTCACTTACAACCCCATCATCTTTCAGCCATTTAAGAGCTTCCAGCGCGTATGTTTCAGCTTTTATTGCCACATTTGTCGTCAGTTTTTCCCTGCGCAATAACCAAAGCCGTGAACCAAGCTGCTGATCTTCACCTGTATCACCCCACCAGCCACGACGATCGCTATCTCCATAGTTATCATCAGAACGCGCCAGCCGATCGGTAAAAAGACTGATTAGAATTACCGTTTGAAGGTCATAATCGGTAGATAGCATCCCCGCGCCTTCCTGCCAGTCGGCAATCATTTCGTCCACGTTCCAGAAGGAGGAAAAATCACTCATTTAACCTGCTCCTCTGTTTTCTCACTGGTAGCGTCGTCGTTACCCTTCTGAACATTTTTAACTACATGGTCATGATCATTGTGAGCATCACGGAGCTCTTTGAGCGTTCGGGTATTGCTCTCACAGTTGTCTATAATGCCTCCGGTACACTTTAAAACCGGAGTATTTGCCAGTATTCCCTCACTGGCATTTATAGTTACGTTCGTAGCGTTATTTACTTCTACGTCTTTCCCATTAGCATCAATAAAGACGCCATTTTCAGTGAGCAACACTTCCATCGCCCATTTGTTATATATGGCTGTTTCCCCTTCATTCAGCCCAGTTCGTCTATACCCCTGATGATTTGATGCAATGATTACTGGGCTTGAACGATCACCGCCGATGAAGGCAATAACAACATCAGTACCTACCGGAAGCCCGGAGGAAAAACCGAAGTCAGCCATCCGAGGCGCACTGGCAACCTCCAATGGAGTCTGATATTGCGCTTGTTGAATTTCCCCACTGTCTTTCTGAGATGTGATCCGCCCAATCCCCAGCATCCCAGCAATTCGCACTGCTGCTTTTTTCAAATTCTGGTTCATGTATTTAGTCCTGGAATCTGCTGATAAAAGGCATAAGGCTGAATGGCGAAAGCTTCCGGCGGCATCAGAGCCAGACGCGCATGTGTGCCGTTGTCGTCTCGCATATAAGTGACTTCAGCAATGAGTAATTCAGTATCAGGAAGTTGCAGTGTTGGAAGGTCAACCGGGATCAGAGTATTGGGCTCCCAAAGTTTCCCATCCTTATCCCGCCAGGAGTCGATGGTTACAGATAATTGTTTTGAGCGGCCATATCGACGATTCATTTCCCAATCTATTGCACGCTGTGCCTGATGCGAGGCCATCAACGTACTTTCGATAATAGAAATATGTTTTCTATAACGCATTTTGGCAGCTTCAGGGTCCCTTGCCGTCGCCAGCGTTACCGCGTCATATGCTGTATCAGGTGAAAATCCGGCGATCGGTGATATTCCCATAGATACGCCAACATAGTCCGAGAATCGATCCGCCATTGACCTGCGATAATATGCCTGTTCAACGTTTACACCTTCTGCAATGCCGCTGGCGGCCCGTCGTGTACCTACACGAGTAAGAAGCAAATTTCCATCAGGCTGATCGTAATAGAGCAATGCTGACCAACGGGCCACCCGCTCAATAATTTCCTGCGGTGATTCCCCCCAGTTAATTGTGAATTGGGGGACCTTAATCAAATCATCAACATCAGTCGAAACCTGAATGTCATAGTACGATGCCAGGCGCTGAGCGATTTCAAGCGCGTTGCTGGCATTAATAACGTTATTGGGCCATTCTGCTGAACAATCCACAAGGTCCTGGCATTTGCTACGCCCCGTCGCTCTTACTTCATGCCGGGAGCGTGATATCGCTGGTTCCCAGTCATCAACATAGCCGGTAACAGTCAGATCATCGCCAATAGTGACGCTGCAAGACATGCCCTCCTCAACCAACTGCTTATTGTCACTGCCAGGATAATAATCCATCAGACCAAGATCGAAATCAGAAGGAAAACGTTCGATACCCCTTGTTACACGAACAGAATCCCATCCCTCAATGATTTTTCCGCCAACTGTAAGTGAAACGACATCCTGATCATTGTCATTACTCATTGTCTCAGCACCTTCATCGTAAGCGGCATAAATGCCGGATGCGGAACACGTGACTCCTGAATTAATTCATCGGCACGAGAGGAATCCTGATATAAACGATTTGCAAGAGTAAGCGCAGGTATGGGCTGAGCCATTGTCACCAGCATCAGGTCACTTAATCCCGATGAGCGATTCATCATTGTCGAAATAAAAGCAGTCCTGATGCTTAGCAGAGCGTTATATAACTCATCATCTGCACGATCACCAACTAATAACAATGCTTCATCCAACTGCTGAGAAACACGCTGCGTTAACTGTTCAGATTCATCACGACTAGTCGGGTTTGCATCGGCTGCTGAGCTGGTCATTGCTCCAGTACACAACACAATAATCAACGTATTGATGGTTGCGGAAATTGCTTTACTACTTTCAGATTGCTGATATTCAGTGCTTGTAGAATTAGCGAGTTTCTCCAGAGCTGAAATCCTTTCATTCACACTACCGGCACTGTTCAGAATGGAATTAACAACATCAGAAATACCCTGAACAAATTCATCAGCAGTTGATGAATTATTCAGTTCATCAACAGTATCTGTAATGTTTTTGCGGTCCATTACCGACTGGGCTGTCACCTGGTCTGAGAGGCCCTGATCATCCACCACATCAACTGTTGCTGCACTACCCGCAATTGCAGGCGAACGTCCGCCGACTGATCCCTTTTTATAACGCCCGTATCGTGTATTTCCAAATGTGGAGTTCAGGACATTACTTAGGTTTGTGACCTCGCTGATACTATTATCAACCATGTTTGTCCAGAACGTCACCGTCCCTTTAATGGTTTTAATAGCCTGAGTAACTCCCCGAATTTCACCTTTGATGCGTGCAAGTGTGCTAAATAGCTGCGCGGAATAGTAGATCACTGAAAGGGAACTCAGCCCGGATTGTGCGATCTGATCAATCGCCAAACC
>NZ_JASEYC010000004.1:0-349427 GCF_035064245.1 Citrobacter sp. R-1.5.2 | reverse complement strand
AGCTGATAGAAACAGAAGCCACTGGAGCACCTCAAAAACACCATCATACACTAAATCAGTAAGTTGGCAGCATCACCTGAGTCCAGATAACGCTGTTGACCGGTAATTTGATCGGCAAGGCTTTGACGCAGCACCAGCGCATCCGCAACTTCTTTAAATGCGTTCTGAATTTTCTGCTCGTAATTCACTACCGATTGCTGCTGGCGGATTTCTGCTAAATCGAGATTTGACTGATTACGTCCAGCGTTAAAGATCGGAATGTCTATTTTCGGGACAAAATTCCACATGCCGCTGGCCGCATTAAAGAGGCTGGAGAGATCGCCACTGCTGCTGGATACAGAGCTGGTCAGCGTAATCGATGGGAAAAATGCCGCTCGTGCAGCGCCAATATTGGCGTTCGCCGCCAGCAATCCATGTTCGGCTTCCATAATATCCGGACGCTGCAATAATATTTGCGATGGGAGTGCGGGGGGCAGTGTCACGGGTTTTATATCACCGCGACTGCGCACACGGTCGTCCGGTAATTTCCCGTACGTCCCCAGCAATAGTTGCAGTGCGTTGTTCGCCTGCGCCAGTTCGCCCTGGCGTTTGGCAATATCGCTGCGTGTGCTTTCAATCACGCCGCGAGCCTGTTCCAGTGCCAGCACATTCGTACTGCCGGTCATCAACTGTTTCTCGACAAACGCATAAGAGCGCTGGTAGTTTTGCAACGTTTCTTCGGCAATTTGCAGTTGCGCATAAGCCAGACGCTGGTTGAAATAACTTTGCGCCACGTTAGAGATTAATGAGATATGCACCATTCGACGCGCCTCTTCACTGGCGAAAAAATTCTGCCGATCGGCTTCACTCATATTTTTCAATCGTCCAAAGAAATCCAGATCGAAACTGAGATTCAGTCCCGCTTCAAATTCCCGGTTGGTGCTGTTATCACCTTTTAATTTCCCGCTATAGGTACCGCTGGAACCGGCGTTAAGTTGCGGGTAACGATCGGCATCCGTCACACCATATTGCGCTTTCGCTTCCTGAACCTTCAGTACCGCCATGCGTAAATCACGGTTATTGACCAGCGCCTCACCAATCAACGCCTTCACCTGGGAGTCAACAAAAAAGGTACGCCAGCCTGTATCCTGATATCCCATCGGGGTCGAAACCAGCGTGTTCTGACTTAAGGAGAATTGCTGCGGAACCGGCAATGCAGGACGCTGATAGTCCGGAGCCAACGAGCAGCCGGCCAGAACAAAAATAGCGCTGAGGGTAAGAAGCTTAAATTTGTACATAGTTCTTCTCGTCCAGACCGGACTGATAACCATAAAAGATGTGTGAATTTATACCTGAATGACTCTGTTTAACCGGTGACAGGAAAATGACAAAACTGTCATTTTCCCAATAACCGATTGCTATCCGATCCGCCTTCTCTAGAATTGAAAATCCGCACAGCCAGTGCGTGATGGAGAATGTCATGAAGATTTTGATTGTCGAAGATGAAAAAAAAACCGGTGAATACCTGACGAAAGGCCTGACGGAAGCGGGTTTTGTTGTGGATTTGGCGGACAACGGTCTGAACGGATATCACCTGGCGATGACCGGTGATTATGACCTGCTCATTCTCGACATCATGCTGCCCGATGTAAACGGCTGGGATATCGTGCGAATGCTGCGCACCGCCAACAAAGGCATGCCCATTCTGCTTCTCACCGCACTGGGTACCATTGAGCATCGGGTCAAAGGTCTGGAGCTGGGAGCTGATGATTATTTGGTTAAACCGTTTGCCTTTGCGGAATTGCTGGCGCGGGTCAGGACACTGCTGCGACGGGGGGCCGCAGTCATTGTCGAAAGTCAGTTTCAGGTCGCGGATTTAATGGTCGATCTGGTCAGCAGAAAAGTCACCCGCAACGGCACACGCATCACCCTGACCAGTAAAGAGTTTACGCTGCTTGAATTTTTCCTGCGTCATCAGGGAGAGGTGTTGCCGCGTTCACTGATTGCCTCTCAGGTCTGGGATATGAATTTTGACAGCGACACTAACGCGATTGACGTCGCCGTGAAGCGTCTGCGGGCCAAAATCGATAATGACTTTGAGCCGAAACTGATTCAGACCGTACGTGGTGTAGGGTATATGCTTGAGGTGCCGGATGGTCACTAAACGATTACAGCGCCCTTTTTCGCTGGCAACACGGCTAACCTTTTTTATCAGTCTGGCGACAATCGCCTCATTTTTCGCTTTCGCATGGATAATGATCCACTCGGTGAAAGTCCATTTCGCAGAGCAGGATATCAATGATTTAAAAGAGATCAGCGCGACGCTGGAGCGTATTATTAACCACCCGAACGAACCGGAATCACGTCGGCTGGAAACATTAAAAAACGTAGTTTCGGGCTATTCTAATGTCATTATTTCTCTGGAAGATGCCAATCAGAGGGCCATTTTCCATTCACCTAATGCGCCGGACCTTCGTCAGTTTATCGCCACGGCAACGCCGGATAAAAATGCCCATACTCGGAATGTTTTTTTAATTTCCGGCCCAACGCTGCAAACATCAGAACATGCGCACGGGAAAAATGCGTCCTCCAACTGGCGAATGATTCGTTTACCCATTGGGCAGTTGCCAGACGGGAAACCGGCCTATACGTTGTTTATGGCATTATCGATCGATTTTCATCTGCACTACATTAACGATCTGAAAAACAAGCTGATCATGACAGCATCGTTAATTAGCATGATGATTGTTTTTATCGTGTTGTTCGCCGTCTATAAAGGTCATGAACCTATCCGTAATGTCAGTCGGCGCATCCAAAATATCACCTCTAAAGATCTCGATGTTCGCCTGGACCCGCAGGCTGTGCCGATTGAGCTTGAGCAACTGGTTGAGTCGTTTAATCACATGATCGAACGAATCGAAGATGTGTTTAAACGCCAATCCAATTTTTCTGCCGATATTGCTCACGAGATCCGCACGCCAATCACCAACCTGGTCACGCAAACAGAAATTGCCCTCAGCCATCCCCGCAGCACGAAAGAGCTGGAAGATGTGCTCTACTCTAATCTCGAAGAGTTTGGCCGCATGTCGAAGATGGTGAGTGATATGTTGTTTTTGGCACAGGCAGACAATAATCAGCTGATCCCGGAAAAAACAGCGCTGAATCTTGCGGATGAAGTCAGTAAAGTGTTCGACTTTTTCGAAGCCTGGGCGGAAGAACGCGAAGTCAGCCTGCGCTTTGAAGGTCGGGCATGCTGGGTTTCTGGCGACCCGTTAATGTTACGCCGGGCAATGAGCAACCTGCTCTCTAACGCGATGCGCTATACGCCAAAAGGCGAGTCTGTCACCGTGCGAGTGAAAGAGGCCGATGATCTCGTGCATATTATTGTGGAAAATCCCGGTACGCCAATAGCCGCGGAACATCTGCCACGACTCTTTGACCGGTTTTATCGCGTCGATCCCTCACGACAGCGTAAAGGCGAAGGTAGCGGTATTGGCCTGGCGATAGTGAAATCGATTGTGATTGCCCACCAGGGCAAGGTCTCCGTAACATCCGACGCTCGCGCTACCCGCTTTATTCTGACATTACCCAAGTATGCCGCTTAATTATTATTGGTGGCGCTGATGCGCCATCGATTAAACCTGAGATTAAAATTATTTTTCTCTGACATCATCGTCATAATACTGTCACCTCACTGACAGCCCCTGCTGATTATAATTCTCCTGTAAACCGACACTGGAGAAATATGATGAATAAGATACCTTCCTTTTTAGCTATCGCTTTTTTTATCTCAGCTGGCGTTAATGCGGCAGAAACATCCACAATGCATCAGCAGGCAGCTATGGCTCACGATATGATGAATAACAGCGATGCACCTGCTCATCAGCAAATGGCACAAACACATGAAGCACAGGTGCAAAATAGCCAATCAACACGGGCTAGCGCACCGTCTTTTTCACGCATGAATGAACATGAGAAAGCGATGGTTGTTCATCAGTCAATGAATAACAGTCATTCCTATTCACATGAACTGCAGGCGGAAAAACATCGCGAACAGGCAGCAACGCAAGGGTAGTCCATCGTCTCCACCAAACCACGCGTGCGGGCCTGTATAGCAACACAGCCTGCGCGCTTCCCCTTGGTTAATGTCAATATTAGAATTCTATTAAATCTCCAAACAAGACGTTAAATAATACAAACAGTGCAATAAAATTGTTTTAGACCCGTAAACAACGCTCACATAACACCGTAAATATTAATATCAACATTCCTCCCCGATTAAAATTTAGGAATCTCCCTAGTATTCGTCATTACTATTTAATGGGAGACTGCTGTCGTCGTATACATGACAAAATAGATTTTCATTTCTATATATAAATTTAATGATGATAGCGAGTAACAAAATGAATAAACGTCTGCTGACCATTTTCGTCCTCGGCCTGACAACTGCCACAACAGCATGTGCAATCACCCCTGCAATGCAGAAAAAATATGAACGTTCAGGTTGTACGCAGATAAGTGAACTCAACGGTTGCGATGTCAATAAATCTTATCAGTGGAACCGCGATCATGGTTTTATCGAGAACGATCAAAGCCAGCAAAATCGCCATCATCGTCATGCTGAAGATCAGCAAAATACCCGCAATCAAGATAATCATGATAATGCCGGTATTGATGGCAAATTCACCGGTAATTATGTTGCCGAATTTGAGAATGGCCAACGAAGCGTTGATATTCACGTAGAAGACTCTGGCGTCTACGTAAATGGTCATGAAGTGCGTGACGTGAATACCTATAAAGATACGATGACCTTCCGCGTGGGATATGCCACTTATACCCTTAAAACGAATGGTCGCGGTAGCTGGAACAATCCTGACGCCGGGAATGCTGGCAAAATTGTGCGTGAATAATGGGTAACGTCACAATGAAAAAGCTGATATCCGCGGGGATTATTATGGCCAGCCTGTCGGGTTGTGCGGAACATCCTTATCTTTCGGCTGCAGCCGTAGGGGTAGGTGCTGCGGCGGTTGCCACGGCAATCGCCAACCACAAAAACCGCGAATCTAACCGCGATAAAGAGCATGAACGCCAGGAGCGCGAGCAAAGGGAAAATCAGCATGCATGGCGGCATAATCACCATCACCATGATGATGACGGCCACGACTATCATCGTTGAGCCGTCCCAAAGAGCGCTGAGATCACAGCGCTCTGACATTCCGTGCGTTACAGTATGCCGCTTTAACGCTGGAGTCAGGCATGGCTTTAACCCTTACGGTATTGCTTGAAAACAGGCGCGCCCGCGGTGCAGAAAAAGCCCTACGGGCAAAACCTGGATTAAGTCTGTTAGTTCAGGATGAAACCACCACAATATTATTCGATACCGGGCCTGATGACAGTTTTAGGCACAATGCTGCATTGATGGGCCTAGACCTGTCTCAGTTGACCGCTGTCGTGCTCTCACATGGTCACTACGATCACTGTGGCGGCGTCCCGTGGCTTCCCGATAGCAGCCGCGTCATCTGTCATCCACGCATTGCCTGCGAACGTTACGCAGCGTTCACCCTTGCAGGGTATACCCGTAAAATCAAGAAACTATCACGCGAGAATGATTACTCTCGCCTGCAGATGACATACTCCCGTGAGCCTTTGCCCCTTAGCGAACGCTTTCTGTGGTCAGGAGAAATATCCGTATCCGCACCGCAGGCCTACGGTGTCATCAATGAGAATCCTCCCCAACAGGACTACATCACTGACGAAGGGGTATTGATCTACAAATCAGACCACGGATTAGTCATCATTACCGGCTGCGGACACCGGGGTATTGCCAATATCATCGCTCACTGCCAGCGAATCACGGGCATCAGCAAAATTTATGCCCTGGTCGGTGGCTTCCATTTACGCTGCGCATCGCCCTATACGTTATGGCAAACCCGACGATTTATTAAACAACAGCAGCCAGAAAAAATTCTCGGCTGTCACTGCACCGGCGCGTGGGGACGTTTGTGGTTGCCAGGACAAGAAGCCCCCGCGACAGGGGATGTTATTGTGCTGGACGAATAATAATCACCATTGTGGTTGTTGTATCTCCATCACATAACATTCATGAATATCAAAATGCACGCACAACCTTGATCTGGTCACTTATTATACAGAAATAAAGTTCGCTACACTCAGGACAGAGGTAAACAAACAGGAGGTAGTGAATATGTATCGCTCTATTCTGGTGCCCATTGATATCTCTGAAGCCGATTTAACTCGCCATGTTATTCCGCAGGTTGAAGCGCATGCAAAAACCGCTAAAGTCCATTTTTTAGCGGTCATTCCTACCGTTCCGTTCTACGCATCACTCGGGCTTGCCTACTCCAACGAGTTCCCGGACAGAAGTGGTATACAAGCGAAAGCCACCGAAAAGCTCGACGACATTGTTAAGCAATTCAATATCCCCGCCGGCAGAACTCAGACCCATGTGGTTTATGGCCCACCGAAAGATCAGATCCTTAAACTGGCAGATGCCGTGGACGCCGAATTGATCGTCATTGCATCCCATAAGCCGGGGTTCAGCACCTATCTGTTAGGGTCAACCGCCGCAGCTGTAGTACGTCATGCCAAATGCCCCGTGCTTGTTGTGCGGTGATATTGGTTAGAAAAACAGGAAAACGGGAGCGAGCAGGCTCCCGTTTTTATATCCACAAAACGCTCCAGAAAAAGTTATATGTAGAGCCGCTGATGTAGACGTTATGCCAACTGGAATAAAACCGTGCCGAGAGGGTATTTTATCGAAATGGTACGCCCTGTAGGATTCGAACCTACGACCTACGGCTTAGAAGGCCGTTGCTCTATCCAACTGAGCTAAGGGCGCATAGAGAAGTGATGACTTCATGCAGATGAAACGCGTGAATTATACGGTCAGCGCCTGCTGAGTCAATGCCTTTTGTTCCGGTTGCTGACGAAGTGTACGAATGTTGTTTTTTCTGGTCGTTCATGGGGTTCCAGGAAATCACCTGGTAACAACTCAGCCAGCATAATGCGGGATTTAAGGTTACAAGTATTTAGAAAATTAATGATTTTGCTTAACATTCCCCAACCACTTCCCTGCAGTTCAGGACCTCGTCAATGTTAAGTATCGCTATCAAGGAAGAAAATAGTCATTTCGAACATGGGCTGAAAATCATCATCTCCCGCCTGGCAAATCAGTGGCATCAGGACATCTGCTTTTTACCTACCGAAGCTATCGATCGCGCAGACATCGCCTTTATTTCGCTGGATGACGATTGGCTCAGTGCAGGATGTTATCAGGTTCCCATCCACACCAGACGCCAACATCGGGTTATCATCTGCAACGGAGGCGATAAGGATAAGCTGATGTTTCGCCCCTGCCTGTATATGCTGCCGCTGATCTATCGGGAAGATAATGTGGAAGCGATAACCCAAAAACTGATCCTAATTCTGCAAAAACGCGCGCTCCGCCACAGTGTGCCTGCAACCGTCTGCCATTTCTGTACCACCCGCAACTTTTCGGTGGAGGAACGCCAGTTCTTAATGCTACTTGCCAGCGGTAACACGCTCGCTGAAACGGCACATCTTCTCTCCATCAGCGATATACAGGCCAGAGCAACTCGCCGCCGTATTATGAAAAAGCTGGATGTGAAAAATGATCAGCAATTTTTAAGGTATATCAGGGCACACCTGAGTTTTCTGCAACAGTAGAGTGGGCCTTGCTGTCGGGCATTTTATTGAGAAATGTCTCATCATCAATTAAGTATCGGCACCTACTGTACCTAACCGCATGCTGCCAGAATACCCTATGTATATTATTTCCGGGGAAACAAATAGACATACTCGGTAATATTTGCTCTGACGCCAGGGGGGATATCGTGGCACCGAGCCTGTTATTATGGAATGATAAATCTGAGCACTCTGTCTTTACCGCCAAAAACAGCGATGCAGAACCCCTGCAATTCGCACTTAAATTCGAGCCCATTGTCGATTTGTCTACCGCGTTGAGATACGGTTGTGAGGTCCTCACACATCTTCCCGCGAATATAAACAGTGAAAAATATTTTCACCAACTGTCGGTTCAACATCGACTGCATCTGTTTTATCAGCAAATTGACAAAATTAAGTGCTATCAACAGGGTCTGCGCTACTCATTGAATTTACCGATGCAAGCCTTCCTGAGTTGGCCGTTATTCCATTCTTTGATTACGCCCTCTCCGTCCAGCTTGATTATCGAAATACAAGATCCAAATACGTTTTATTCTTTAAGTACACCTCAGCGGACGATCGTCTATGGCGTAATTCAACATCTTGAAGACCATGGTATCCCAATATGGCTGGATGACGTCAATGAGGAACTGCTGGGCGCATTCACCGCAGCCAACTGGCATTTGTCAGGGGTGAAATTGGATAAAAATACGTTCTGGACACTTAGCCATGTGCCGGAAAAACTCCGCCAGGTTATTCAGATGGGGCGCGCAATCGCCGGCCTGGTGGTCGTTGAAGGAATCGAAACGCAAAAACAGCAGGAAATTGCCCTGCGCGCTGGCGCAAATTTGGGTCAGGGATATTTGTGGCCAGCAATTTATCCAGAGCAGGCGCAATAGATACGGACAGGGAAAAAGGAAGGATGCGCAGTGTAAAACGCCGGGAACGGCATCGCCGTTTACGAAACGCCCACTGTACCTGGCAATATGATCACTGTGCACCGCAAGAATTTGACAGAATTGAGTATCTGGCTCAAAAACTTGATTACACATTACCGGGCGACACAATATCTCAAGCAATTATCACAACAGATAACTATCTCGGCTACACGCTTAATCGCTATTTATTTTCTGGTACACACACAGCCATCTTCCAGACGATTGAATCGGCCCTACCACTGTTGAAGGAGTCTGAAGTTAGTCAGTTAGTAGTTGATATGGATGGTGCATCAAGCTCATATTTCGATGTTCTGGAATATCTTCGCCGACTCATTAAAGAGCAGAGTAATATTCAAATTTTCATATTACTTCCCAGTCGCCACGAAGCGCTCAGGCACTTTATTGCGATGGCTGGGCAATTTGATATCCTGCCGCGCCGCCAGCGCCTCCCGGAGATGCGCCATGCTTTATTATCGATGAAGCAGGATCACATTCACTCCGGGTACATAAATCAGGCTGATTGGGAGATGATCTCATTACTCTTGCAAGGTAAATCATTAAAGAAGATTGCTCTCGTGCAGGCCCAACCCTATCACCGCATTATCTATCGCCTGAACCAACTGATCACACGGCTGGGGTTGCCACATCGTCAACATTTTTTGCATCTGATACATCGCCTGAGCGTTACCTCTCCCCATTTAATTTAACACCCTAACCCTCTGTGATATAAGAATTTATAGGAAATTACTTATTTTCAACTGAGAAAACGAATGTGATTTTTACAAACATTTAATATTTACAACTATTCCTGGTATTATATATCGCGCGGGTATCCTGCTTTAGCCGACAGATTCAGTACATTTCGACAAAAAAGAATTGCCTCGCCGCCTTAACAAAACCTAAACAATTAGCCCATTGTGTCGTTTTTACTATTTAAAAAATTTTTTCAATCTGCCATAATTCAAACAGCAGGAGATTAATATCAATAGTCATTACCATACCCTGGTCTTTCAGGATATCCTAACAGACATTATGAACTTACGTGCTGTAAGCCTTTTCCGAAAGTGCAGAGCAGGTATAATCCTCACTGTTTTCTGATTAATTGTAAGTTTTCCCTGGTGTGAAATGGATATTCCACAAACTCATTGTTCTGACGTAGAACAACCGAATAAACAAGGATGATATAATATTTATTCGGTTCTTCTTCCAGAGCAATCCTTGGCTATTTGACAATATTATAACGCCTGATGTTTTATCAAAATCGCAAGATACACAAACAGTTTGAGGCATACAACAATGAAACCAGCATCCGTTATCATTATGGACGAACACCCTATTGTCAGAATGTCGATAGAAGTACTGCTCGAAAAGAATAGTAATATTCAGGTTGTTCTGGAAACCGACGACAGTCGCACGGCAATAGACCATCTGCGGACCTATCCAGTCGATTTGGTCATTCTGGATATTGAGTTACCTGGCTCCGATGGGTTTACATTACTCAAGAGAATAAAATCTCTGCAGGAAAAAACCCGGGTATTGTTTCTATCCTCAAAGTCTGAATCGTTTTATGCCGGACGGGCGATCCGTGCCGGTGCCAATGGTTTCGTCAGTAAACGAAAGGTTCTCAATGATATCTATAACGCGGTAAAAATGATTTTATCAGGATATTCATTTTTCCCTTCAGACACGCTTAATTTTATTAATAATATTAATATACGTAAAGGCATGCTGAATGACATGCCATTATCGAATCGCGAGGTTACGGTTTTACGTTATCTGGCGAACGGGTTATCTAATAAAGAAATTGCTGAGCAACTTTTATTGAGTAATAAAACAATCAGTGCTCACAAAGCTAACATCTATTCCAAGCTCGGACTACATACCATTGTTGAGCTAATCGATTATGCCAAGATGCATGAATTAATGTGATCGCACTCCCGACGAGGCGTCGTTCGGGAGTGAATTATCAGCGCATGATGTCAATTGTAGTTAATCATAAACGTAGCATCTGCTTTCGCGATCCCCGGTTGAACGCCATCTGCCAGCGCAATATAGTTGGCAAAAAAAGTCAGCATAGCATTGCCATTTTCATCAATGTTTACTGTCTGGCTGGCTTGTTCAAGCGGTAATCGCGTATGGTCACTATCGTGCAATTCAATCGCGACCTTTTGTGCCATCACGGCATCGTCCAGCGCCAACAACGTGGTACCCACTGCTGGCGTGCCGGAAAAGGTTATCGAGGCCGACCCCGGCGGGCAACCTTCAAGTTTCAACGTAAAGGGAACCGGTTGGGTCGTATCCCCGGTGGTCTTTAATTGTTTTGTTGGCCAGGTACCTAATTCAACCAACTTATTGTTGTCACTGGCAATAACCGCACAGGTGAAGTCCACGATATTGCCGTGCAGTTCGATATTAATCTCACCCAGCGAGGTATCCGCCTGGCATAGCGAACTGGCTGACACTGCGGATATCAATACGAAAAGTGCACGACGTCTCATTGTTTTCTGCTTATTCATAATCAACTCGCAGATAGCCACGGGCGGTGAAAGGCCCTTCTGCTGGTTTATTGCCCGTCACGCTGACTGGCCATGCTCTAATGCCAACCCGCGCGGCAGCGTTATCATCCAACTGAAAGGGAATGGTGCTGGACAGATTGTTGGGGGTCAGCGGTTTACCGCTGCTGTCAGCCACGATAAAACCTAAATCCGGGTTGTCCGATATCATCATTTGCCCGGACGCTTTTTCGGCCTCGACCCGCATGGTCAGATAAGCTTGTGCGGCAACGTTAGTGCACTTTATGGCGACCGTTTTCGTTTGCGTATTGACGCCTTCGGGCCGGTTACCAGCCCCCGCCTTGCTGAACAACGAGGCACCAATATCGCCAAAATCAAACTCCACGATTTGTCCGGCATTCACCTCACAGTTTTGTGGAACTTCCACCTTGCCACTGTAGCTTATGGTGTAAACCGGCGTACTCAGCGCATCTCCCGTGCTGGTTGTGACGTAGACACTGAACATCGTCTGTCGCGGGATCGGCACCATGTTGATAAATGAGCGAATCACTTTTAATTTAAACACCAGCTTAGAATCCATCACGCCAAAAGGCTGCTGTTTGGAAACGTTTGGGTGATTCCCCATGCGGATATAATTGCGTGGGGGATAAAACAACCCGGCATAGCTGTCTGTAATACTCATGGCCCCCAACAGGTAATCATTGAGTTTCAGATACTGAAAATTATTTTCCGTACTTTGCACGGGGAGCTCAGTCACATAACTTCGGTAGGTGTAATTCACCGTCGTCCCTGCCGGACAGGTTGCATTCACCCCGACCCAGCCTGACTTTTCTGGCAATGTCACTACCTGGCCCGGTTGGTTATTGCTGCTGTTAAAAACATTCGACAGATCGTAATAAACGTCCGTTGGCGTTCCGTTCGAGTTATGGCAGACCTTCGCCCATGATGTATTAGCTATAAGCAGTAAAGCGCTTCCCAGTAGCAAACCGGTTTGTCGTTTCATCATATTATCCCTGACGTGCCTACGGTCGTTGGCACGTCACGTTGGTGAGCGTTACGGCCTGTTTCAGGCTCTCCTCAGGCAAGGTGTAGTGCGCTTCGCAGCGTGCGTTTGCGCCTTCACCCCATTGGATCAGCAAGTTGCCTTTGAGCGGCAAACCACTGAGATAAATTTGTCCATCTTCACCGACCATGCTGGTGACGCCGCTCGTGGTTTCGCGTACCACCGACCCAAATGGCACCGGTTTTCCATCCCGGTTAACCGTGATAAGCGCACGCACGCCAATGCGTGTATCAAACGCCGCACGTACCAGTGCCCCCTGCGTTGGCACAACGCTGCTAACGTTATTTTCCACATCGGTGTTGTTATTCATTGAATTGGTATCCAGCGCGACGCGGTTGTAGCGATAAACGGTGGCATACGGCATGACCGCGTAGCCACGCCAGTCAGTCTGCACGCCGGTCTGGTTTTCTATCCGCACTCCCTGGGCACCTGGTGCTTTTATCAGTACGTTGGTATCGCCCAGTGGTTGGCTGAGCGTAATGCCGTCCGCATGTCCGATGACGCCACCGGAGAGTTGCCAGTTATAGTCATGCTGGTCACGGTCATAGTTGTAACCCACGCCCAGCGTGCCATAGGCCGCCTGCCAGTTCGCGTTGGCGCTCCCGCTGTACCCGTTGGAACTGCTGTGTCCCTGATTAACGCTGTAGCTGAGATTGCGCCCATCTAACAGCGTGCCGCCAATACCGCTTTGCCAGCTGTTTTGTCCATTGCTGTTACGGTTCGCATTAAACGTGGCGTAGGTGCGATCGAGTGCGTTATCACGCGAGTAGCGCCGCCCGGTCAGCAGACTGAACGGTACGGACACATTGAAGGCCAGGATGCGGTCGGTATCGGCGATCCCGACCGATTCATTCCATGACCAGGAGAGTGAATAGCTAATCCCCTGCCAGCCGCTGGCATACCCCAGCTGGTACCAGGTATTAGTATCTGAGGTGTTCCAGTACGTTTGCTGGCTACCCGAAACATACAGTGAACCGTAATCGCCAAGGTTCTGCGAAATGTTGATCTGAAAACGGCCCTTTTTGCTGTAGCTCAGATTGTGATAGCTCTTCACTTGTGGAACATCGTGGCGATTCCCTTCGCTGTCATATTCGTACTCGTAACCTTCCATACTGCGATACGCCACATCATCGAGGGTATAAAACCCGCGCGTCGAATAGCGGTACCCCAACAGCTGGAAGTTGGTACCGAAGTTGTTCAGTGATTTTGCATACAGGAAACGCAGCGATTGCCCCTGATGCGTACTGTCATCCGCCAGTTGGCTACGGGCATGCGTTAAATCGACAGAGACGGCTCCCCAGTCACCCAGGTTGCGGCCGGTGCCTAACACCAGTGCGGTGTAGCGTGAAGCTAACTGCGTGCCGCCATACGCGGTGTAACCTTCTGGTAACCCGGCGATTAACGTTCCCTGGAAAAAGAATGGCGAAGACTGCTGGCTATTACCGCTACGAAAATCCCCAGCGACAACGTCATATTTGAAACGCCCTTCACGCTGTAGCAGAGGTACCGTGGAATACGGCACCGTATAGCGCTGTTGACTGCCGTCCTTCTCATCAACCGTTACGTCCAGGTCACCACTCGACGAGGTGGGGTTGAGATCGGTTATTGAAAAAGCGCCTGGCGAAACATAGCTTTGATAAATCACGTAGCCATTCTGGCGAATAGTCAGTTTCGCTGCGGTACGCGCAATCCCACGGACGGTTGGCGCGTAGCCCTGTAAACTGTCGGGATACATGCTGTCAGACGAATAGAGACGCGCACCACGAAAACCGATGCTGTCAAAAACGTCGTTGCCAGTGTTACTGTCACCCATCACCAGCTCACCCTTCAGCGGAATAATCGCGCGCTGAAGCCATGTGCCAATATTTTTCCAGCTTTGCGAATGGTAGCCGTCACCTTTCGAGTAGTTCCATGCACCGTTATTCCTCAGCCGCCATGGGCCATAGTTAAGGCCGCTTAACATACTTAAGAAATAGCTGTCGGTATCGCTGCCGCGACTGCCAGTAAAGCTGTAGTTAACCAGCGCCGCCGGAATACCCTCATCCCACTCCTCTGGCGGAATATAACCACGCGCACTGTTCAACATTGAGGCTTGCGGCAGGCTGACATTTAAGCGCAGCGTAGAAAAATCGAAGGCAATTTCGCTACCAGGAATCGCCTCTGGCAAATTAATACAGGTATTGTTCGCATCCTGACTGAGTGCCGGAAACGCAGTGATATTGACGCCAAGGCGTTTAACCCAGTCGAGATCAAAGCACGGCATCAGCCCGCCGGATTTTTCTCCGGCTTTCCCCGCGCTGGTGGAGAAATGAATATCCTGGGTGGCCACAAACTCATCATTGCGCCAAATATCCACACGATAAACGCCTTCAGGCTGGTGATTCCCTTTTTCGAAACGAGACAAATCCGCCACGGTAGCGGTATCCGCAGATAAAAATGCCGGATTGAAATAGCTTTCACCGTGGCTAAAAGAGGGAAAGAGCGCGGCCAGCGTGGACAACGCCACCCCCGCCAGCGGTGGCGTAACCCCCGGTAACAGGCCAGGAAAATACGTTGTCTTATTCATCGTTTTCTCAACGCACGCTAACCGTTTTAGCGGTGGTTACTGCGCCATAATCGTTCACCGTCTGGAATGTAACGTTTCCCTGAACACCCGTCGGCAACAGGACCTGCGTGTCATTTTTTGGCGCAACCATGACGTTATCAATCTTCGTATTTCCGACATTGAGATTGACCAACGTGACGTAATACGCTGACGGGTTGGTGATTTTCAGGTGGTTGCCGGTACGGGAAAACTGCAGCATGCCTGGTGCATCTTCCGCGATTTGTGGCAGATTATTTGGGCGGACAAAAAGTTTGATACGCGACAAAATCGCCAGTTGCAGAACGTTTTTTCCCTCAAGACTGTTTTTATTGACCGACGGAATAGCCTTCACATTCATCCAGAACAGTGATTCACGGTCTTTGGGCAGCGGCTCGCCCGCGTAGATGATACGCAGCGTGTTTTCGCTTTTAGGTTCACTGACAAACAGCGGCGGTGTGACCACAAACGATTTATCTTTGACGCCTGCGCTGTTCTCTATCCATGAATTAATCAGGAAACGTTCTTTGGTATCACTATTACTAATGGCGAGGGACGTTTGTTTGGCCTCGGCAGGATAAATAACACGAGTTGCACCTAATGCAATTCCACCAGATGCCTGCACACTGGTGGCAGAAAATAAGGCCAGTAAAATGATAAAGCCTGATTTTAGATAATTAAACATAGCTACAAATACCTTTGGCGTGATTATCGTTAGGAAATAAATCAGGGATACACCAACGTAAACCACACATCTGAACGAAGCGTTCCCGGTGTTATATATTCCGAGACAGCCCGATAGCGCGCAGTGAAATGAAACGTCATCTCTTGCGTTAAAATCGGGGCATAATGAAGCGGCAGCGCATTCGGAATTATTTGTCGTTGTCGCTCATCAAATAACGCCAAACCAATACCCGAAGCCGCAGACGCATCACCGCTGGCAAGAAAGACCTGTGGGTCTTCGGCTGGCGTAACGCCCGCAAAGGCAATCCCCACGTGGTCATAAACATCAGCACTGCACGACGTCAGGCGCAGCGAAAACGGTACGCTGGTAGAGGCAAAGCTTCCCGTCCCGGAGAACGCGTTAGTGCGGTACTGCCCCATTTGCACCCGCAAACTCTGGCTGTCCGTGGCAACCGTACAGGCACCATTAACCAGCTGCCCGCGTAAATGAAGACGGCCACTTTCCAGTATCACTGTGTGTGCAAACGCCGGCATTACGCAGACTATTCCCGCCAGCGCTACGCCTTTCCCTATCATCTGCCACATCCTTCATCATCCCCGGATAGTGCCTCATCCCATGAGGCGGTAGTCATCCCTGCGAGAATCAAACGGCTTATTCGTACTTCATGATGAAAGTCGCATCCGCATTTGCCTGACCCGGCGTAGCGCTGGTTGCAGTGGCTTTATAACGCGCGGAGAAACGCAGGGTGTTGGTACCTTCCACCAGCGCCTGAGCGGTTGAGAAGGTCGCGCCATCTGGCTTCAGTGCGGTGGACGTGTTGTCCAGGATTTCGATCCCTACACCGCCCGCCGTGGTGCTGTTATCTGAGGAGGAGATAGCCAACAGGCTGTTGTTGGTAAGATCCGTCTGGCCCGAGAAAGCAACAGCAGCAGTCGCAGCAACTTTCGGATCACAGTCGTTCAGCACGATGGAGAACGGAATTTGCGCCGTGGTGTCACCAACCGCGGTGAAGCTGGCGGTACGATATTGGCCTAATGTGACAACCTGGTCGGCTGACTGAGTGCTCACCGCACAGGCTGCATTGACCAGTTCACCTTCAAAGTGAACCGTACCGCCGCTCACGCTTACCGGATCTGCCGCCACCGCTGCGCCCGCCATTAACATCATGCTGGCAAAAACAGAAGAGGTCATTAATTTACGTTTCATGGATTTCCCTTGAATTACACACATCCGGCTCCAGCGTCCTGCGGGATCCGTTTGAATCATTATCGACATTAAATGTCAGGCAAATTATCTCTGCGTCCTGTAAAGATATATATCGAGAGAGAATTAGCGAAACGTGTACCCCCACTCTCCTGAGTATTTGATTCACTAATTAATCTTCACGAATATGACAATTCGTCACAGGGATAAATTAAACATTTCAATTAATGAAAAATACCTGTAATTCCTTTTAATGACCCTGGCTTATTCTTATTGGACTCTAAGAAAATTCCGGGTGGAAATGAGGCAAAAACATCCATAACAAGACGTAACAGTCTGGTTTCTGAGATATTACCCATGAAAATACCAGGGTGATGAGTTGTTTCATTTAGGTTAAGTTTCATTAGCATGCTCATGAATCACGCGCCAACATCCAACACCTGTTGCCGCGCACACGGGCTACGCGAAACACGCCAACGCACGTAAAAACGCAAACGAAAACTGACAGCACGCCCCGCTTCTGACAAAATAGTCACATCCCCTTCGACTTAACGTAACAGACGGAATCCTCTCTCTGATGGCAGCAAAGATTATTGACGGTAAAACGATTGCGCAGCAGGTGCGCTCTGAGGTTGCTCAAAAAGTTCAGGCGCGTTTAGCGGCTGGATTACGCGCCCCAGGACTGGCTGTTGTGCTGGTAGGTAGCAACCCGGCTTCGCAGATTTACGTGGCAAGTAAACGCAAAGCCTGCGACGAAGTGGGGTTTGTCTCCCGCTCCTATGACCTGCCTGAAACCACCAGCGAGGCGGAGCTTCTTAAGCTGATCGATACGCTCAATGCAGATACCACCATCGATGGTATCCTGGTACAACTGCCGTTGCCGGCGGGTATCGACAACGTCAAAGTTCTGGAGCGCATTGCACCGGACAAAGACGTTGACGGTTTCCATCCGTATAACGTCGGTCGTTTGTGCCAACGCGCACCGCGCCTGCGCCCATGTACCCCACGCGGTATCGTGACCCTGCTTGAACGCTACAACATCGACACTTATGGCCTGAACGCCGTGGTGATTGGCGCTTCCAATATTGTCGGTCGCCCAATGAGCATGGAGTTGCTGCTGGCGGGTTGCACCACCACGGTCACCCACCGCTTCACGAAGGATCTGCGTCGCCACGTCGAGCACGCCGACTTGCTGATTGTTGCCGTTGGCAAACCTGGTTTTATTCCGGGTGAGTGGATCAAAGAAGGTGCAATTGTGATTGATGTCGGCATCAACCGTCTGGAGAATGGTAAGGTTGTTGGCGATGTGGTCTTTGAGGATGCTGCCGCACGTGCGTCGTATATTACGCCTGTGCCGGGTGGCGTTGGCCCAATGACTGTCGCCACGCTTATCGAAAACACGCTGCAGGCGTGTGTTGAATATCATGATGTAAAGGACGTTTAAGATGGCCACATTTTCACTGGGTAAACACCCTCACGTTGAACTCTGCGATTTGCTGAAGCTGGAAGGCTGGAGCGAAAGCGGCGCCCAGGCAAAAATTGCTATTGGCGAAGGGTTAGTGAAGGTCGACGGTGTTGTTGAAACGCGTAAGCGCTGCAAAATCGTTGCCGGACAGACCGTCAGCTTTGAAGGTCACAGCATTAACGTCGTCGCGTGATCCCAGGTGCCGGATGACGGTTTGTTCCTTATCCGGCCACTTCCCCCATTTTCAGATAATGACTTCATCCCCACTTCACCGTGGCCTGTTAGCATGCTGTTTTTTCACACGAAGCGATCATCATGCCAACAATCGTTACCCACGCTGCCGTTCCACTCTGTTTAGGGTTAGGTCTCGGACTTAAAGTCATCCCTGTGCGATTACTGTTTACCGGAGTCGCTCTGGCGATGCTGCCAGACGCTGACGTTCTGTCATTTAAGCTTGGTGTTGCTTACGGTAACGTCTTCGGCCATCGCGGATTTACCCACTCGTTGTTGTTCGCCTTCGTCGTTCCACTGCTCTGTCTCATGGTTGGCCGACGATGGTTTAAGGCAGGGCTAATACGCTGCTGGTTATTTTTGACGGTGTCATTGCTGTCGCACAGTTTGCTGGATTCAGTGACAACCGGAGGGAAAGGCGTTGGCTGGCTGTGGCCATGGTCAGATGAACGTTTCTTTGCGCCGTGGCAGGTGATTAAGGTCGCGCCGTTTGCGCTGTCGCGCTATGCCACGCCGTACGGGCATCAGGTTATTCTTTCGGAGCTAATGTGGGTATGGCTGCCGGGAGCCGTCATGATGGGGGTGTTGTGGTGGTATCGGAAACACTAATGTGCCGGATGCGACACTAGGAGTCTTATCCGGCCTACAAAAGCATGCCTGTAGGCCGGATAAGGCGTTAACCGCCATCCGGCAATCGAGAGATTTACTTACGGCGCCAGGTGGTACCCTGTGGACCATCTTCCAGCACGATACCCATCTCGTTCAGACGATCGCGTGCCGCATCCGCCGCCGCCCAGTCTTTCGCTTTACGGGCATCTAAACGCTGTTGAATCAGCGCTTCAATTTCAGCCACTTCTTTATCGTCTGCCTGCGCACCACTTTGCAGGAAGGTTTCTGGCTCCTGTTCCAGCAGACCCAGTACGCCGGACAGCTTACGCAGATGCGAAGCCATAGCGTTAGCTGCCGCCATATCTTCGCCCTTCAGACGGTTAACTTCACGCGCCATGTCAAACAGCACGGAGTAGGCTTCTGGCGTATTAAAGTCATCGTTCATTGCTTCAATGAAACGCGCTTCAAAGGCTTCGCCACCCGCAGGGGCAACGGACTTGTCGGTGCCGCGCAGCGCGGTATACAAGCGCTCCAGCGCTGAGCGAGCCTGTTTCAGGTTCTCTTCGCTGTAGTTCAGTTGGCTACGATAATGGCCAGACATCAGGAAGTAGCGAATGGTTTCGGCATCATAATATTTCAGCACGTCGCGAACGGTGAAGAAGTTGCCCAGTGATTTGGACATTTTCTCACGGTCAACCATCACCATCCCGGAGTGCATCCAGTAATTGACGTATTCACCGTCATGCGCACAGGTGGACTGCGCGATTTCGTTTTCATGGTGCGGGAACATCAGGTCAGAGCCGCCGCCATGAATATCGAAATGGTTACCCAGTTGCTTGCAGTTCATCGCAGAACATTCAATGTGCCAGCCCGGACGACCTGCGCCCCACGGGGATGGCCAGCTCGGCTCACCCTCTTTGGACATCTTCCACAGCACGAAGTCCATCGGGTTACGCTTCACATCAACCACATCAACACGCGCACCCGCCTGCAGCTGATCCAGGTCCTGACGTGACAACTGACCGTAATTCGGGTCGGTCGGTACATCGAACATGACGTCGCCGTTATCGGCAACGTAAGCGTGACCTTTGGCAATCAGCTGCTCGGTGATTTCAATAATCTCAGGGATATGATGCGTAGCACGCGGTTCAAGATCCGGACGCAGAATATTCAGCGCATCGAAATCGTTATGCATTTCCGCAATCATGCGATCAACCAGCGCCACAAAGCTCTCGCCATTTTCATTAGCGCGCTTAATGATTTTGTCGTCGATATCGGTAATGTTGCGCACATACTTCAGCTTGTAGCCGAGGAAGCGCAGATATCGGGCAACAACGTCGAAAGAAACAAAGGTACGCCCGTGTCCAATATGACAGAGATCGTAAACGGTGATGCCACACACGTACATGCCGACTTCCCCGGCATGAATGGGTTTGAATTCCTCTTTTTGGCGCGTCAGTGTATTAAAGATTTTTAACATCGAAGATTCCGTGTAGACGTGTGTGGATAACAAAGCCCTATAATACCTATAAATTGGCCCCGAAGCAGCACACTTTGCAAGGTGATCGAACCTTGCGGTTATGCTATAACAAGCCCCTATCATGTGACCCTGACCAGGGTCGAAGCACCACTCTATTGGAACAGGATGCAAAAATGGTTACTTTCCACACTAATCACGGCGATATCGTAATCAAAACGTTTGATGATAAAGCGCCTGAAACAGTTAAAAACTTCCTGGACTACTGCCGCGAAGGTTTTTACAACAACACCATTTTCCACCGTGTTATTAACGGTTTCATGATCCAGGGCGGCGGTTTTGAGCCGGGCATGAAGCAAAAAGCCACGAAAGAGGCTATCAAAAACGAAGCCAACAACGGTCTGAAAAACACCCGTGGAACGCTGGCAATGGCGCGTACTCAGGCTCCGCACTCCGCGACAGCTCAGTTCTTCATCAACGTTGCTGACAACGACTTCCTGAACTTCTCCGGCGAAAGCATGCAGGGCTGGGGTTACTGTGTATTCGCTGAAGTTGTTGAAGGTATGGATGTCGTTGATAAAATCAAAGGCGTTTCCACCGGTCGCAGCGGTATGCATCAGGACGTACCAAAAGAAGACGTTATCATCGAAAACGTGACCGTCAGCGAGTAATCGTGACGACACTGTTTATTGCAGATCTCCATCTCTGCACGGAAGAACCGGCGATCACCGCCGGTTTTCTGCGTTTTTTAGCCGGCGATGCACGAAAGGCCGATGCGCTGTACATTCTTGGCGATCTGTTTGAAGCCTGGATAGGCGATGACGATCCCAATCCCCTACATCGTGAAATGGCCGCAGCGATAAAAGCGCTGACGGATTCCGGTGTTCCCTGCTTTTTCATTCATGGCAATCGTGATTTTCTGATCGGCAAGCGTTTTGCCCGTGAGAGCGGCATGACCCTGTTACCTCAGGAAAAAGTGCTCGACCTGTATGGTCGCAACGTACTGATCATGCATGGCGACACATTGTGCACCGACGATGCTGGCTATCAGGCGTTTCGCGCTAAGGTTCATCAGCCCTGGCTACAAAAACTGTTTCTCTCCCTGCCGTTATTCATTCGCCAACGTATTGCCGCGAAGATGCGTGCCAACAGCAAAGCGGCCAATAGCAGCAAGTCGCTGGAGATCATGGATGTAAATCCACAGGCCGTCATTACTGAAATGGAGAAACATCAGGTCCAGTGGTTAATTCACGGTCATACCCATCGCCCGGCAGTCCACGAACTCACGGCCAATGCGCAACCCGCTTTCCGCGTGGTGTTAGGTGCCTGGCATACCGAAGGTTCGATGATTAAAGTCACACCTGACGACGTTGAACTGATCGCTTTTCCATTTTAATTCTGCAGATACCCAACTCCTCTTTACACAAAACTATTCGAGTTGCATCGAGGCGGCAAATCTGTGAGTCCCCTGGAGCTTACAAAAGTAAGTGACTGGGCTGAGCAGATGCAGCCAACAAAGAGGCAGCTTGAAGAGTGAAGTGTAAAGCAACGCAATCGTTTTCCTTGTTTTTAAAACGTGCTATTCTCTCTCGCCTCTAAAGCAGTGTGAAGCACACCCACAGGAGTTTTTAGACGCATGTCTTCCCGCAATAATCCGGCGCGTGTCGCCATCGTGATGGGGTCCAAAAGCGACTGGGCTACCATGCAGTTCGCCGCCGAAATCTTCGAAATGCTGGACGTTCCACACCATGTTGAAGTCGTCTCAGCCCACCGTACCCCTGACAAACTGTTCAGCTTCGCCGAAAGTGCTGAAGAGAACGGTTATCAGGTCATTATTGCGGGTGCTGGCGGTGCAGCGCATCTGCCGGGCATGATTGCCGCGAAAACGCTGGTCCCCGTGTTAGGCGTTCCGGTACAAAGCGCAGCGCTGAGCGGCGTAGATAGCCTCTATTCGATCGTGCAGATGCCACGCGGCATCCCTGTGGGTACGCTGGCTATTGGCAAAGCGGGTGCGGCCAATGCGGCCCTGCTGGCAGCACAAATTCTGGCAACACACGACAAAGCATTACATCAGCGTCTAAGCGACTGGCGCAAAACACAAACCGATGAGGTACTGGAGAACCCGGACCCGCGAGGTGTGGCATGAAGCAGGTCTGCGTACTCGGTAACGGTCAGTTAGGGCGTATGCTGCGTCAGGCCGGCGAGCCGCTGGGCATTGCGGTCTGGCCAGTCGGGCTGGATGCCGAACCCGCCGCCGTTCCCTTTCAGCAAAGCGTCATTACCGCTGAGATCGAGCGCTGGCCGGAAACCGCGTTAACTCGCGAACTGGCGCGTCATCCGGCGTTCGTGAATCGTGATGTCTTCCCGATTATTGCCGACCGCCTGACGCAAAAGCAGCTTTTTGACAAACTCAACCTGGCAACCGCGCCGTGGCAACTGCTGGCAGAGAAAAGCGAATGGCCTGCGGTATTCGACAAACTGGGCGAGCTGGCGATTGTTAAACGTCGCGTTGGCGGCTATGACGGTCGCGGTCAGTGGCGTTTGCACGCGAATGAAACGGAACAATTGCCGGG
This sequence comes from Citrobacter sp. R-1.5.2, assembly GCF_035064245.1. Classification (NCBI taxonomy): domain Bacteria; kingdom Pseudomonadati; phylum Pseudomonadota; class Gammaproteobacteria; order Enterobacterales; family Enterobacteriaceae; genus Citrobacter; species Citrobacter sp. R-1.5.2. The sequence continues at coordinate 326,406 of NZ_JASEYC010000004.1, read as the reverse complement.
TGATTGCTACGGTGAGTGTATCGTCGAGCAGGGCATTAACTTCTCGGGCGAAGTGTCACTGGTAGGCGCTCGCGCACACGACGGCAGCACGGTTTTCTATCCGCTGACCCACAACCTGCATCAGGACGGCATTCTGCGTACCAGCGTGGTCTTCCCGCAGTCTAACGCCAGACAGCAGGAACAGGCCGAAGCGATGCTTTCCGCCATCATGCAGGAGCTGGGTTATGTCGGCGTGATGGCGATGGAATGTTTCATTACCCCGGAAGGTCTGCTGATTAACGAACTGGCACCTCGCGTGCACAACAGCGGGCACTGGACACAAAACGGTGCCAGCATCAGCCAGTTCGAGTTGCACCTGCGCGCCATTACCAACCTGCCGTTACCGACGCCGGTAGTGAACAATCCTTCGGTGATGGTAAACCTGATTGGCAGCGACCTGAACTATGACTGGCTGAAACTGCCGCTGGTCCATCTGCACTGGTACGACAAAGAAGTGCGCGAAGGGCGTAAGGTCGGCCACCTGAACCTGAGCGACAGCGATACTGCACGTCTAAATGCCACGCTTGAAGCGTTAATTCCCCTACTGCCGCCGGAATATGCCAGCGGAATTATCTGGGCGCAATCAAAGCTGAAATAAGCCATTAATGCCGGGGAGTTGATTTTATCCTTCCCCGGCCCCTCTTCGGGCGCGTAAAATCCCCTCCATTGCTGTTTTGTATTTTCAGGACTGAACATGAACGATGGAACGGACTATCGCGCGATTCTGCTCGCCGGTACGCCTTTAATCGATGTACGCGCCCCCGTCGAATTTCAACAGGGTGCGATGCCGGGTGCGATCAACCTCCCCCTAATGAACGATGACGAGCGCGCCGCCGTCGGGACCTGCTATAAACGTCAGGGACCGGAGGCGGCGCTCGCATTGGGCCACCAACTGGTCTCGGGTGAAACCCGCCAGCAGCGAATGAACGCCTGGCTGGAAGCCTGTCGCCAGCATCCAGAGGGATACTTGTGCTGTGCCCGCGGTGGCCAGCGCTCGCATATTGTGCAGCAGTGGCTGCACGAGTCCGGCATTGACTACCCGCTAGTAAAAGGCGGTTACAAGGCACTGCGTCAGGCGACGATACAGCTGACGGAAACGCTGGTGCAAAAACCTATCGTCCTGATTGGCGGCTGTACTGGAAGCGGTAAAACGCAACTGGTGCAACAGCAGCCAAATGGCGTGGATCTCGAAGGTCTGGCACATCATCGCGGTTCCTCGTTTGGACGTACAGTGGAACCACAGCTCAGCCAGGCGAGTTTTGAAAATCTGCTGGCGGTCGAAATGCTGAAAACCGACAGCCGACAGGATTTGCGCCAGTGGGTGCTGGAAGATGAAGGCCGGATGATCGGCGCTAACCATCTGCCCGAATGCCTGCGCGAGCGCATGACCGAGGCATCCATTGCGGTGGTGGACGATCCTTTTGAGCTGCGTCTGGAACGGCTGCGCGAGGAGTATTTCGTGCGCATGCACCACGATTTTACCCACGCTTACGGGGAAAATCAGGGCTGGCAGGAATACAGCGACTATCTGCATCACGGCCTGTTCGCCATCCGCCGTCGTCTGGGGTTACAACGCTTTGCGGAGCTAACCGCGCAGCTCGACGTTGCCCTGCGCGAACAGCAGACGACAGGCAGTACCGACGCCCATATGGGCTGGCTGGTGCCGTTACTCAACGAGTATTACGACCCGATGTATCGCTATCAACTGGAAAAGAAAGCCGCGAAAATCGTCTTTCGCGGCACATGGCAGGATGTTGCCGAATGGCTTAACGCACAGTGATCAGTGTCTGTCGCGCTTATCCGCGCGTTTCGCCAACCAGTCGCCCAGCACCTGAACCACCTGAACCAGAATAATTAGCGCCACGACCGTGACAATCATGACCTGGGTTTCGTAGCGGTAATAACCAAAGCGAATGGCCAGGTCGCCTACCCCGCCACCACCCACGATCCCAGCCATCGCGGAGTAACCGATCAGACTCACCAGCGTTATCGTCAGCCCACGCAGTAATCCCGCGCTGGCTTCCGGTAACAGCACGGTGCAGATAATACGCATCGGGCTGGCGCCAAACGCTTCCGCGGCTTCGATAATGCCTTTATCAACCTCACGTAACGCGCTATCCACCAGTCGGGCATAAAACGCAATCGCCGCTACAGAGAGCGGAACAGACGCCGCAATCGGTCCGATGGTGTTCCCGAGCAGAAACTGGGTTAACGGCAGCAACAGCACCAACAGGATCACAAACGGTACCGAACGGATAATGTTCACCAGCACAGAACTGAGCAGATACACGAAACGGTTCTGCCAGAATAAATGCCGGTCGGTGACAAAAATAAGAAACCCTAACGGCAGGCCGCCAACGATCGCCAGCACGGTTGAGATACTCAGCATCTGGAAGGTTTCATTAAACGCCAGCGTCAAATCCGGCAATAAATCATCCACGAATCACCTCCACCTGTGCGGTACGTTGACGAATATGTTCCACAGCGGCATCGACCGCCGAAGGGTTATGCGGCGCGGTCAGTTGCACGACCAAAATACCCAGCGCGCGCTCACCGATATATTCAATTTTGCCGTGCAGGATATTTACCGCCACGCCAAACTTTACCGCCACTTCAGACAGCACTGGCTGTTCCGCTGAGTCGCCGATAAACAAAATTTTCAGCAGTTGCCCTGGCAGATGTTGCCGCAAGCGCTCCGGGAGTGTCAGATTAAGCGTGTGCGAGACCAGTTGCTGAGTAAAAGCGTGCTGCGGGTGGGCAAAGACATCAAACACCTCACCTGACTCCACCACCTTGCCACCGGACATGACCGCCACACGATCGCAAATTGATTTGATCACATTCATTTCGTGAGTGATCAGCACGATCGTGATCCCCAGTTGTTGGTTGATCTGTTTGAGCAGAGCCAAAATGGTGGCTGATGTTTCCAGATCTAACGCGGAAGTGGGTTCATCGCAAAGCAGTACATCCGGGTGGTTGGCGATGGCGCGGGCAATGCCAACACGCTGTTTTTGACCACCACTGAGCTGTACCGGAAAACGGTTTGCTTTATCCGCTAACCCGACCAGTGCTAAGATCTCCGCCACGCGTGGGGCGATTTTGCTGCGCTCCCATCCGGCAGCCTTCAGGCTGAAGGCAACGTTTTGCGCCACCGTGCGGGTGTGCATCAAATTAAAATGCTGAAAAATCATCCCAATACGCTGACGGGCCTTACGTAAGTGCGTTCCTTCCAGCGCTGAAATTTCAACACCGTTCACCTTCACGCTTCCCTGGCTTGGGCGCGTTAAGGCGTTCAGGGTACGCAGCAGCGTACTTTTCCCCGCCCCACTGGTTCCCACAATGCCAAATATCTCACCTGCGCCGATGCGCAGGCTGACCTCATCTACCGCCCGGGTTGACGGTCCTCGGCCTGCGCTGAAATCCACGCAAACCTTATCTATCTCAATCATACCGACCTCAGAAATGCGAAAAGGGCAGTCGTTGCTGCCCTGTTAAACTTTAAGCGCAGCGATTATTGGGCTGCCGTCATCCATTCCGGTTTCTGGAAGGCACTGTAGATGTTTTTCGGATCGTCTATCACCGCACGATAAGCCGGAGATTTCACCGCTTCAACAATGTCTTTGGCGAACGGTTTATCTGCATCTTCACTGCGTACCGCAATGATATTTTTCAGGTTTTCATCCAGGTGCTCTTGCTTGATCGCACTGGCGAGATCCAGTTTTGCCGCAACCGCAAAGTTACCGTTAACCAGAGCGCCGGTCACACCATCCAGCGTACGCGGCAACTGCGCAGCTTCCAGCGGTTTAAACACCAGCCCTTTCGGGTTACTGGCGATATCACGTTCAGAGGCTTTAGTGGGATCAATATTGTCTTTGATAGTGATAAGGTCGATAGATTGCAGGAAGCGCAAACCGCGAGCCAGGTTCGTCGGATCGTTAGAAAGCGTGATGACATCACCTTTCTTCAGTTCATCCAGACTTTTGATTTTATGCGAGTAAAAACCCATCCCCGCCGTTGGAACAACGATGAGCTTACTCAATTTCAACCCTTTATCGGCAGTGAATTTGTCAAAATAAAGCGAGTGCTGAAACAGGTTTGCGTCAATGCTGCCGTTGGAGAGCGCCATGTTTGGCTGAACATAGTCACTAAATTCGCGCACCACCACCTTGTAGCCCTTTTCTTTCAGCGTCGGTGCAATAGCCTGCTTCACCATATCACCATACGGACCCGGTGCGACGCCAAACACGATGGTATGCGGGTCGCTATTCGCATGAGCAAACTGTAATCCGCAGGCCAGCAACAGTGCCCCAGTCGCGACGCGTAAACTCTGACGCAATCCCATAATATCTCCATTTTAACGTTGTGATGTAATGTCTCACGCCGTTCTTGCGGCGTTGTTCTTGTTGGCCTGTTAACAGGCTGATTGTTAACATGACACAGATCACAACCTGCTGTCCTTGAAATTATTTCATGATGTTGCAGAGTATATTTTTAAATGAGAGAAAGCATGAAAAAGCCGGATGTCGACACAAGTGCCTTATCCGGCTTACAAATAACGCGATCCCCCTGCACTCCCAGGCCCGATAAGCGCAAGCGTATCGGGCGGCAGGGGTTCGATTAGAAGTCGTAACGCAGACGAACCAGGTTCATATCACCCAGGTTGTCGGTGCTGGAGGTAAAGACGTGTTCATAATCAACACGGAAACCGTAGTCCAGTTGGAAGCTGATACCCAGACCGTTATCGGTACGCAGGTAGTTACGACCGTTCACGTATTCAATGCGATCGCCCATGACGTAAGGCTGAACAGATTTCAGCGCATACTGACCCACCGGGAAGGTGTAACCCGCGAAGTATTCCAGACCCCAGGCATCACCCGCAAAGTAGTCGTTTACAGACACTTTTTTGGTGGTCATGAAGTTCTGGTACCAGCCGCCGCCCATTGAGAAGGTCCAGTTGTCCGGTTTCCAGCTCAGTGCAGTACCGACGATGTTTTGATCGTAGGTTTTGCTGGTGTTGCCACGCATCTCCGCGCGGGTGTAGTTCCACGCTGTACCCCAGGTCAGGTCATCCGTAATGTGATAATCCACACCCAGTGAACCGCCGCCTTTACGTTTGTAACGCAGGCCGTTATTCGGGTTGTAGTCATCGCTGAACAGATAAGAAGCGTAGAGATCAACATCTCCCACGGTGTTTTTATACTTCAGTGATTTACGTGTACGATATGAACCGTCATAGTCGCCGTTGATCCCGTTACCTGGTGCCTGACCGATCATGTCGTAGTCCCAGATATCCGTTTTCGCGCCAACCACATCATAGTAGATGCTGTTCTGTTGACCGAAGGTCAGCGTACCCCAGGTCGCGCTCTTCAGACCGGTGTACAACATACGGCGCGTGGTATCGTTGGCGCCGTCAGCATAGTGATTATCCCAGTTGAACATGGCCGGGAAGTTAACGCCCAGCTCGTAGTAACTCACCCAACTGATGTCATCAAACAGATAGTAATCAGCAGCGAAACGGAAACGAGTACCGCCATCGAAACCATTACGTTTGTAACCATTCTTACCATCATCGCCAGCCATATTCTGGAACTGTGGACGAATACTCCCGCCAACGGTGAAGTTAAGACGACTCAGCGGATTGCCCGCCTGCGGATCTTGTTTCAGGACCGTGATTTCCGCCTGAGAGGCGAAAGTCGTTAATGCCACTGCTGCGCCAATCGATACTGCCAGCGCTGTTTTTTTTATAGTCATTATTTTTACCTTGATAGATAGCCTGCCAATTATTCAGCATACAAATATTAACTTTTATTAATACTCTCGTGTTGTCGGGTTTTTATTGATTTGTGCTGTTAAATATCAAGGGTTTATCAATTTGTGCTCTATAGACCAAAAAATACACACCGATGGCAAAATCGGTGCGCATTCATCAAGGAAATGAATTAATTGCTGAACTGACGGAAAAGTGCTTTGCCTTTTAACAGACGCGAGCCAAGCCATCCACCGCATAGAGAGAGTAGCAACGCCCCACAGAAGGGTAAGACTACCCACAGTCGCCAGTCAGGTTCCCAAGGGAAATCAAAAACTTTTGTTTGCAGAACCGCCAGCGCCGTTTCCGCACCGATGGCCGCCACCAGGCCGGAGACCATCCCCAACATGGCGAACTCGCACCACAGCGTAGTACGCAGCAATTTCTTACCCGCTCCCAGCGTACGCCAGACCACCAGCTCCTGATGACGCTGACGCATCCCCACCTGAACCTGCGCCAGCAGCAATAACATGCCGCAAGCGGTGACCAGAACCACCATCACTTCCAGCGCCCGGCTCACCTGCTCCAGTACCTGGCTCACCTGTTTGAGGATCGCGCCAATATCCAGCAGGCTGATGGTCGGGAATTCGCGGTTAAGCTGCGTCAACATGCCGTTGCCGTTCTCCCAGCGAAAGCTGGTCAGCCAACTTTGCGGCTGCCCGTCAAGCGCACCGGAAGGGAAAATAAAGAAGAAATTCGGTCGCAGGCTTTCCCAATCCACTTTGCGCAGGCTGCTTACCGTAGCACTGAAATCCTGGGTATCGCCCATAAAGGTCACACGATCGCCAAGCTTCACGTTTAAGCGCTTCGCCAGCCCCTCTTCCATCGACACTTCACCCGCTTTTGGCGGCCAGCTTCCAGCGGTAATCGGGTTATGATCCGGCCGGGTATCCTGCCAGGTCAGATTCAGTTCACGATTAAGCGCCTCGTCCTGATTACCTTCGGTTGCTTTGTCATTGATCGCCGTCAGACGCGCCCGCACGATGGGATAAAACGACTCCGGGATCACCTGATGTTCAGACAGGAACGCTTTCAGCGGCACCACCTGCTCGCTGGCGATGTTAATTAGGAAGTAGTTGGGGCTTTCCGGCGGCATTTGTTGCTGCCAGCGATCGAGCAGATCGCCACGCAGTACCAACAGCAGCGCCAGCAGCATAAAGGACAGCGAAAAGGCCGATAGCTGGCTCAGCGTCGACCACGGCTGGCGCAACAGTCGACTGACCGCTAAACGTAGCGGTAGTGACGTTAACGTCAACCCACGCAGTACGTTGAGCAGCATCCAGCCCAGCACGCCGCACAAGAGCGCCAGTACAACCGCGCCGGCCAGCACCGCCCACAGCAGCATGCTCCCCCCCATCAGCCCGGCAAGCAGCGCGACCACAACGATCAATACCACAGGCAAATAGAACTTCAGTGGCCAGACGTTGGCGACGACATCACGACGCAGTACCCGCAATGGCTGTGTCGCCAGCAACAATCGATAAGGACGTAGCCCCACTAACAGGGAAATGACCGTCATCGTGCCTAATGCCCACAGCCACGGCCAGGGGCTGGCAGGCGGCAACTCGCCGGGCAGAACCGGCTTGAGCAACACCACCAGGACACGTTCAAATAACAGCCCAAACAGCCCCCCGGTTACACCAGACAGTACCAGCACCATCAGCCACTGACCGATAATCAGCTTGCGCAGCTGCGCCCTGCCCGCGCCGAGTGTTTTCAGAATCGCCACCAGGTCGTAACGACTACGGCAATAATGGCTCATCGCTACGGCAACCGCGGCCACCGCCAGCAGCAGCGTTAACAGCGCCGACAGCAGCAGGAATTGTTGCGAACGCTCAAGCGATTTCCCCAGTGCCCCCTCATCCTGTTCCAGCCCATACCAGCGCTGTTCTGGCTTCAGTTGTGGCAGCAGCCACTTTTCATAGCCTTCTAATTGCTGCAGTGTCCCGCCAAATTTATAGCGCCAGGTCACCCGGCTTCCCGGCTGGACCGCCCCCGTTTTTTCAACATCCGCCATGTTCATCATCAGACGCGGCGCTATCTGGAACGGATTAAAACCAGAGTCAGGCTCCTGCACCACTTCACCCGCAATGCGCAACGTGGCATCGCCAACGTCGATGGGGTCTCCGATTTTTAAGTTGAGCAGCGCCATCAAACGCGGTGCCAGCAGCACCGAGCCTGGCTGTGGTTTCAGCCCCGGCGGATGGGTCTGCAACGAGCCGTACATCGGATACACATCATCCACCGCTTTGACGTTCGCCAGTTGCGGCGTGTCCCGGGCAAAGGTCATCGTGGCAAAAGTCAGTTGTTCCCCCACCTTCAGACCACGCTGTCGCGCCATGTCAATCCATGCTTTCGGGACTGCTCGTGAACTTTGCAGCGACCGGTCACCCGCCATAAATTCGCGACTTTGCTGGCTCAGCCCTTTTTCCATACGATCGCTGATATTGCCCAGCGCCAGCACACAGGCCACCGCAAGACTCAGTGCCAGCCAGACTATCAGTAATGAAGGCGAGCGCCATTCGCGCCAGAACCAGCGTGCTATCATGCCTCCTCCTGCAACAGCCCGTTCACCAGACGTAAACGCCGATCGCAGCGCGCCGCCAGTTGTGGGTCGTGCGTCACCAGAATCAGGGTCGTGCCGTGCTCGCGGTTCAAAGAAAACAGCAGATCGGCAATTTTGTCCCCAGTCTGCCGATCCAGATTGCCCGTAGGTTCATCGGCAAACAGGACATCAGGGCGCCCATTAAACGCCCTTGCCAGCGCCACACGCTGCTGCTCACCACCGGAAAGCTGCGCCGGAAGATGATCGAGACGTTTTCCCAACCCCAATTGTTCAAGCAGCGTTTTCGCACCATCGCGGCTTTTCCCACTGTGTTCTCCCCGCAACAGTGCAGGAAGCTCAACGTTCTCCAGTGCGTTCAGCGTTGGAATTAACATGAATGACTGGAAGACAAAGCCAACATGTCGCGCCCGTAACTGCGCCCGAGCCTCTTCGTCCATGGTATGCAGCGCCTGTCCCACCAGACTCACTTCACCGCTGGAGCCATCGTCCAGCCCGGCAAGGATCGCCAGTAGCGTAGATTTCCCCGATCCTGATTCGCCAATCAGCGCAATGGTCTCGGCGCGTTTGACAACCAGTTCAACTCCGGTAAGGATGGATAGCTCGTGATCACCCTGACCGACGGATTTCTTAAGATGATGAACTTCAACAATGTTTTCCGCTGGCATTTGCCTTTCCTGTTCCTGGTTCTGTTAACTTTCCGCGCCGCCGCAGCGGACACGTTACTTATTCTGGGTGACAGCCTGAGCGCCGGATACCGTATGTCAGCCAGTGCGGCATGGCCTGCACTGCTTAATGATAAATGGCACAGCAAAACACCGGTGGTAAATGCCAGTATTAGCGGCGATACCTCGCAGCAGGGTCTGGCCCGTCTGCCCGCATTACTGAAACAACATCAGCCGCGCTGGGTGCTGGTCGAACTGGGTGGCAATGATGGCCTGCGCGGGTTTGCACCTGCCCAAACTGAACAAACCCTGCGTACCATTTTGCAGGACGTAAAAGCGGCGAATGCCGAACCGCTGCTGATGCAAATTCGTCTGCCAGCAAACTACGGTCGCCGTTATAATGAAACCTTTAGCGCGATTTATCCCAAGCTTGCCAAAGAGTTTGATATTCCTCTGCTGCCCTTTTTTATGGAGGAGGTCTATCTGAAACCCCAATGGATGCAGGATGATGGTATCCATCCTAATCGTGACGCCCAGCCGTTTATTGCCGACTGGATGGCGAAACATCTCACCCCTTTTCTATCCTAAATAATTCGAGTTGTATGAAGGCGGCAAGTGAGAGAGTTCCCTGGAGCATAGATAACTATGTGACTGGGGTGAGCGAGCGTAGCCAACGCACAGACAACTTGAAGTATGACGGATATAGTAAATCACGACTCGTAAATCAACGGAGATCCTGACAGGTAAAGTTATGCAAAAATCGGTCTTAATAACAGGATGTTCCAGTGGTATTGGCCTGGAAAGTGCGCTTGAGCTTAAACGTCAGGGTTTTCGAATTCTGGCTGGCTGCCGCAAACCTGAGGATGTCGCGCGCATGAACGGTATGGGATTCACCGGCATATTGCTGGATCTCGACTCACCAGAAAGCGTGGATCGCGCCGCCGATGAGGTGATCGCCCTGACCGATAACCGTTTGTATGGGATCTTTAACAACGCAGGATTTGGCGTTTACGGCCCACTGTCCACCATCAGCCGCGAGCAAATGGAACAGCAGTTTTCCGCCAACTTTTTTGGCGCTCATCAGCTCACTATGCGCCTGCTACCCGCCATGTTACCTCATGGCGAAGGGCGTATTGTGATGACCTCTTCAGTCATGGGATTAATTTCCACACCAGGGCGAGGCGCGTATGCCGCCAGCAAATATGCGCTGGAAGCCTGGTCCGATGCGCTACGGATGGAACTTCGCCATAGCGGAATTAAGGTCAGCCTGATTGAACCCGGCCCCATTCGCACCCGCTTTACTGAAAACGTCAACCAGACCCAGAGTGATAAGCCCGTCGAGAACCCCGGTATTGCTGCTCGGTTTACATTGGGTCCGGAGGCCGTTGTCACCAAAGTGCGCCATGCTTTTGAGAGCGACAAACCCAAATTGCGTTATCCCGTTACGCTGGTGACCTGGGCTGTGACGTTTCTCAAACGCCTGCTCCCGGGCCGCGCAATGGACAAAATTTTACACGGCTGAGTTGAAGCCTGCTCGTCAGCCCCCATGTAGAAACAAATAGACGAATAGAGAGTGACTCCATGTCCGCACAAAATATTGTCAATATTAACGAATCAAATCTGCAGCAGACCCTTGAATTGTCGATGACCACCCCGGTCCTGTTCTATTTCTGGTCTGAACGTAGCCAACATTGTCTGCAATTAACGCCGGTACTGGAGAGCCTTGCTGCACAGTACAACGGCCAGTTTATTCTTGCCAAGCTGGACTGTGACGCCGAACAGATGATCGCGTCTCAGTTTGGTCTACGCGCAATTCCAACGGTTTACCTGTTCCAGAACGGTCAGCCGGTCGATGGCTTCCAGGGACCGCAGCCGGAAGAGGTTATCCGCGCACTGCTTGAAAAAGTATTGCCGAGTGAAGAAGAGCTGAAAGCACGCCAGGCAATTGAGTTTATTGAAGCGGGTAACCACGCCGACGCCCTGCCGCTGTTGAAAGAAGCGTGGCAAATCTCCAACCAGAGCAGCGAAATTGGTCTGCTGCTGGCGGAAACGCAAATTGCGCTGAATCGTACTGAAGATGCTGAAGCTGTACTCAAAACCATCCCATTGCAGGATCAGGATACCCGTTATCAGGGGCTGGTCGCGCAAATTGAACTGCTGAAGCAGGCGGCTGATACACCAGAAATTCAGCAGTTACAGCAACAGGTTACGAATAACCCACAGGATGCAGCACTGGCAACGCAACTGGCTATTCAATTGCACCAGGTTGGACGTAACGAAGAAGCACTGGAACTCCTGTTCAGCCATTTGAAGAAAGATCTCGCGGCGGCTGATGGTCAGGCACGTAAGACCTTCCAGGAGATCCTCGCTGCGCTAGGTACCGGTGATGCGCTGGCGTCAAAATATCGTCGTCAGCTGTACGCACTGTTGTACTAATCCGTTTCATTTTGCCCGATGGCGCTGTGCTTATCGGGCCAACAAATACCACTCTCGTAGGCCGGATAAGCGGTAACCGCTATCCGGCATCACATCACGGTTTCTTTAATGGTGTCACCACCAACTGGTGGCGTGAATTATAGAACTTCCGATAGGTTAAATAGCAGGCGATAATGGTCGACAGGCTGGCGGTAGAGAGCAGCATAAACGTCACCATAATCTGATACTTAATCGCTTTTACCGGATCGATACCGGCAAAGATCAATCCTGACATCATCCCCGGTAAACTTACTAACCCGACGGTTTTTGCGGAATCGATCGTTGGGATCAGCGATGCGCGAATACTGTCCCGAATAAGCGGCGCGGACGCGACTTTCGGAGAAGCGCCGAGGCTTAATTTCTCCTGAATTTGCTGCTGCTCACTGCTAAAGCGCTGCCCCAGGTTGTTGTAACATAACCCGACGGCCACCATCGCATTCCCGGCGATCATGCCGGAAATCGGGATCACTTGCATCGGTGCAAACTCGATGGAGCCTGACAGCACCAAGACGGCCAGCGTGACCCCCGCCCCCGAGGTAATAGCGATAAATGAGGAGATAAAAGCCTTATCAATATATTTACTGCGTTTTTGCGCGTTATATGCGGCGTTAAAGCAGATAAACAGCACCATCACTAAGGTCAGAATGCTGTGGTTCACGCCGAAAATATATTTCAGCACGTAGCCTACGATAATAAGCTGGACAACCGCCCGGCAAACGCTCCAGAGAATATCTTTTTCCAGTGCCAGTTTTTCTTTATGGCTGATCAGCATCGCCACCACCACCAGCATCATCGCTAACGCCAGTGACTCATTGGTAATATTATGCTCATTCATTGCTTACTTCCTGCATTTCTCCGGCATGCGGCTGAAGGATAATGACATTATCCGCATGATTAATTTCATCTTTGTCGTGCGTCACCCATAGCACAGCAATATTCTTATCGCGCACATAGCGGTGAATTAGCTCATTCACATTCCGTTTGTTGGCTTCATCCAGCGCGCTGGTTATTTCATCAAGCAGCAGGATTTTCGGCAGAAACTGCAAATTGCGAATCAATGAGATACGCTGTTTTTCGCCGCCGGACAGCTCATTGATGTTTTTTTTGAGGATTGCCTCGGGTAACTCAAATCGGGCCAGATCGGCCAGAAACACATCCGAATCCGGACGTTTATCGCGAATTTGCCAGGGAAAAATAAGGTTGTCGTAGACGGTATCACCAAACAAAGCGGGCGTTTGTGCGCAATAGGAGACCTGCTGACGATATGCTTCCGGCTTGAGGGTCGTTATCTCCTTGCCCTCAAAGATAATCTCACCCGCGCTCGGGCTAATTAACGACGCGACAATTTTCAACAACGTGCTTTTACCGCAACCGGACTGGCCGGTAATCAGCTTAAATTCTCCGGCATTAAGATTAAAACTGATGTTATTAAGAATTTTCGTTGTTCCCGCCTGCCAGGCGACATTCTTTAACTGAAGCAGCATTCTGCTTTCTTCCATTACCAATCCCTTTTTTACCTCTTTCGTGCAGACAGTCTATCCCTGTAATTTATTATAGGGGAGCCCACCTTGATAAATCGGGTATAATTTGATTAATCAGGCAGTAAAGGACAGCACAACAGGAGGTTTCATCGATGCTCATTTTTATTCCTATTCTTATTTTTGTCGCACTGGTCATCGTCGGTGCGGGCGTGAAAATCGTCCCGCAGGGATACCAGTGGACGGTGGAACGTTTCGGGCGTTACACCAAGACCCTGCAACCGGGGTTAAGTCTTGTTGTGCCATTTATGGACCGAATTGGTCGTAAGATCAACATGATGGAACAGGTTCTTGATATTCCGTCGCAAGAGGTCATCTCCAAAGACAACGCTAACGTTGCCATTGATGCCGTGTGCTTTATTCAGGTCATCGACGCGCCAAAGGCGGCGTATGAAGTCAGCAACCTGGAACTGGCGATCATCAACCTGACCATGACCAACATCCGTACCGTTCTTGGCTCAATGGAACTCGATGAGATGCTCTCCCAGCGCGACAACATCAATACGCGCTTGCTGCATATCGTTGATGAAGCCACCAATCCCTGGGGCATCAAAATTACCCGTATCGAGATCCGCGATGTTCGCCCACCGGCAGAGCTTATCGATGCGATGAACGCGCAGATGAAAGCAGAGCGTACCAAGCGTGCCTACATTCTTGAAGCCGAGGGTATCCGTCAGGCGGAGATCGTCAAGGCCGAAGGTGAGAAACAGTCGAAAATCCTGAAAGCAGAAGGTGAACGCCAGTCCGCTTTCTTACAGGCCGAAGCACGTGAACGTTCAGCGGAAGCGGAAGCTCGTGCAACGCAGATGGTATCTGAAGCCATTGCCGCTGGGGACATTCAGGCTGTGAATTACTTTGTGGCACAGAAATACACCGAAGCGCTGCAACATATCGGTTCGTCGAATAACAGTAAAGTGGTGATGATGCCGCTGGATGCCAGCAGTCTGATGGGTTCCATCGCCGGGATCACTGAGCTGATTAAGGACAGCGCCAGCGAACGGAAAAAATCATGATAGCGATGATCCTGGTTCACCCACATATCTTCTGGCTTAGCCTCGGGGGCCTGCTATTGGCCGCCGAGATGCTGGGCGGTAACGGTTATCTGCTATGGAGCGGTGTAGCGGCGGTGATAACCGGGCTGGTTATCTGGCTCGTACCGCTCGACTGGGCGTGGCAGGGAGCAATGTTCGCCGTATTAACACTGCTGGCGGCCTGGTTGTGGTGGAAATGGCTGGCGAAGCGCGTGCAAGAGCAGAAACCGGCCGACAGTCATCTTAATCAGCGCGGACAACAGTTGGTTGGCCGTCGGTTTACACTGGAAACCGGGCTGGTCAATGGTCGCGGGCATATGCGCGTCGGCGACAGCTCGTGGCCCGTCAGCGCCAATGATGACTTAAGCGCCGGAACACACGTTGAAGTGGTTGCCGTTGAAGGCATTACTCTGGTAATCAAAGCCGTATCACCATAAAACAGACAGGAAATAAGACTATGGTCAGGAAGACACCCCTCGCCTTTGCCCTTTTCACACTACTGGCAGTCGCTCCTCAGGCGTTTGCCTCATCAGATATAGAAGATTGCAAATGGAGCGATGACCACTGTCTGCTGAAAGGCACGCCTACCTTCAGCCCCGGAAACGACAGCCGTGATAACCTGCTACGACTGCTGAGTCAGGAGAAATCGTTCGCCCTGCCGATACAGGCGATGCCTGAGGATATCACCCGCTCCCGTGATTTCTATTTCGCTTATCACCCGCAGTGGGATGACATCACGTCGCCCGCAGCCGCAGCCCCGGAGCAAAATGCTGACGACACGCTAACCCGGCAAATGGCTGAACTGCACATCAGCGCGGATGAGGTAATCCGCAATAGTGATGATCTCGAAAACCGCCACGTTTCGAATAATATGAGCAGTGCCAGTCAATTCTTTGCCGCGCTGCTCGCCGATACCTCGTTGACGGTTGAACAACGCCAGGCTCTGGCGCAAGCGCGGATGGGGCTGTTGTCCGGCGCAACCCGTGAGCAGATTGATGCCTCATTGACTACTCTGCCTGTGGATTCCAGTGCCCAACGCTATAAAACGTACCTGATTGCCGCCGCCAATTTCTATGCCGGTGATTATGTGAATGCCGAACAAGCGTTTACTCAGTTGGCGAAAAGCGATCGCCCATGGCTGGCAGAAACGGCGCAGTACATGCTAATGCGCACAGCACTGAATAAAAGTAGTCAGAACAGCGTAGGTGAATACGGTGATTTTGATATCGCCAGAATTAACCACCAGGATGCCGCTCAGGCACAGACACAGGCGCAAGCCTATCTGCATCGCTGGCCGCAAGGCCAGTACGCCGATTCGACGCGCGGTATGCTGCGGCGTATCAACTGGTATTTACAAGCCTGGCCACAGCTGGCCGGACTGTATGAGCAGGCTCTCGATACGTCGGCCAATGCGCAGCAGTTGCGTGAGACCGTGACAGAATACGATAACGTCTACGGTATGCAATTCTATGATCAATCCGTAATTGAAGCCTTTCCTGATGCCCCCCGCGTGAGCTATATCGAACTGTTACGCGCACTGCGTCTGAATAGCGATAAAAAACCCACGCTGACCCAGGCGCAACTTGATGCGAGCAAGCCGGTATTTGAACAAAGCCAACACATGCCGCTGTGGCGCAATTTGCAGCTGAATTTATGGATGGCGGCGGGCAACTACGCGGCCATTGTTCAGGCAGTAACCCCGGCCCAACAACTTTCCGCACACGATACGCTCGCGTTTAGCGAACAGGTGCTGTACGGCGAAGCGTTGATGGGCCAGAAGAATTGGACCGCGGCACGTGATTTCTGGCAGCAGCTGCTGAAAGTGAGCAAAGATAACGAGCAGCAGCAATATGTACAGGCCAAGCTGGCGGCTACGCTGGTTTACAGTGGTGACAGCGCGGCGATATTCGCCCCGGACAGTGCGGTAACCAATCTGCGTTTCCGCTCTCAGGTGCTGAAAACACAGGCAACGCCTGAACTGCTACGCCAGCAAGCTACCCATGGGCCTAACAATGAAGAGCGCACAATAGCCCTGCATACTTTGCTGGTTCGGGATCTTACCGAGAACCGTTTTGCAGACTGGTTGAATGACCGAAAACTGGCCCGAGCCATTAGCCAACCGGTTGTTGGCACTGCATTTGATGACGTCAATCTGAGCGTGTTTGACTGGAACGGTGATGCCGCTCAGGCCGGCTATACCTGCCGCAGCCTCAATGAAACGGTCACGGTATTAAGCCACAAAGCCGATGATGCCCACGCGCTGAACTGTCTGGGTGAGTTCTTCCGTACCACACAAACCCATGTCGATCTGTGGAAGAACAGTAGCGGTAACGATGTGCTGGAAGTGGCCATTACGCGACAGGAGCCGTTCGGCCAGTTCGACAGGCAGCGCTATTACCAACAGGTTATCGCGTCCCCAACAGCGGAAGTCGAGGATAAAAGCTTTGCGCTGTATCGGGCCATCATGTGCTACTCCCCGTCAGGTTATAACGAATGCGGCGGTGAAGACGTGGATAAATCACAGCGAAAAGACTGGTTCGCGCAGTTAAAGACGCAGTATCCGGGAAGCCCGTGGGCGCAAAAACTCAAATACTATTGGTAATTGCGCTGCTGGTCGGTCAGGCACAGGCGGCGGATATCGTCGCCGCCCGTGACCATTCGGCCTTCTGGCTGTGGTCCGGGGTGAAAGCCAGTGCTGAACTGCAAAATGCGCAAACGGTCTATCTGCATCAGGGCGAGGTGCTGGTTCGATCGGGTAACGTGGTTTTCCAGCGTCTGGGACTGCCAGTCAGTCGTCTGACTTTTCCCTCAATCTGGCTGACGGTCCGCTTTACCACGCTCGACGTACCGGAGGAGATTCCTGCCCGAATCATACGGCTGATGCAACGCTGGCAGAGCGCCGGCAACCACGTCGTCGGCCTGCAGGTCGATTTTGACGCGGCGACCCACCAGCTTGCTGATTACGCCCGTTTTCTGCACCAATTGCGTCAACAGTTGCCGCCAGAGTTTGCGCTTGGCGTGACAGGTCTGCTGGACTGGGCAAAAACCGGGGATGTCGCCACGCTAAACGCACTGGCGGTCGATGAACTGGTGGTGCAGAGCTATCAGGGGCGTCAGACGGTGGCAAATTATCAGGCGTATCTGCCTGCACTCGCCCGTCTGCGTATTCCGTTTAAGCTGGGGCTGGTGCAAAACGGTAGCAGGGACCTGCAGGCTGAGGCTCAGCTTGAAAAATCCCCGTGGTACCGTGGCACAGTGGTGTTTATGCTCAATCCCTCTCGCCGTTAAGCCTTTGCTTTGTGATGGCAGCAGCCGGAGAGATTATCCATGATCGGGCATTCGGCGCTATCATCACCAGGGCAACTGTCCGCCAGCGCCAGCAAATGCAAGCGCATGGCCTGCAGCTCGCTGATATGCCGCTCGATGTCCGCCACTTTTTCTAACGTGCGCTTTTTGACATCCGCGCTGTGACGCGCCGGATCGTTAAACAAATTGACCAGCTCACCACACTCTTCCAGGTTAAAGCCAACCTGCCGCGCCTGACGCAACAGCGTCAGTTCATTCAGATGCTGCTGGTTGTATGTGCGATAGCCGTTTTCGCTACGTAGTGGCGGCGTCACCAGACCTTTTTCTTCATAAAAGCGTATCGCTTTACTGGTTAAACCGGTTTTTTTAGCAACATCGGATATATTCACATCTTCCCCCTTGACCTTCCCCTTGATGGAAGGTTTAACCTTTATAACAGTTAGTCAAAACGACTGCTAAGGTCAACGTTTACCGACCAATCATAGAGGAAATTTGTTATGTCTCAAACTATCGATCTGACTCTGGACGGTCTGTCCTGTGGTCACTGCGTAAAACGCGTTAAAGAAAGTCTCGAACAACGCCCGGACGTGGAACTCGCGGATGTCACGGTGACAGAAGCCCATGTCACCGGTAGCGCCAGTGCCGAGGCGCTGATCGAAACCATCAAACAAGCCGGTTATGGCGCGGAGTTAAGCCACCCAAAGGCTAAACCGCTGGCGGAGTCATCAATCCCGTCGGAAGCACTGGCAGCGGTCCCCCCTGAGCTTCCGGCAGCTACGGCTGAAGAAGATGATAGCCAACAGTTGCTGTTAAACGGCATGAGCTGCGCCAGCTGTGTCTCCCGCGTACAAAATGCGCTGCAAAGCGTACCGGGTGTCACGCAGGCACGGGTAAACCTGGCGGAGCGCACTGCGCTGGTAATGGGCAGTGCATCCGCCGCAGATTTAGTGCAGGCGGTGGAAAAAGCCGGCTATGGCGCGGAAGCGATCGAAGACGACGCTAAGCGTCGCGAACGCCAGCAGGAAACCGCCGTGGCGACCATGAAACGTTTTCGCTGGCAGGCGGCGGTTGCGCTGTTGCTGGGTGTCCCGGTCATGGTATGGGGCATGATTGGCGATAACATGATGGTGAGTGCCGACAACCGTAGCCTGTGGCTGGTCATTGGTCTGGCAACACTCGCCGTGATGGTCTTCGCAGGCGGTCATTTCTACCGCAGCGCATGGAAAAGCCTGATGAACGGCACCGCGACCATGGATACACTGGTCGCGCTGGGCACGGGGGTCGCCTGGCTCTATTCCATGAGCGTAAACCTCTGGCCGCAATGGTTCCCAATGGAAGCGCGGCATCTCTATTATGAAGCCAGTGCCATGATTATCGGTCTGATTAACCTTGGCCATATGCTGGAAGCACGCGCCCGCCAACGCTCTTCCAAAGCGCTGGAAAAACTACTCGATTTAACACCGCCAACCGCACGTGTCGTGACCGATGACGGTGAAAAAAATGTGCCGCTGGCCGATGTACAGGCAGGTATGTTGCTACGTCTGACTACCGGCGATCGCGTTCCGGTAGATGGCGAAATCACTCAGGGCGAAGCATGGCTGGATGAAGCCATGCTGACCGGGGAGCCGATTCCGCAACAAAAAGGCGAAGGCGATAGTGTCCACGCCGGTACGGTCGTACAGGACGGCAGCGTGCTGTTCCGCGCCAGTGCCGTCGGTAGCCACACGACGTTATCGCGTATTATTCGCATGGTGCGTCAGGCGCAAAGTAGTAAACCGGAGATTGGCAAACTGGCTGACCGCATCTCTTCAGTATTCGTTCCGGTGGTGGTCGTTATTGCGCTGGTTAGCGCAGCTATCTGGTACTTCTTCGGACCGGCGCCACAAATTGTCTATACGCTGGTGATTGCCACTACCGTTTTGATTATTGCCTGCCCTTGCGCACTGGGTCTGGCGACGCCGATGTCGATTATTTCCGGTGTAGGGCGCGCCGCTGAGTTTGGCGTACTGGTACGCGATGCCGATGCGCTGCAGCGCGCCAGCACGCTCGATACCATTGTGTTTGATAAAACCGGGACGCTGACTGAAGGTAAGCCACAGGTTGTCGCCATCAAAACGTTCGGCAATATCGACGAAGCACTGGCTGTTCGCCTGGCAGCCGCCCTTGAACAGGGTTCCAGCCATCCACTGGCCAGGGCGATTCTGGATAAAGCGGGCGATGTTACGCTGCCGCAGGTCAATGGTTTCCGTACGCTGCGCGGTTTAGGCGTCAGCGGGGAAGCTGAAGGCCATACGTTATTACTGGGTAACCAGGCACTGCTCAACGAACAGCACGTTGTTACCACCGAAATGGAAGCCGAGATCACGGCTCAGGCTTCCCAAGGGGCAACCCCGGTGCTGTTAGCCATTGACGGGCAAGCAGCAGCCTTGTTAGCGGTACGTGACCCATTGCGCAGCGACAGCGTGGCAGCGCTTCAGCGTCTGCACCGCGCCGGCTATCGTCTGGTGATGCTCACCGGCGATAACCCCACGACGGCCAATGCCATTGCCAAAGAAGCAGGTATTGATGAGGTGATAGCCGGCGTACTGCCAGACGGTAAAGCGGAAGCAATTAAACGTCTGCAGAGCCAGGGACGTCAGGTCGCCATGGTCGGTGACGGCATTAACGATGCCCCTGCCCTGGCACAGGCCGATGTGGGTATTGCAATGGGCGGAGGCAGCGATGTGGCGATTGAGACCGCTGCGATCACGCTGATGCGTCATAGCCTGATGGGCGTTGCGGATGCGCTGTCTATCTCGCGGGCAACGCTGCGTAATATGAAGCAGAACCTGCTCGGCGCATTTATCTACAACAGCATCGGTATCCCCGTTGCCGCCGGGATTCTGTGGCCGTTCACCGGAACCCTGCTGAACCCGGTCGTTGCCGGAGCTGCGATGGCGCTCTCTTCTATTACCGTGGTGAGCAACGCCAACCGACTGCTGCGCTTTAAACCGAAAGAGTAACTCTTTGCCAAACGGCACTTTCGTTTATCCGGCCTACAAAAAGTAAGTGATAATGTAGGCCGGATAAGACGATTTTGCGTCGCCATTCAACGATTCACGGATTGCACCTTCCTGGACCACGCGCTAGCATGGAAGTCTACTCAAGGGAGGCCGTATGGATTTGTTATACCGGGTAAAAGCATTATGGTCTGCACTGCGCGGTAACCATTATACCTGGCCGGCCATCGATGTCTCTTTGCCTGGCAACCGCCATTTTCATCTGATTGGCAGTATTCATATGGGTAGCCGGGGTATGGCCCCTCTGCCTGCCAGGTTACTGAAAAAACTCAGCCGCGCTGACGCACTGATTGTCGAAGCCGATGTTTCCGGTGACGATGCACCGTTTGCCAATCTTCCGGTTTTTGCTGCGCTGGAAGAACGCATCAGCGAAGAGCAGTTGCGCAACCTGCAAAAAGTTTCTGGCGATCTTGGTATTTCCCCCTCCCTGTTTTCGACTCAACCCCTGTGGCAAATAGCCATGATCTTGCAAGCCACGCAGGCGCAACAGCTGGGATTACGGGCGGAATATGGCATTGACTACCAACTGCTCAAAGCGGCTAAACAGGCGCAAAAACCCATTATTGAACTGGAAGGCGCTTCCAGCCAAATCGACCTGTTATGCCAATTGCCTGATAACGGTTTGGCTTTGCTCGACGATACCCTGACACACTGGCATACCAACGCCAGGTTGCTGCAACAAATGATGGGCTGGTGGCTTGAATCACCACCACAAAATGGCGAACTCACATTACCCAACACATTCAGCCAGTCGTTATATGACGTACTCATGCACCAGCGTAATGAGGCATGGCGGGACAAACTCAAGGCAATGCCTGCGGGTCACTATGTGGTCGCTGTGGGCGCACTGCATCTGTATGGGGAGGGAAATTTACCGGAGATGATGCGATAAAAAAATGGCCAATATTTCTATTGGCCCGTCAAAGAGGAATTTCATCATTATTATTATGCCGACGCTTAAAGCATCGGTGTAGGTCGATTGTCGCTCAAAGTCGTCATCCTGCCAATACTATTGCGCAAGATGGTACTATTTTTTCCACCGCCATCAGGCGTATGCTTATGGCGTATTTTGTCTGGGCCAGGAAAAATTGCTATGACACCCGCCGTTAAACTACTCGAAAAAAACAAAATTTCTTTTCAGATCCACACCTACGATCACGATCCGTCCGAGACCAACTTTGGCGACGAAGTGGTCCGTAAATTAGGACTGAATGCGGATCAGGTCTACAAAACACTGCTGGTTGCCGTGAATGGTGATATGAAACATCTGGCGGTTGCCGTCACCCCGGTAGCCGGACAGCTGGATCTTAAAAAGGTCGCGAAGGCGCTGGGCGCCAAAAAGGTCGATATGGCCGACCCAATGGTTGCGCAACGCACAACGGGATATCTGGTCGGCGGTATTAGCCCACTTGGGCAGAAAAAACGTTTGCCAACGCTGATTGATGCCCCCGCTCAGACATTCGACACTATTTATGTTTCCGGCGGCAAACGCGGGCTGGATATTGAACTGGCGGCGAACGATCTGGCGAAAATTCTGGATGCGAAATTTGCCGACATCGCACGCCGCGATTAAGCCGGTATGGAAGATTGCCTGATGGCGCGCAGCTTTAAGGCCTACAAACCGAATACGCTTACAGCCTGTAGGCCGGATAAGGTGCCAGCACCGCCATCCGGCACTCCCCCTGTTACTGCCAGGTAACTTCACCCTTCGGCTCATACACACTGGCATCCAGCGGTGAGTTTTTCTGCACGTACTCTTTCAGCACTTCCGCATCAATAAACCCGGTATTCACATACCCTGGTTTGTCAGCGATCTGCGGATAACCATCGCCACCGGTGGCATTGAAGCTCAGCGTTGCCATGCGATACGTTTTAGCCGGGTCAACAGGTTCGCCTTTGATTTTCAGATCGTTAAGTTTACCGTCTTTCGCCACAAAGCTGACGTTGGCAAACTGCGGATAGGCCCCGGAGTCCGGCTTCATTTGCGCCACGGCGGTCAGATAGTCAATCACCTCTTTCCCACTCATGTCGGCATACACCACAATATTGCCGAACGGTTGTACCTTCAGCACACTCTTATAGGTGATATCACCGGCTTCGATGGAATCACGGATGCCGCCGCCGCTCATCACGCCAAAATCAGCGCCGGTGCGTGCCATTTGCGCAGCAAGCAGCAGATGCCCCATGTTGGTCTGCACAAAGCGCACCTTGCTACGGTCACCTTCCAGACGCGCATTTACACTGCCAATTTTGACATCCAACTGCGCTTTGCCTTTATTCTGGAATGGCGTCAGTAACGACAGCATTTGCTGATTTTCAGCGATTTCCGGGGTGTAGAGTACGCGCTCACTTTTACCGTTGTCCCAAGTCACTTTTTTCTTCAGGTTTACCGGAATGAGTTGGTAGTTGACCATTTTCATTTCGCCATTGCGGAATTCAAAGTCCGCCCGGCCAACGTATTTACCCCACTCATGCGCCTGCACAATCCAGATACCGTTTTGCTTATCTGGCGCACATGGCGTACCCGGTACGTAATCAACCTGCTTTTTGTTTTCCGATGCCATGCACACCGGATCCTGTGAGTGACCACCCACAATCATCGCCAGCGCCCCGGTAGGCAAGCTACGCGCCATTTCCACATCACCCGGTGCGTTCGAGCCGTGATTGCCGTTGTCATAATGCCCCATATGCGTGGTGGCGATGATGATGTCTGGCTTTTCATTCATATTGAGTTCCTGGATAACCAGCTTTGCTTCTTCCGCAGGTTTGCGAAACTCAATATCGGTGAAGAACTCCGGGTTGCCAATTTTCGCCGTATCATCGGTTGTTAAACCAAGAACCGCGATTTTTAAATCCTGGCGCTTAAAGATAGCCCACGGCTTAAACAAGCGTTCGCCAGTGCTTTTCTGGTAGATATTGGCCGAGAGAAACGGGAATTTGGACCATTTTTCCTGCTGGCGTAGCACGGTAAGCGGGTTATCAAATTCGTGATTGCCAACTGCCATCGCGTCATAGCCAATCAGGTTCATGCCGCGAAAATCAGGTTCTGCATCCTGAAGATCGGATTCTGGTACACCGGTGTTGATATCACCGCCGGAAAGCAGCAGTACGCTTCCCCCTTCTTCCGCCACTTCTTTACGAATACCGTCCACCAGCGTTTTTTGCGCTGCCAGCCCGTATTCCCCATATTCACTGCGCCAGAAGTGACCGTGATGATCGTTGGTATGCAGAATGGTAATTTTGTAGGTTTTATCTTTTTCGTACGCTTGTGCAGGCTGGCCTGCCAGCGTAAATGCGGCTAATAGCGCCAGCGCCACGCCCCGTTTCAAAAACTTCATATTTCTCTCCCTGAGCCAAAATCAACGACTGAAATTACAATGATATAAAATAATAGTCGAAAATGTTTTCAGAAATGAGACTTCCTTCAAACACCTTCCGCAGGTATGTTAGGCAAGTAATAATAACAAATTAGATTACCCTCATAATCGCAACCCAAACAGAAGTGACTTTCTATGGCAATAAGTGAACCAACCCAGCCAGCGGCTGGCGCGTCAGCGTCGGTTGCTAAAGCACGCACCTCATTTGGCATTTTAGGGGCGATCAGCCTCTCTCATCTGCTAAACGATATGATCCAATCGCTGATTCTGGCGATTTATCCGCTTTTACAGTCAGAGTTTTCACTGACGTTTATGCAGATCGGGATGATTACGCTAACCTTCCAGCTCGCCTCTTCGCTGCTGCAACCGGTTGTCGGCTACTGGACGGACAAATACCCTATGCCATGGTCGCTACCGATTGGAATGTGCTTCACGCTGAGTGGGCTTGTGCTACTGGCGATGGCAGGCAGTTTCCATATGGTCTTGCTCGCCGCAGCGCTGGTCGGTACCGGGTCTTCAGTATTCCACCCGGAATCCTCTCGTGTGGCACGTATGGCCTCCGGTGGCCGTCATGGGTTGGCTCAATCTATTTTCCAGGTCGGTGGTAACTTCGGTAGTTCTCTGGGACCACTACTGGCCGCTGTCATCATCGCGCCATACGGTAAGGGGAATGTGGCCTGGTTCGTACTGGCGGCCCTGCTGGCGATTGTGGTACTGGCACAGATTAGCCGTTGGTACGCCGCACAACATCGGATGAGTAAAGGGAAACCGAAGGTCGCCATCGTCAATCCGCTACCACGAAATAAAGTGGTACTGGCGGTGGGTATTCTGCTGGTGCTGATTTTCTCCAAATACTTCTATATGGCGAGCATCAGTAGCTATTACACCTTTTATCTGATGCAAAAATTCGGATTATCGGTACAAAATGCTCAGTTCCACCTGTTTGCCTTCCTGTTTGCCGTTGCGGCCGGGACGGTAATTGGTGGGCCATTAGGTGATAAGATTGGCAGAAAATACGTTATTTGGGGCTCTATCCTCGGCGTAGCGCCGTTTACCCTCATTTTGCCCTATGCAACCCTTGAATGGACTGGGATTTTAACCGTGATTATTGGTTTTATCCTTGCATCGGCCTTTTCTGCCATTCTGGTCTACGCGCAGGAGCTGCTTCCGGGCCGTATCGGTATGGTTTCTGGGCTATTTTTCGGTTTTGCCTTCGGCATGGGCGGCTTGGGTGCCGCGGTGTTAGGGCTGATTGCCGACCATACCAGTATCGATTTGGTCTATAAAATATGTGCTTTCCTGCCTCTTCTGGGGATACTGACCATATTCTTACCTGATAACCGACATAAAGCCTGATTTTCTGACGGCCAAAAGTAAACTTTGGCCGTCATCACTTACAGTGACCATCAGCCTTTGCCTCATACATCCCCCCGTAGTTTTCCGATCCGTGCTTTTTTACGCTTAAAATCCTATTTTCATCAAAATTCAATAATTATTCATAAACATAAACATTAAAATTGTCATAAACTATTACTCGGAATTTGGGTTTTCAGGATCAACACAGCAACCAAAGGAGACGGAATGCATCACGCCACCCCGCTTATCACCACCATTGTCGGCGGCCTTGTGCTCGCTTTTATATTAGGCATGATTGCCAATAAACTACGTATTTCTCCTCTGGTGGGATATCTGTTAGCGGGCGTTCTGGCCGGTCCATTTACACCTGGTTTTGTTGCTGATACTAAGCTTGCACCTGAACTGGCGGAGCTTGGCGTTATCCTACTGATGTTCGGCGTGGGGCTGCACTTCTCCTTGAAGGATTTAATGGCGGTAAAGTCCATCGCCATTCCCGGCGCTATCGCCCAAATTGCCGTGGCGACGCTACTGGGTATGGCGCTTTCAGCGATAATGGGCTGGTCGCTGATGGTCGGTATCGTCTTTGGGCTGTGTCTTTCAACCGCCAGTACCGTGGTGCTGTTACGTGCGCTTGAAGAACGGCAGCTCATTGATAGCCAGCGCGGGCAAATCGCGATTGGCTGGCTGATTGTCGAAGATTTGATGATGGTGCTGACGCTGGTTCTCCTGCCTGCTGTCGCCGGAATGCTGGAAAAAGAAAACGTCGGCTTTACTTCGCTGGCCGTGGATATGGGCATTACCATCGGTAAGGTCGTGGCATTTATCGCCATTATGATGCTGGTGGGTCGCCGGCTGGTACCGTGGATTATGGCCCGCAGCGCCGCAACAGGTTCCCGCGAACTGTTTACCCTGTCGGTGCTGGCGTTAGCGCTGGGTATCGCCTTTGGCGCGGTGGAGCTGTTCGATGTTTCCTTTGCACTGGGTGCGTTCTTTGCCGGTATGGTGCTGAACGAGTCAGAATTGAGCCACCGAGCGGCGCACGATACCCTACCGCTACGCGATGCTTTCGCCGTACTGTTCTTTGTTTCCGTCGGTATGCTGTTTGATCCGTTAGTCCTGATCCAGCAGCCACTGGCCGTGCTGGGTACTCTGGCGATTATTATCTTCGGTAAATCCGTCGCTGCCTACTTCCTGGTACGCCTGTTTGGTCACTCTCAGCGTACAGCGCTCACCATTGCTACCAGCCTGGCGCAGATTGGTGAATTTGCCTTTATCCTGGCGGGCCTCGGTATGGCGCTGAATCTTTTACCCCAAGCCGGGCAAAACCTGGTGCTGGCAGGGGCGATTCTCTCCATTATGCTCAACCCGGTACTGTTTGCTGTATTAGAGAAATATCTCGCCAAAACTGAAACGCTGGAAGAGCAGACACTGGAAGAGGCTATCGAAGAAGAGAAGCAGATCCCGGTTGATATTTGTAATCATGCACTGCTGGTCGGTTTTGGTCGTGTCGGCAGCCTGTTAGGTGAAAAGCTGATGGCGGCGGGTGTCCCGCTGGTCGTTATTGAAACATCGCGTACCCGCGTGGATGAACTGCGTGAACGTGGGATCCGCGCCGTGCTCGGTAATGCGGCTAACGAAGAAATTATGAATCTGGCGCATCTGGATTGCGCACGCTGGCTGCTGCTGACCATTCCAAATGGTTACGAAGCGGGTGAGATTGTCGCGTGTGCACGTCAGAAGTGCCCGTCGATTGAGATTATCGCCCGGGCTCACTATGACGATGAGGTTGAGTACATCACGGAACGTGGTGCCAATCAGGTGGTGATGGGTGAACGTGAAATCGCCCGCACTATGCTGGAACTGATTGAAACACCGCCTGCCGGTGACGTTGCTACGGCCAGTTAATGTTACGTGCCGGATGGCGCTTACGCTTATCCGGCCTACGTATTCCCACACTGGAGTAAGCCCGATAAGCGCAGCGCTATCGGGCAGTAACTCAGCGATCCCAGTACGACTCTTCGAGACTGTCTTCACGCTCCGGCAACCCCCGCGTCAGACGCGGTGAATGCTGATTCAGCACCTGATAACTCACGCGGTTGGCATATTTACACACCTGGGCTAAAGATGAATATGTCAGCCAGGTATATTTGTGCTTGCTGGAGTTGGGTACATTGCCGCGGTGATAGCTGTTCGCGGTAATATCATGCAGCAATGCAGCCAATGCACCGTCGCCAGCACCGTTGGTGTTCATGATTTTTTCAGGCCCGCCCATATATGGTGCGATATGTGAATACACACGCAGCGGATTCGTACAATCTTTATGGCGCATTGCGCGGCTAAATTCGTACTGGTTGAATTCAGCAATAGCGCCTGGCAGCAGCGGATGCTGAGTTTTGCGTTTCGCCTCTTCTTCAGTAAAGCCGGCCATATACAGTCCCACCGGCCCGGCAGTACACAAGACTAAATCTACCCAATCCAGTGCTTTATCTGACGCCAGCAGCGGATCGTTTTCACCGGTCAGCGCTTCAGCTTCTTCTTCGTTCATCGCCAGAATAGAGACATTCTCTTTCAGAAATTCCTGCCACCACTGTGGGTTATCCGCAATAACGAATTTGGTCCCCAATGTCAGTACCACCGGAACGTTGTGCTTTTTGGCAAATTCAATCGCCTTCATGGTCGCTTCAGGCATCGGTTCGCCCGGCTTACAGCGCACCAGATAAGAGGTCAGCACCAGCGCGGAAGCCCCGGCAATCACCGATTCAGGGATGCTATCCGCGCGCAACTGGTTCATGTGACCGGGGCTAATGGCAAATGTGCGCTCGCCGGATTCACCAATCAGCGTAAAGCAGCGGCCAATCGGGCCATCTACACCCTGTAGATAGTTCAAATCGGTGCGGCTGGAAGTGTTGCATAAATAGCGATACGCGTAGCTACCAATTTCGATATTGCTGCACATCACACCCAACAGTACCGAGCGGTCATCTGCCAGCACGGAGTAGTTGTGCATGGTGTTACCGATGGTGCCGCCTGCAAACTGATGGGTGATCAGGTTTTCGCGTACCAGCTCCTGGTAGAGTGCTTCCGCAACATCATCTTCAATCACCAGAGAGTGCCCGGCGCTTAATCCATAACGTTTTACAAAATCATCATCCACTTTGGCTTCAATATCCACCAGCGTTTGGTCGATACCAACTACCCAGGCCGCGCTGGTCTCATTTTCAGGCTGAATTTGTTGCAGCAACGGATCGCGCGCGCTGACGGGGAAATAGTGTTTGGATTTACGTTTACCGGGAAATTTCATGGTCGATTATATGGGTGGTTAACTGAGCGATGCATGGTAGCACATTACCTGATATGCATGCGATGCGGCGCTAAGTTTCAATATCGGACGGCGGGATCGCAGTTTATCCGGTCTCAGTTTCTACAATAAATCATCGTCCACAAGGAGCGTTTTATGAAGCCGGATAACAAGATCCCCGTACTCGACAGAATTTCAGATGAAATGAACGTCGTGGTGAATTTTCATCGCGATGACCTGCCACCCTGGCCCGCTGCCGATGATATCGTGGCCCAACGAAAGTACTACATACATGAACGGCAATTCTGGAATGCTGATGCACCGCAAATGAGTACCCAAGAGTGTGCGGTTTCCACCCGCTATGGCTCTGTTAACACACGTATTTATTCACCGCAGCCTCACAGCCAGGCCACGCTCTATTATTTACACGGCGGCGGCTTTATTCTCGGTAATCTGGATACGCACGATCGCATTATGCGTCTACTGGCGCACTACACGCAGTGCACAGTCATTGGCATCGACTACTCACTGTCGCCAGAAGCGCGCTTCCCGCAGGCCATCGAAGAGATTGTCGCCGCCTGCCAATATTTCCATCACCACGCCGACGATTATTCTCTCAATGTGAAACAGATTGGTTTTGCCGGCGATTCTGCAGGCGCCATGCTGGCGCTGGCCAGTGCGCTGTGGCTGCGGGATAAACACATTGTCTGCGGCAAGGTGGCTGGGGTGCTGTTGTGGTATGGGTTGTACGGTCTGCAGGATTCGCTTAGCCGCCGACTGATGGGCGGAGCGTGGGATGGCTTAGGACGAGAGGATCTGCAGATGTACGAAAACGCCTATCTGCGTAACACCGACGATCGTGAGTCGCCGTATTATTGCCTGTTTAATAACAATCTTACACACGATGTGCCGCCCTGCTTTATCGCCAGCGCCGAGTTCGATCCGTTGATTGATGACAGCCGGTTACTTTTCCAGACGCTGCAAGCGCATCAGCAGACCTGTCAGTATCAAATGTACCCTGGCATGCTGCACGCCTTCCTGCATTATTCGCGGATGATGAAAACCGCCGATAAGGCTCTGCAGGATGGCGCGCGTTTCTTTAAGCAACAGCTTTAGCGGTAGGCTTCAGTCAGTTTTACCATCATTTCAATATGCTCCGGCGCGGCATTCAGCGCCGGAATATACTCATATTTCTTACCACCCGCTTCAAGGAAAATCTCCCGGTTTTGCACCGCAATCTCTTCCAGTGTTTCGAGGCAATCTGCCGCAAAGCCTGGGCACATAACCTGGATATGCCTGGTCCCTTTCTCCGCCAGCATTTTTAACGTTTCGTCAGTATATGGCGTCAGCCACGGCTCACGGCCAAAGCGTGACTGAAAGGTCATCATCACTTTTTCCGGGGCCAAGCCAAGCGCAGAGACCAGTTCACGGGTGGTATCACGGCAGCGCTGCGGATAATCGTCGCCCTCATCAGCATAGCGTTGTGGAATACCATGATAGGAAAGCAGCAGTAAATCGGGTTCACCGTGCTGTGCAAACGAATCGCGGGCACTTTTGGCCAGCGCATCAATATAAGCGCTGTCATCAGCGTAATCACGGATAAAGGAAACCCCAGGAATACCGCGCTTACGCGCCAGGATACGCGCCAGCTCGTCCCAGACTGCCGCTACCGTCGAACAGGAGTATTGCGGGTACAGCGTTAACACCACAATGTGGTCAACGCCGCTTGCCATCAATTCATCAACCGCACTTTCCAGCGAAGGTGAACCGTAGCTCATTCCCAGTGCGACGGGCGTATCGGGTAAACGCTCCGCCAGTGCCTGCTGCTGCGCACGACTGTAAACCATCAGTGGAGAACCCTCCTCCATCCAGATTGACTGGTACAGCTTTGCCACACGCGGCGCACGCAACGGTAAAATCACACCACGCAGCAACGGCCACCACAGTAGACGGGATGTATCAACTACGCGGGTATCGCTTAAAAACTGGCGCAGGTAACGTTTAACAGCTTCAGGGGTTGGGGCATCGGGAGTGCCGAGATTAGCCAGCAGGATACCGGTTTTCGTCTGACGCATTACCGCCTCTTATCGATTCAAATTGTTGATAATTGTAGCGGAAAAGCGGAGAAGAAGAACTAATTGCTGTGAGAGGTAAGACGAGAATTTGCCTGATGGCGCTGCGCTTATCAGGCCTACAAAAAATCGTAGGCCGGATAAGGTGTATACACCGCCATCCGGCATTAAGCGCGAAAAAATTAACCGAGGATTTTTTCCAGCGCTGCGCGAACGTCAGCCACGGCCTGAGTGCCGTCAACTTTCGCGTATTTGGTGTTACCCGCCTGCGCTTCTTTAGAGTAGTAGCCGATCAGCGGAGCAGTCATCTGATGGTATTCCACCAGACGCTTACGTACGGTCTCTTCCTGATCGTCTTTACGGGTGGTCAGCTCTTCGCCGGTCACGTCGTCTTTACCTTCAACCTTAGGCGGATTGAATTTGATGTGGTAAACGCGGCCAGAAGCAGCGTGTACGCGACGACCAACGATACGATCAACGATCAGCTCATCCGGAACGTCAAACTCCAGAACGTAGTCCACGTTGATGCCCGCTTCTTTCATGGCATCAGCCTGCGGGATAGTACGCGGGAAGCCGTCCAGCAGGAAACCATTACGGCAGTCTTCCTGAGCAATACGCTCTTTTACCAGCGCGATCACCAGCTCATCAGTCACCAGCTTGCCGGCGTCCATGATGTCTTTCGCTTGTTTGCCCAGCTCGGAGCCAGATTTCACGGCGGCACGCAGCATATCACCGGTGGAGATTTGCGGAATACCATATTTCTCCATGATGAACTGAGCCTGAGTTCCTTTACCCGCGCCCGGAGCGCCAAGCAGAATGATACGCATTACGAAAATCCCCTTAAAGGTTGTCGATATTTTTTAAAAAGCGCTAAACGATACCACCATCACGCAATTGGCTCAAGAAAGACGCCTGACGCTGAAACGGTTAACGGCGGGAAAATTGAAAATAAGAAGAGAAAATGCCGGATAGCGGTGTAAACACCTTATCCGGCCTACGGTATACGAGATTTTGTAGGCCGGATAAGCGTTAGCGCCATCCGGCATCACGTAACGCAACCGCTATCAGGATACCAGCAACTGGTTCATTCGACGGATGAACTGGTTAGGGTCTTCCAGCGTACCGCGCTCAGCAAACAACGCCTGATCCAGCAGCAATTCGACCCACTCTTTAAACTGCGCTTCGTCCTGAGTATCCGCCGTGCGTTTTACCAACACGTGGTCTGGGTTCAGTTCAAAGATATATTTCACTTCCGGCACAGCCTGGCCCGCAGCGGCAAACAGCTTCGCCATCTGGGTACTCATTTCGTCTGCGTCAGTGGTGACAATCGCTGGCGTATCGGTTAGACGGTGCGTCAGACGCACTTCTTTCACACGGTCGCCCAGCAGGGTTTTCACGCGTTCAACAAACGGCGTCAGCGCTTTTTCCGCTTCTTTTGCCGATTCATCAACTTCGTCTGCCAGCTTGTCGATAGACTCGTCAGCTTTAGCGACAGACTGGAACGCCTTACCGTCGAATTCAGTCAGGTAGTTCATCATCCACTCATCGATGCGGTCAGAAAGCAGCAGGACTTCGATGCCTTTCTTACGCAGCAGTTCGAGGTGCGGGCTGCTCTTCGCCGCCGCATAGCTGTCTGCAGTAATGTAGTAGATCTTCTCCTGCCCTTCTTTCATCCGTGAGACATAGTCTTCCAGCGACACGGTCTGTGCGGAAGAATCTGTGTGTGTGGATGCGAAGCGCATCAGCTTAGCGATGGTTTCCTGGTTAGCGTGATCTTCCGCCGGCCCTTCTTTCAGTACCAGGCCAAACTGTTTCCAGAAGGTCTGGTATTTTTCAGCGTCATCTTTTGCCAGTTTTTCCAGCATCTGCAATACACGTTTGGTCAGCGCGCTGCGCAGGTTACGGGTGACGGTGCTGTCCTGCAGGATCTCACGAGACACGTTCAGCGGCAGATCGTTGGAATCTATCAGACCGCGCACAAAGCGCAGATAGTTCGGCATGAACTGCTCAGCGTCATCCATGATGAATACACGTTGAACGTACAGTTTCAGACCATGCTTGTGATCGCGGTTCCACATATCCCACGGGGCCTGTGACGGAATGTACAGCAGGCTGGTGTATTCCTGCTTACCTTCCACACGGTTGTGGCTCCAGGTCAGCGGATCGGTGAAGTCATGCGCGATATGCTTGTAGAATTCGTTGTATTCGTCGTCTTTGATTTCTGACTTGTTACGCGTCCACAGCGCCTGTGCCTTGTTGATTTTCTCCCAGGAAACAACGGTTTCACCGTCTTTTTCTTCCTGTTTTTCAATCTCTACCGGCAGCGCGATATGATCGGAATATTTGCTGATGATGGAACGCACGCGCCAGTCATCCAGGAACTCGTCTTCCCCTTCACGCAGGTGCAGAGTGATTTCGGTACCGCGGTCTTCTTTGGTAATGTCGGCAACGGTGTATTCACCTTCGCCCGCAGATTCCCAGAACACACCGTTTTCAGGCTTATCACCCGCAGCACGGGTACGTACAGTGACTTTATCCGCCACAATAAACGCGGAATAGAAGCCTACCCCGAACTGGCCGATCAACTGGCTGTCTTTTGCCTGATCGGAGCCCATGGATTCGAGGAAAGATTTGGTACCGGATTTCGCAATGGTCCCCAGATGATCGATAACGTCATCACGGTTCATCCCCACGCCGTTATCCGCAATAGTCAACGTACGCTTATCTTTATCGAAGGAAACACGCACACGCAGCTCACCATCACCTTCATACAGGTCCGGATTAGACAGGGCGCGGAAACGCAGCTTGTCTGCCGCATCCGAGGCGTTAGAGATAAGCTCACGCAGGAAGATTTCTTTATTGGAATACAGAGAATGGATCATCAGGTGCAGAAGCTGTTTTACTTCTGACTGAAAACCACGAGTTTCTTGTCCTTTCATGTAGATCTACCTCAACAATGCCATTTTTAATGGTAAAAACACGTTGAGGGTGAAATGGGGACAAGCGGGAAGGATTTCAAGCGGAAGCCGCCGTCGCGGCCTCCGTTTGTTCAGAATTTAATCTTGTGTCGTCCTGCCAGAGAGTGCGACAGTGTCGTACCGTCGACCATTTCCAGCTCGCCGCCTACCGGTACGCCATGAGCGATACGGCTGGCTTCAACGCCATATTGCATACAAAGCTCAGCAATATAGTTGGCGGTTGCCTCTCCTTCGACCGTGGGATTGGTCGCCAGGATCAGTTCGTTGATGCGTTCAGACGCCAGTCGCTGCTCCAGACGATCGAGCCCGATATCATCAGGCCCGATGCCATCCAGCGGCGACAGGTGTCCCATCAGCACAAAGTAACGTCCGGAAAACTGCCCGGTTTGCTCAATGGCGTAGATGTCCGCCGGACTCTCCACCACACAAATCTGACCATTTTCCTGGCGACGCGGGTTTGAACAGATGTTGCAGACGTCTTGCTCCGTGAAGGTGCGGCAATCGGCACAGTGGCCGATTTCCGACATCGCTTTCGTTAACGCCTGCGCCAGACGCATCCCGCCGCTGCGATCGCGCTGCAGGAGCGTGAACGCCATGCGCTGCGCCGACTTCGGGCCAACACCCGGCAGACAGCGCAATGCTTCCATCAGCTGAGTTAACAGCGGGCTGGTTTGCATCAGAACGGCATCTTAAAGCCAGGTGGCAACTGCATACCGGAGGAAACGGAGGCCATTTTCTCTTTCTGCGTTTCTTCAATGCGACGTGCCGCATCGTTGAATGCTGCAGCAACCAGATCTTCCAGCATCTCTTTGTCGTCTTCCAGCAGGCTTGGATCGATTTCCACGCGACGGCAGTTATGCGCACCGTTGATGGTCACTTTTACCAGACCTGCGCCAGATTCTCCGGTGACTTCCAGCTTGGCGACTTCTTCTTGCATCTGCTGCATTTTTTCTTGCATCTGCTGGGCCTGTTTCATCAGGTTACCCAGACCGCCTTTACCAAACATAGGCTTCTCTCTCAATCACGTTAAGGGATGACGACCGTCAAACCATTAGGCTCACGATCAAATGGGGCGAATACTCTCTTCGTCCAGGTCCGCGTCGAAAAAACGGCGCAGCGTCTGAATGTTATTATCCGCAATAATCGACTCACGCGCCTGCGCGAGTTTCTCTTCGTAAATGGCCTGACGCCATTCCAGCGGCGTACGCACCGCAGGATTATCATCTTCAACGATGGTCAATTCAACTGTTGACCCCGTTAAGGTACTCAATGCTTCAGCCAGTTTTTGCTGCGCGCCGCTGGAATTAAGATGGCGCTGCGTAGAACGCAGATGCAGGCAAACCACATTGCCATTTTCTTCTTTCCAGGCATTCAGCGCTACCTGCTCCACCAGTTTGGGCAACGAAAGCTGGCTCACCTGCGCAGCCCAGGGATCGCGCTCAATGGCTTCAGCCGCAAGCTTTGCGGCCAGCTCTGGCGTTTTTTCGTGTTCCAGCGCTTTTTTCAGCGCTTTCGGCGTGGCGACGACTTCTTTGACTTCTGCAACTGGATTGGTCGCTTTCCAGCGATAGGCTTCTTTTTTCGCCGGCGCGTTTTCCAGCGCAGAGACCGCAGGGCGAGCCTGAACACGTTCAGACACCGAAGCCAGTCTTTCCAGCGCAGCATTATTCACCGGCCGCGCGCGGGAAGCGGCTGCCGGTTCACTCTTTTTTGGTTTGGTCGCTCCCTGAGCGCGCTGCAGCTGACTACGTGCCGCCAGTACCTGGCTGGTGGCGTCAGATAACGGCACATCATGATGCACCGGTGCAGACTGTTGCGGTGGGACCTGCGTCGGGGTCAGCACCGCGGTGGGTGCTGCCGGGGCAAACGACTGTCGCGGTACTTCAGGCTCCGGAAGCGGCTGGCGCGGATGAAAAGCCAGTGCACGCAGCAGCGTCATTTCTACCCCCATACGTCGGTCTGGCGCATACGGTAATTCTTTGCGCCCAATTAACAACGTCTGGTAGTAAAGCTGCACATCGGTCGGTGGTACAGTCCGCGCCAGTTCGCGTAAACGCTGCTCAATTGCGGCCATATCACTGCCAAGCGCGGCGGGTGAAAGCTGTACCATCGCAATACGATGCAGCAAGGCCGACATCTCAACCAACAACGCTTCCCATTCAATGCCGCGCGCGGCGGCATCATGCAGCAGCGTCATGACGCGCTCACCATCCGCAGCAACAACCGCCTCAACGAGCGACAGCGCTTGATCGTCATCCAGCGTACCGAGCATAGTGCTCACCGCCTGGGTAGAGACCTGTCCATCGCCGCTGGCAATCGCCTGATCGGTCAGACTCAGCGCATCACGCAGGCTGCCATCCGCTGCACGGGCCAGCAACTGCAGCGCACGAGGCTCATGAACGATATGCTCTTCATTGAGGATATGTTCAAGCTGATGACGAATCTGCTCAACATCCAACGCCTTAAGGTGGAATTGCAAACAACGTGACAGGATAGTCACAGGCAGTTTTTGCGGATCGGTGGTCGCCAGCAGGAATTTGACGTGCGCAGGCGGCTCTTCGAGCGTTTTCAGTAAAGCGTTAAAACTGTGGCGCGACAGCATGTGCACTTCGTCGATCAGATAGACCTTAAAGCGACCACGCGCTGGCGCATACTGGACGTTATCCAGCAGATCGCGGGTGTCTTCAACTTTGGTTCGCGACGCAGCATCGATCTCAATCAGATCGACAAAACGCCCCTGCTCGATTTCGCGGCAGTTATCACATACACCACAAGGCGTAGCCGTGATGCCGGTTTCACAGTTCAGTCCCTTCGCCAACAAACGGGCGATAGAGGTTTTTCCGACGCCACGAGTGCCGGAAAAAAGATATGCATGATGAATACGCCCTAACGACAAGCCGTTCGCCAGTGCCGTCAGCACATGTTCCTGGCCGACGACGTCAGCAAAGGTTTGTGGGCGCCATTTTCGGGCTAAGACCTGATAACTCATTGGCAGGCTCTGAAAGGCTGGAGGGTGGATTCACAAGGGGGTAATGCTAACACAACCTCGCACCGACGGCGAGGTTGACACGTTATATTCGGGCGCTATCGTTACAGCCAGTTTGGTTTCGGGCAGCGCGCAGAAACCGGAACGTACACGCAGTACGTGAGGATGTTGAGCACTGACCGGAGCCAAAATGGCAAAAAAGAGAGTCCGAACTTAGTGGCCCGGGAATGGGACCAGGCTGTAACAAGTCAGCCCCTGTTTTTCCAGGCGTTGTTCGCCGCCCAGATCGAACAGATTAATGATAAAAGCAGCATCGGTCACTTCGCCGCCCAGACGACGGATCAGCTTCACGGTCGCTTCAATCGTGCCACCGGTTGCCAGCAGGTCGTCAACGACCAGAACTTTATCGCCTGGTTTGATGGCATCAACATGGATTTCCAGCTGATCGGTGCCGTATTCCAGCTCGTAGCTCTCAGCAATGACTTCACGCGGAAGCTTACGCGGTTTACGCACGGGAACAAACCCGACGCCCAGGCCCAACGCGACCGGTGCGCCAAACAGGAAGCCACGCGCTTCAGTACCGACCACTTTGGTAATACCGGCATTTTTGTAACGTTCAACCAGCAATTCGATGCTGAGCGCGTACGCTTTCGGGTCTTCCAGCAAACTGGTGACATCACGGAAAAGAATGCCCGGCTTCGGGTAGTCGTGGATGCTTTTGATGCTATTTTTGAGAAACTCAAGCTGCTGTGCAGTCGCGGTCATAAGTTTGTGCCTGATTAATACAGTATTACTTCACGGCGCACTATACACTTCATCCTTCAAGCTACCTCTTTGTTGGCTGCCTTCATTCATCCCAGTCACTTACTGATGTAAGCTCCGGGGATTCATTCAGTTGCCGCCTCGACGTATCTTGAATGATTTTGTGTCTATATTAAGGGCCAGGGTTACATTTGCTTAACCTTTGACCACCTGCGCCTGTGCTCGAAAACGGTTGAATTTACTGGCTGTGAGAGACAATTGCAACAGCGATTATTGTGCTTCAGTGCTTTTGTTGCTTTTCATCAACCACCGGGATTCGCCACATAAAAATCAGCAAACAGGTGAGAATCACCAGCAGCAGCACGCGAACCCACAACATATTAACGAACCACAACGAAACGCTAAAGGTCAGCACGATCAACAAAATAGCGCGAGGTTTGGCTCCCGGCGGCATCGCGCGGTGTTTTTGCCAGTGCCGCAAATAACCGCCAAACCACGAACGATAAAGCAGCCAGGCGTGAAAGCGAGGCGATGAACGCGCAAAACACCAGGCGGCCAGCAGGATAAATGGCGTGGTCGGCAACAGTGGCAATACAACGCCCAACGTGCCTAACACTACCGCTATCCAGCCAATGATGATTAGAATAATGCGTTGCATAATATGAGTACTTTACACAGAGAATCGCTACTTTAGCATAACAGTTCTCATTTTCATCGGAGTGTTGTCGTGAAAACCGTCATGCTACTACAGAAGCTCGAAAGTCAACTTAACAGCCTGCGCCAGCAATGTGCGCCTTTGGCTCATCACGCAACGCTCAGCGCCCGTTTCGATCGTCATCTTTTTCGTACTCGCAGCACGCTGTTGCAGGCTTGCCTGGATGAAGCTGGCGATAATCTTGCCGCCCTGCGTCGTGCCGTTGAGCAGCAACAATTGCCGCAAATTGCCTGGCTTGCGGAACATCTCGCCTCACAGTTAGAAGCGATTTCACGCGAATCTGCCACCTGGTCACTGAGAGAGTGGGACAGCGCCTCGCCGGGTCTTGCCCGCTGGCAACGTAAACGCGTTCAGCATCAGGAATTTGAACGGCGTCTGGTTGAGATGACACGCAAACGTAAAGAGCAATTGGCTCAGGCCTCGGGGTTTGAGGAGCAGCAAAAGCTGCACCGAGAAGTCGAGGCGTTCGAAGCACGACTGGCACGCTGCCGTCATGCGCTGGCAAGGATTGAAAACGTGCTGGCGCGTTTAACCCGCTAATCACCGGAGAATGTATGTCCCTTGAAAACGCCCCGGACGAGGTCAAATTGGCCGTCGATTTGATTGTTTTGCTTGAAGAGAATCAGCTACCAGCGCGCACGGTGCTACGCGCGCTGGAGATCGTTATGCGTGATTATGAAAACAAACTTAAAACTGCGGAAGACGCCTCGCAAACTGATTAATTGCTCTCTGGTCTGCCATTGGCTTCGGTGCCAGAGTCGTCGCAACATCACGACAATAACGGACCGATCATGGAACGACTCCCCACGATGCGGTCTTTCGGCAGGTTGAATCACGTAATATCGCACAAAAAATGCTCACCCGCGGTCTGGAACTGGATTTGATTACGCACCTTACGGGCCTGACGCAGGAAGAACTGGTCGCGCTGTCGCACTAAATGCAATCAGGGCGGCTATTTGCCGCCCTGATTGCAACTTAACCTACAGAAGGCGTCGGATCGTCGCCTTTGATGATGTCACGCTTAACCTCTGTCACTGTGTCACCTTTGGCATTATGCAAGTGCACTTCGAGTTGGTTAAAGGCGATATCAATATTGTTTTCACGACATAAACGATCAACCGCGCGGTTCAGTTCATCGACCGTGTGGCTGCGATCCCGCAGTTCGCGAACGTATAAACGCAGTTCATGATCCAGCGTGCTGGCACCGAAAGCAGTAAAGAACACTGCCGGCTCCGGATCGTGCATCACTTTCGGATGTTCTGTTGCCGCCTGTAGCAGCACTTTCTTCACTTTATCCAGATCTGAACCATAAGCCACACCAATACGAATAACCAAACGTGTGGTGGTATCAGACAGTGACCAGTTGATCAGACGTTCCGTCACAAACGCCTTATTCGGGATAATGACCTCTTTGCGATCGAAGTCGGTAATCGTTGTTGCACGAATACGGATCTTGCTGACCGTACCGGAGAACGTACCAATGGTAACCGTATCGCCAATACGTACCGGACGTTCAAACAGAATAATCAGGCCCGAGACGAAGTTACCGAAGATTTCCTGTAAGCCAAAACCCAGACCAACCGACAGGGCAGCTGCCAGCCACTGGAGTTTGTCCCACGATACGCCGAGCGATCCGAAGACGGTCATTGCGCCGATAGCGATAATCGCGTAATTGAGGATCGTGGTGATGGCATACGATGCGCCCTGGCGCATTTTGAGTCGCGAGAGCACCAGCACTTCGAGCAGACCCGGTAAGTTGCGGATCAGTGCCCACGCCACCATCGAGGCAATAATGGCAAACAACAAACTGCCCATGGTGACATCTTTCACCACTGCAGCTCCCGCTTCAGTACCGTTGTAATGCCAAAGCGTAATGCTGTCGAGATAACTAAACACAGTGATCAGATCGGACCAAATTGCCCAGAACAGAACACCAAACAGAGCCACCATCAACAGCATCGTAATACGCAGCGTTTGCTGGTTTACCTGTTCCAGCGCTATGGTCGGTTCTTCCTGCGGCTCTGCGCCTTCGGCCCCTTCTTTCACCAGATTCTGGCGACGCGCTAACGCGCGACGCCAGGCGATGCGGCGTGCCGCCACGCTCAACCCACGCAGCACCGTCTGGTATAGCAGGTTCCAGACAATAACCAGATAAACCGTTTCAATCCAACGACCGGACAAGCGCAGCGTGGTATAGAAATAACCCGTCGCCGTCAGCACCATCAACGCAACCGGGATAATAGACAGCACGGTAATAGTGACCAGACGCAGACCGTGCGACTCTTTGTCACGCCAGCTTTCACGGCACATTGGCCACACCAGGAAGGCGATCAGCAGCAGGTTAAGGAAAATAACGACTTGCCCTAACACATCATCCATCAGATTCAGCGGCGACAGTTCAGCAATAACTGACCAGAAGTTAAGCGGCAACAGCGCAAGGCTAATACGCACAATCTGGCGACGCCAGTGGCTGGTCTGTTTCGCTGGCATGCCAAAATGACGTATCGCCACGCCATCTTTTTCCAGTACCTTCCAGCACAGACCGAACACCAGCCAGAAAACGGTCATCTTCTTACTGAATGCCCACAGCAGATCGCTGACGTTTAATTGCATCGTCAGCAGAATCAAGCCTACAGCGAGAATAATCAGACATGCGGGTAAGGCTCTGATCAAATCAATCAGTATCGCTTTTGGCGTATTGAGCTGGCTGTCATTACGCAAGTTCCCCACCGCCGCGGCGAGTTTTGCCTGATACTCTTTCAGCCATTTCAGACGCCAGCGGATGAGCCCGGCAATAAGCAGCAACGGCAGACCGGCCAGGAACGCAATGAATACCGCCGGCCAGGCTTTTTCCCAGTTCACGGTAATTTTCATCGACTTAAACTGGTCTTTAAGCGTTTGCGGGAACGCCTTGATCCAGTCCCAGTCCATCGGGCGGTTACTGTTTACCCAGAAGATTTGCTGCGTGAGGATCCCTTTCAGATTTTTCGATACGCTCATTAACTGCTGTTGATTAATTTGCAGGTTAATGGCCATCATCAATTGGTTACCCAACTGCTTATTCAGTTGATCCAACAGTTCACGACGCATATCCACAACCTGCAGCAGGGCATCATGGACTTCGCCATTCACTTCATTGCTGTGCCCTTCTTCTAGCTTGGCGACAAACGCATCATTCTGGAATAGCGCATCACGCTGCTGGTTGACCTCGAATTGTTCCAGACGTAAGTCGGCAATACGGTTGGTCATGTCGGCAAGTTCATCTGCCGACGGCAGCGTTTGCTGTTGCTGGTACAGAATGCGTGACAACAGCAGGCTGCCTTTCAGCACGGCGATTTGTTCTTTAATATTGCGTTCAGATTGCAACGCACGATCAAGCCAGTTTTTGACTTTAATGTTTTGCTGCATCAACGTGTTGCCGTTTTCGGTGGCAGATATCAGACGCTGGCTGAGCTGATGGTTAATATCAAGTTCTTGTTTAACTAGCGGGTTGGTCTGGATACGGGCCGCTTCGTCTGGTGTTACCGCTTCCTGCGCCGTCTTTTCGGTTAGCGTCAGACGTTTGCTGTTCACCGCTTCTTGCAGCAACTGAAGCTGATGTTCGAGACGATTCGTATTCGCCGTTACATAATCACGTTGTTTCTGCAAGGTATCCTGCAAAACCGTGTTGCCTTCCAGACTCTTACGCTGTTGATCGATCTGCGCGCTCAGCAACGCTTGCTGCGCCTGCAGCAACACCTGTTGGCTGGGGCGTAATGCCGCCTCACCCACATTAGTCCCATCCAGGCGATTGCGGATTTGCTGCATTTGCTGTGATGCGGTGTACATCGCATTTTGCACACGCTCTGGCTGCGTTTGCAGCGAAACCAACTGACTGTTGTAGGCTGCAAGGTCGTTTTGCGCGCTTTGCAGATCGTCCAGCACCTGGGCGACACGAGATTCAAGCTGGCGCAGAGAGAGCGTACTTAGCGTTTTCCGCGTTTCATCGTCATTATCGACATCGCTGAGTGAATTCAACGCATCCGTTGCCTGGCGCATTTTCTCCGGCGCCTGAGCCACTTTCTGACGAAGCTGTACGGTCTCATCTTTTACGCGATCTATTTTATCCAGCGTGGCGATAGTATCGATAAGATCCTGCTGAACCAGTTTGTCCTGCGCGGAAAGATCTTTTTGTTTATTCAGCGCATCCAACTGGCTCTGAATATCCACTTTTGTCGGCAGTTCACCATTCTGTTGCGCTCGCGCAAATGCTGATGACTGGCTGGACAGCAATAGAATGAAGAAAAGAATGCTTATAGCAATAAGATGCTGTGAACGTTTATAGAGCTGCAACATAGTCATGAGAATGAACGTTTCTGAACCGGGAAAGTGACCGAAAATAGTCAAGCGGCAAGAATATCACGGCTGTGGCGGACAGAATAGCAGGAGGGAAACCCTCCAGGAGAATTCCTGGTATTGGGTCTGACAGTTAGCTCGTCTCTGCGACCTTCACACGCAGTGTCGGACAAAGCAGACACATCTCCAGTAGCACTGCAACGTAGTCGCGCGCCTCTTTTCGCAAATCAAACGATTCGGGCGCGAATAACCAGTTCTCAATGATCCCGGAGATATAACTACGCAGTAGTACTGCCACACGGCGCGTATTCAGATTCTCCGGCAACATGTTTGCAGCCATACAGTGTCGCAGCGTTTGTTCGATCCGGTCATAGTTTTCAAGACACAGGCTGCGTTGAACCAGTTGAACTGTTGCTATTTCCCCGACAAATTCGCATTTGTGGAATATAATCTCCATCAATAAACGTCGGCGTTCTTCAGTCACGGTCGCTTCAAGAACGTAAACTAATATTTCTCTTAATACTGATAGTGGATCGTCGGGGAATTTTGCCTGATACTCAGTTTCTAACTCATCAATGTTAGGTTTTGCTAGCTCCCAGATTTCACTGAATAAATCCGACTTGTTTTTGAAATGCCAATAGATAGCACCGCGAGTTACACCAGCGGCTTTTGCGATCTCCGCAAGCGAGGTGGATGATACCCCTTGCTGCGAAAACAAACGCAGAGCAACA
Organism: Citrobacter sp. R-1.5.2; assembly: GCF_035064245.1. Classification (NCBI taxonomy): domain Bacteria; kingdom Pseudomonadati; phylum Pseudomonadota; class Gammaproteobacteria; order Enterobacterales; family Enterobacteriaceae; genus Citrobacter; species Citrobacter sp. R-1.5.2. Next base: position 283,314 of record NZ_JASEYC010000004.1, on the reverse strand, counting down.
TCCAGAATGTGCTGCCTTGTTTCCTGTGCTTGTTGTTTGGTTTTTCGTGCCATATGTCAGTGAATTTACAGGCGTTAGATTTACATACATTTGTGAATGTATGTACCATAGCACGACGATAATATAAACGCAGCAATGGGTTTATGGGCTTTAAGCCATTGATCAATTTGAAATCGGACACTCGAGGTTTACATATGAACAAAAACAGAGGGTTAACGCCTCTGGCAGTCGTTCTGATGCTCTCAGGCAGCTTAGCGCTAACAGGATGTGACGACAAACAGGCCCAACAAGGGGGCCAGCAGATGCCAGAAGTTGGAGTTGTGACGCTCAAAACTGAACCTCTACAGATCACAACTGAACTCCCAGGTCGCACCAGTGCTTTTCGCATTGCGGAAGTTCGCCCTCAGGTCAGCGGTATTATCCTGAAGCGTAACTTTACCGAAGGCGGCGACATTGAAGCGGGTGTGTCTCTCTATCAGATTGATCCTGCTACTTACCAGGCCGCTTACGAAAGTGCGAAAGGCGATCTGGCCAAAGCACAAGCAGCGGCAAATATCGCTCAGCTGACGGTTAAACGTTATCAGAAACTGTTGGGTACGAAGTACATCAGTCAACAGGACTACGATAGCGCGCTGGCAGATGCACAACAGGCGAACGCTGCTGTTGTCGCTGCGAAAGCCGCGGTAGAAACCGCACGTATCAATCTGGCCTATACCAAAGTCACGTCGCCAATCAGCGGCCGCATTGGTAAGTCATCCGTTACTGAAGGCGCACTGGTGCAAAATGGTCAGGCGACCGCTCTGGCGACTGTTCAGCAATTGGATCCCATCTATGTCGATGTGACACAGTCAAGTAACGATTTCCTGCGCCTGAAACAAGAGCTGGCCAATGGCACGCTGAAGCAAGAGAACGGTAAAGCGAAAGTTGAACTGGTCACCAGCGACGGTATTAAATTCCCGCAGTCCGGTACGCTGGAGTTTTCGGATGTGACGGTTGATCAAACCACTGGGTCAATTACGTTACGCGCAATCTTCCCGAACCCGGATCACACCTTACTGCCGGGTATGTTCGTCCGTGCGCGTCTGGAAGAAGGGACAAACCCAACGGCGTTACTGGTTCCACAGCAAGGCGTTACTCGCACACCGCGTGGTGATGCCAGTGCATTGGTTATCGGTGCTGATGACAAAGTTGAAACGCGTCAAATTGTGGCAGCACAAGCAATTGGCGACAAATGGTTAGTCACTGAAGGACTTAAGCCGGGCGACCGTGTGATTGTAAGTGGGCTGCAGAAAGTTCGTCCTGGCGCTCAGGTAAAAGCGCAGGAAGTAACCGCGGATAATAACCAGCCAGCCGCAAGCGGTAGCCAGCCTGAACAGTCCAAGTCTTAACTTAAACAGGAGCCGTTAAGACATGCCTAATTTCTTTATCGATCGCCCCATATTTGCGTGGGTGATCGCCATTATCATCATGTTGGCAGGGGGGCTCGCGATCCTCAAATTGCCGGTAGCGCAATATCCTACTATTGCACCTCCGGCAGTGACGATCTCCGCGACCTACCCTGGCGCTGATGCCAAAACAGTACAGGATACTGTTACGCAGGTTATCGAACAGAATATGAACGGTATCGATAACCTGATGTACATGTCCTCAAACAGTGACTCCACGGGTACCGTGCAGATCACCTTAACCTTCCAGTCCGGTACTGATGCGGATATCGCGCAGGTACAGGTGCAGAACAAACTGCAGCTGGCCATGCCGTTACTGCCTCAGGAAGTACAGCAGCAAGGGGTTAGCGTTGAGAAATCATCCAGTAGCTTCCTGATGGTTGTTGGTGTTATCAACACCGATGGCACAATGACGCAGGAAGATATCTCGGATTACGTCGCCGCTAACATGAAAGACACCATCAGCCGTACTTCAGGCGTCGGTGACGTGCAGCTATTCGGTTCACAGTACGCGATGCGTATCTGGATGGACCCAACCGAACTGAACAAATACCAGCTTACGCCGGTTGATGTAATTTCCGCGATTAAAGCGCAGAACGCCCAGGTTGCAGCCGGTCAGCTTGGTGGTACGCCACCCGTGAAAGGCCAGCAACTGAACGCCTCTATCATTGCTCAGACGCGTCTGACCTCCACCGACGAATTCGGCAAAATTCTGCTGAAAGTGAACCAGGATGGCTCCCAGGTTCGTCTGCGCGATGTAGCGAAGATTGAGCTGGGTGGTGAAAACTACGACATCATTGCGAAGTTCAACGGCAAGCCTGCGTCTGGTCTGGGTATCAAACTGGCTACCGGTGCGAACGCCCTGGATACCGCAGCGGCTATCCGCGCTGAACTGGTGAAGATGGAACCGTTCTTCCCATCAGGCCTGAAAATTGTTTATCCGTATGACACAACACCGTTCGTGAAAATCTCTATTCACGAAGTTGTGAAGACGCTGGCGGAAGCAATCATCCTCGTGTTCCTGGTTATGTATCTGTTCCTGCAGAACTTCCGCGCGACGCTGATTCCGACCATCGCCGTCCCGGTCGTGTTGTTGGGTACTTTTGCTGTGTTGGCGATTTTCGGCTTCTCGATAAACACGCTAACGATGTTCGGGATGGTGCTCGCCATCGGCCTGTTGGTGGATGACGCCATCGTGGTGGTCGAGAACGTTGAACGTGTCATGGCTGAAGAAGGGCTACCACCGAAAGAAGCAACGCGTAAATCAATGGGCCAGATTCAGGGCGCATTGGTGGGTATCGCGATGGTATTGTCAGCGGTATTTATCCCAATGGCCTTCTTCGGGGGTTCTACCGGTGCGATTTACCGTCAGTTCTCCATCACCATTGTTTCCGCAATGGCGTTGTCTGTACTGGTGGCGTTGATTCTGACCCCTGCCCTGTGTGCAACAATGCTTAAACCGATTGCTAAAGGCGATCACGGTGAAGGTAAAACGGGCTTCTTCGGTTGGTTCAACCGCATGTTCGATAAGAGCACGCACCACTACACCGATAGCGTAGGCGGTATTCTGCGCAGCACCGGTCGTTACCTGGCGCTGTATCTGATCATCGTCGTCGGCATGGCCTATCTGTTTGTTCGCCTGCCAAGCTCCTTCCTGCCAGATGAAGACCAGGGTGTATTCCTGACCATGGCTCAGCTGCCAGCAGGTGCAACGCAAGAGCGTACCCAGAAAGTGCTGGACGAAGTGACGGATTACTACCTGACCAAAGAAAAAGCGAACGTTGAATCGGTGTTTGCGGTTAACGGCTTCGGCTTTGCTGGTCGTGGTCAGAACACCGGTATCGCATTCGTCTCTCTGAAAGACTGGAGTGAACGTCCAGGTGAAGAGAACAAGGTAGAAGCGATTACTCAGCGTGCGATGGGGGCGTTCTCGCAGATTAAAGACGCCATGGTATTCGCCTTTAACCTGCCAGCAATCGTAGAACTGGGCACCGCGACGGGTTTCGACTTCCAGTTGATTGACCAGGCCGGTCTGGGCCATGAAAAATTGACTCAGGCGCGTAACCAGTTGTTTGGTGAAGTCGCGAAACATCCTGATCTGTTAGTGGGCGTACGTCCTAACGGTCTGGAAGATACTCCGCAATTCAAGATCGATATCGATCAGGAAAAAGCGCAGGCTCTGGGTGTTTCCATTAGTGACATTAATACAACGCTGGGCGCTGCATGGGGCGGAAGCTACGTGAACGACTTCATCGACCGTGGTCGTGTGAAGAAAGTTTACGTCATGTCTGAAGCCAAATACCGTATGTTGCCGGAAGATATTGGAAACTGGTATGTCCGTGGTAGTGATGGACAAATGGTGCCGTTCTCTGCGTTCTCTTCCTCGCGTTGGGAATATGGTTCACCGCGTCTGGAACGCTATAACGGTCTGCCGTCCATGGAAATCTTAGGCCAGGCCGCACCGGGTAAAAGTACCGGTGAAGCGATGGCAATGATGGAACAACTTGCCAGCAAACTGCCATCCGGTATCGGCTATGACTGGACAGGCATGTCCTACCAGGAACGACTGTCTGGTAACCAGGCACCTGCCCTGTATGCGATTTCACTGATCGTCGTCTTCCTGTGTCTGGCAGCATTGTACGAGAGCTGGTCAATTCCATTCTCCGTTATGCTGGTCGTTCCGCTGGGGGTTATCGGTGCGCTGCTGGCGGCAACGTTCCGTGGTTTGACCAACGACGTTTACTTCCAGGTGGGCCTGCTCACAACCATTGGGTTGTCGGCGAAGAACGCGATATTGATCGTCGAATTCGCCAAAGACTTGATGGATAAAGAAGGTAAAGGTCTGGTAGAGGCGACGCTGGACGCGGTTCGCATGCGTTTACGTCCGATTCTGATGACATCGTTAGCCTTTATCCTCGGCGTAATGCCGTTGGTTATCAGCTCCGGTGCAGGTAGTGGCGCGCAGAACGCCGTCGGTACTGGCGTAATGGGCGGGATGGTCACTGCAACCGTATTGGCTATCTTCTTTGTTCCGGTGTTCTTTGTGGTGGTCCGCCGCCGCTTTAGCCGCAAGAACGAAGATGTTGAACATAGCCACTCAGTTGAGCATCATTGATACATTCCTAAAGATAAGGCCGCGCAAGCGGCCTTTTTTCTGGAAAAAAATCATAAAAAGCGCTTATTGCGATTTCGTTTATTTTCTCTTGTTTAAATAAGCGATATAATCCTTGTGAGTTTAAAGGCTATTCTTAAAAAACGTCACGGACCCTTATTTACTTAAATAAATATTAAGACTATTCCTAGTTTTCGTTCACAGAGTCGGTTGTCGCCTTTCGTTGCTAAACCTAAACAAGATAACGTGATGATTGGCCGAGAATAAAGAAGTTGTTCCATTTCGAATACCGGCATGTATCTGTTAAAACGTAAAAATGGGACTGCATCATAATTTTACATAATTGTAATTTTTCGTGATATGACGATGAAATCTTTTTTAGAGTAGATTATAGTTAAATCATCAGGAGTCGCGGGCAAGTTCCAGGTAGTTTGTTGTATCCATCCCGAAAGGTGTTCGGTTAGTCTAAACCACTAAGAAGGGGATGCGTTATGGATGAATACTCACCGAAAAGACATGATATCGCGCAGCTTAAATTTCTCTGCGAAACTCTGTATCATGACTGTCTTGCAAACCTTGAACAAAGCAACCATGGTTGGGTAAATGACCCTACCTCTGCAACCAGCTTGCAGCTCAATGAACTGATAGAGCATATTGCAACCTTCGCACTTAATTATAAAATTAAGTACAATGAGGACAATAAGCTGATCGCGCAGATTGATGAATACCTGGATGACACTTTTATGTTGTTCAGCAGTTATGGTATTAATACGCAGGATCTGCAGAAATGGCGGAAGTCAGGTAATCGACTATTTCGCTGTTTTGTCAATGCCACCAGGGCTAATCCTGTCAGTTTGTCTTGTTAAAAATTATTACAATCATAGGTAAGAGTTATGTCCGATAAACCATTAACTAAAACAGATTATTTGATGCGCCTACGACGCTGTCAAACAATTGACACGCTTGAACGTGTTATTGAGAAAAATAAATATGAATTGTCTGACAATGAACTGGCTGTATTTTACTCAGCCGCCGATCATCGTCTTGCTGAATTGACAATGAATAAGCTCTACGACAAGATCCCAACATCTGTTTGGAAATTTATTCGTTAATTGCTCATGAGGTTAAGTCAGGTATCGCGAAACATTTGTTTGTCTGACTGACCATTTCCCGTACCAGCAACCATTATTTAATTCAAATCACGTGATTGCGATCACGGTGGGAAAACGGGAACGTTCCCCTTCCCTGCATTGCGTTTTACTGTACTGTGACGGCCTATCAGCAAACAGGAAAGTTCGTAATGAGTGAAGATAAGCAAAAGATGATCGCCGGCGAATTGTATCGCCCGGCAGATGAAACGTTGCGCAACGATCGTCTCCGTGCACGCCAACTCATCCACCGATACAATGCCACCGCACCCGATGCGCAGAGTGAACGTCAGGCTATCTTGCGCGATCTATTGGGTCAAAGCGAAGACGCTTACATTGAGCCCTCTTTTCGTTGTGACTACGGGTATAACATTTATCTCGGCAAAGCGTTTTACGCCAACTTCGACTGCGTCATGCTTGATGTCTGCCCAATCCACATCGGTGATAACTGTATGCTGGCACCGGGAGTCCATATCTATACGGCAACCCATCCATTGGACGCTAACGAACGCAACAGCGGAGTTGAACTAGGGAAACCTGTAACCATCGGGAATAATGTCTGGATCGGGGGGCGCGCAGTGATAAATCCGGGTGTAACACTGGGCGACAACGTGGTTGTGGCGTCAGGTGCAGTGGTGACTAAAAGCGTTCCGGCAAACACCGTCGTCGGTGGCAATCCGGCACGGATCATCAAAACACTGTGATCTGATATGTAACTGTTATGCTAAATTGTGGTTAATCTGTTACTTTTCTCAGAGAGTATCCCCTTTTAAAATAGGCTGATCCCTCCTGACTATTGCAGACTTCACGAAGGCAAGAGATGACAGAAATACAACGCCTGCTTACCGAAACCATCGACGACTTAAATATTCGCGAAAAGCGCGACAACAAACCGCGCTTTAGCATCAGCTTTATTCGTAAACATCCAGGGCTATTTATCGGCATGTATGTTGCGTTTTTTGCCACGCTGGCGGTAATGCTGCAATCAGAAACGCTGGTCGATTCGGTATGGCTGTTGGTTGTACTGTTCGTCTTACTCAACGCCTTTTTCTTTTTTGACGTTGCGCCGCGTTACCGCTTTGAAGATATTGACGTACTGGATTTCAGAGTCTGCTATAACGGTGAATGGTATAACACGCGCTTTGTGCCGCCCTCACTCATCGACACTATCCTGCATTCTCCCCAAGTCGACAGTGAGCATAAGGCCCAATTGCAAAAAATGATAACGCGGAAAGGTGAACTGTCATTTTATGATGTCTTCACATTAACCCGCGCGCAGACCAGTCAGTAATCACGCCCTGTCACAAACAAAAAAAGTGCGTCCCCCGAGGGGAACGCACTTCAGTCCCTGCAATGCTGGCAAAGTGACTAACGTCTTTTTTTACGGCCCTGTACCGCTTTAAACCGCGGATTCGTTTTGCAGATGACGTACAAACGCCCTTTGCGTTTGACTATCTGGCAGTCAGGGTGCCGTTGTTTGGCGCTGCGAAGTGAATTGAGTACCTGCATCTTAACCTCGCTTAGTGCCAATGAAGTGGCCGAAACGTTTCTGGAAACGAGCCGCGCTACCTTCGTTATCGAAGGTTTTTTGTTTACCGGTGTAGTACGGGTGTGACTTAGACGAGATATCAAGCGTTACGTACGGGTACATTTGGCCCTCGAACTCAATCTCTCGTTCGGTTTTGATCGTCGAACCGACCTTAAAGTATTCATTGGCACTGGTATCGTGAAACACCACTGGGCGATAAAAAGGATGGATATCCGGTTTCATGGCAACCTCAATATGTTACGTTATAACATATCCATCAAAATACACCACTCCCGTACAGATCTCAACCTGATTTATGCTATGGGTAATTTATCGGAGTGATAAGTGGCCCTAAATATATGATGCCAATCGAATTGCTTTTTTAGCTTTCGGATATACTTTCTCTACGCTGTGTTAATAAGGATATCACTGTGACAACACGACATCTGATTGGCCTGGTGGCGGGAATACTGGTTCTGTCCATCCTCGTACCGGTGTGTTTAAGCCTGTGGCTGGCACATCGTCAGGTCGAAACGAAATTTATAGATGAGCTTGATTCATTTTCCAGCCAGGTCGCTTTGCGTACGGAACGCGTTGGCGAGCAGGCAAAAAAAGCGCTACGCAAAATAGAAGCCTTCCAGGGTGTGCCCTGCTCAGAGGAACATTTGCTGGAAATGCGCCGGTTGTCCTACAGCTACCGTTATATTCAGGAAGTGATGTACCTCAAAGACAATGTTCCACAATGTTCCTCCCTTGAGAAAAGGAGCCAGGCTGCTGCGTTTCCACCGCCAATGAAAATGACACCGGATGGCTATCGCGCCTGGTTAACCTCGCAAAACGACCTCGGAATACAGCGTTTTATGGCGGCGCTCGGCAGCGAGCATTATGTGGTGATGATCGACCCTGGCTCGTTCATTGATGTTATCCCATTTGGTTCATGGCCTATCGAAGTCGCCATTGTGGGTACAGTAAGCAACGTCGTGGTGGCCAGTAGTGCCGATCTCCCCTTGGACGTGTTACATCAACTGCAAAAAGACAGTTCTATCAGCCATTTTCAAAAAGAGGGCAGTATTTATAATTCTCGCCCTTTCCCCGAACTAGGTATCACTATCGTCAGCTGGGCGTCGACATTACCTTTGCAAAAATCCTGGCACCGACAGGCGCTGATCTGGCTCCCGGCAGGGATTATTATTGGCCTGCTCACCGCCTTCTTTATTCTGCGTATTTTGCGCCGCTTGCAGTCCCCCCATCACCAATTGCAAGACGCCATTCAGAACCGGGATATCAAAGTCCATTACCAGCCCATTATTTCGCTCAAAACGGGAAAGGTCGTGGGTGCAGAAGCACTGGCTCGTTGGCGACAAGCTGACGGTAGCTATCTCTCACCCGATATTTTTATCCCCCTGGCCGAAGAAACCGGCCTGACAGAACCTCTCACTCGTTTGATTATTGAAAACGTCTTCGAGGATCTGGGTAAATGGCTGCATCAACATCCTCAACAGCATATATCACTCAACCTTGAGTCGGCCGATTTAAAGTCCGAAACACTTCCGGCACTGCTAAGCCGCATGGTGAACCACTGGCAACTACAACCCGCACAAATTGCCCTGGAACTGACTGAGCGTGAATTTGCCGACCCGAAAAACAGTGCACCGTTTATCGCCAAATACCGTCAGGCAGGCCACTCTATTTATATTGATGATTTTGGTACAGGCTACTCCAGCCTGAGTTATTTGCAGGATCTGGATGTAGACATCCTGAAGATAGACAAATCGTTTGTTGACGCGCTGGAATACAATAACGTCACGCCACATATTATCGAGATAGCCAAAACGCTGAAGCTGGAAATGGTGGCGGAAGGCATCGAGACCGAGAACCAGGAAAGCTGGCTCCGTCAACATGGCGTACAGTATGGTCAAGGCTGGCTGTACAGCAAAGCACTGCCAAAGGCGGAATTTATTCTGTGGGCGGAAAAACGACTCTAACAGGGCACTGGCGTGTATTGAGATGGCTGGCGGCACGCCGCACAGCCAGTCACGTCACTCTTCCATAATGGGCGAGAATCCACCGTAGATCATTCGCTTGCCATCAAATGGCATAGACTCACCAAACTCCTTCATACGGGGATCGGACATCATCTTCTGATTCGCCGCATCGCGGACTTCTTTAGAAGGGTATTCAATCCAGCTGAATACCACTTCTTCATGATCCTGCGCTTTTACCGCCATACGAAAATCGGTCAACTTACCGTCGGGAACATCATCAGCCCAACACTCCACAATGCGCAGTGCACCGAATTCCTTGAAAAGCGGCGCAGCCTTTGCCGCCATCGCGATATATGCCTCCTTGTTTTCGGCAGGAACGGCAACAACAAAACCATCAACATACTTCATCAGATAAACCTCCGAAGTGTACTGCGCGGCAAGCCGATTCCGGCCGCGTCAGTCGAGGTTAAGTTTAGTCGTCAGCTGGCAATCACGCCGTAGGCTCATTCCGAACACGAATACGTGACTGCGGCTGATGGCGAAACCACGGCAGGCAAATCTGAATTAACGGTCCAATAGCTAACGCATACAGTACCGTTCCAACACCCACGGTTCCGCCAAGAAGCCAACCACTGAGCAAAACCGACACCTCGATTGCGGTCCGGATAGTCCGTACAGACCAACCAGTACGCGCATGAATGCCGGTCATCAAGCCGTCACGTGGGCCCGCCCCAAAACCGGCACCGATGTACAGACTGGTCGCTAGCGCATTCAAGATAACCGCCGCCACCAGCAGTCCACTGCGCGTCAGTAGCGATTCAAATCCCGGGATCACCGCCAGCGCGGCATCTGCAGCCAAACCAATCATAATGACATTGCTGAGAGTGCCAAATCCGGGGCGCTGGCGCAGTGGTATCCATGCCAGCAGAACCAGTACCCCCACGGCGATGATCACCAGGCCGATATTCATCGATAATAGATTTGCTACGCCAAGATGAAATACGTTCCACGGGTCAGCCCCTAAATCTGCACGTACAAACATCGCCGTCGAAACGCCGTACAGCGCCAGTCCGATATACAGCTGAAGTAAACGACGCAGCATAATTTTCTCCTCACCCCTCAGATAGCTTTCATCTTCACCGCAATTGGCACTATGATTAATGTCCAGTTTTCAGAAAGTGGACTGCTATGTCATCTCGCCGTTATGGAAGCCAGTCCCTGCAGCGCCTGCTCGGGCACTGGCAGGAGACCCCCTCACGTACACCTATCTGGCGACAGTTGGCAGAGGCACTACGCCTGCTGATCCTGGATGGCCGACTGGCACTGGATACGCGCTTACCCGGCGAACGCGAACTGGCCGCCGTGCTTGAAGTCAGTCGCACGACGATTGCCAGCGCAATGGCGCAACTGCGGGAAGAAGGGTATCTGGAAAGCCGTCATGGAAGTGGTTCACGCGTGATCCTGCCGGAACATACCCGTCATGTACCGACGCGAACCCGCACCAGCACCGCGCTGGATTTGTCCACAGCAGCCCTTAGCGCCGGGCCCGAAATTCATCAGGCGTACCAGCAAGCCCTGCTGGCGATGCCACAGCATTTGCTAAGTTCAGGATATTTGCCCCAGGGGTTACCAACGCTGCGAGAATCTATTGCCCGGCATTATTGCGAACGCGGATTACCCACACAGCCGGATGAAATAATGGTGGTGAATGGCGCAGTCAGCGGCCTGGCGCTGATCCTGCGTTTGCTCACGGGTCCCGGCGATCGTGTGTTGGTCGATCATCCTACCTATCCACTCGCCATTGCAGCCATTCAAGGTGCGTCCTGCCGCCCCGTGGGCGTGTCACTGCCCGAACACGGCTGGGATACATCGGGCCTTGTTGCCACTATTGCGCAAACTGCGCCGAGAATGGCCTACCTGATGCCAGATTTTCACAATCCTACCGGACGTTGTATGGATGCGACGACACGCCAGGCTATCGCCGATATCTCCGCCAGAACCCGCACGACACTGGTGGTGGACGAAACCATGGTCAATCTGTGGTATGACGCCCCGCCACCACCACCGCTGGCGGCATTCCATGATGACGCGCCCATCATCATGCTGGGATCGGCGGGGAAAAGTTTTTGGGGAGGTCTGCGTCTGGGATGGATTCGGGCCTCATCGCGTACCATTGCCGCGCTGGTACAGACTCGCGACACATTTGATTTAGGATCACCAGTGCTTGAACAGCTTGCCACGGGTTGGTTACTGGACAATGCGACCGATTTTCTTCCAGACAGACGGCAATTGCTCACCACCCGGCGCGATCGGTGCCATGACCTGATGAAGACACATTTCCCGGAGTGGCAGTTTACTCAACCGCAGGGGGGACTCTCTTTCTGGGTTGAATTACCCGATACGCTGGCGACGTTGTTTGCCGCGCGCGCTGAAAGTGCAGGTATTCAGTTGGGTACCGGGACGCGCTTCGGCCTGGATGGCGCATTCGATCGCTTCTTACGCATGCCCTTCGCACTGCCCGATGACACAATGCGCTCGGCCTTCCGGACATTGCAACCCATTTGGGACAACCTGCGTTTACAGGCAAGTCACGGGAAAATGCGCAAAATAATATGAGCGACGAGCCACAAAGCTCGTCATGCGCTAACTTAAACCCTCAATATCTACAGTTGGCGGGGAACCGGAAAACCTTTCAGGGAAATCACAAAATTCTCCCCGTCTTTCTTAATTTTCGCCCCGGCATCGCACCAGTCAGAAGCAATACGGAAAAATTCATCGCTACCGACATTCCAGCTCAGACGAACATGTTTCACATAACCGGAACGAAGCAATTCACAGGCTTCGCCATAATTACAGGCGGTTGAGAGCGGTTGTTGTTTCATTTTTTCTTCTTCAGTAATCTGCGCAGCGCTTTGATTTCTTTAGGAGTCAGTGCTTCAACCACGGATTCTTCCGTGTGCTGGCTATCAATATCGTCAGCGGAGACTCCCGCCTCTTCAATGGCGGAAAACGCGATAAGCAGCAATTTTTCCGTCGAGATACTTAGGTTCTCATTATTCACTTCAGCGTAATGACGCAGCTTTTCTTTTAGCGCCTCATCAATTTTGACATTCAATACTGCGGTCGACATCGTAAAAAGTCCTTGTGGTCAGCCAAAGTCCACCGGGCGCAAGAGTCATATCTCTGCGCGATGGCGACGGCAAAAGCATCAAATAACATCCCCGAAACACATTGACAGCATTTGATGACAATAAAATGACAATACGATGACAAAGAAAAGAAGATGAGAAGAATTGAGATTGCCGGACGGCAGAATTGGGTGGGGGCCCTGCCAGCTACATCCCGGCACACACGTCATCTGCCCTGGCTGCTTCCTTCCGGACCTGACCTGGTGAACAGAGTAGCGTTGCGGGAGAACCAACAGAGCCCCCATTGAGAGCGTTGTTAACCAACGCGCAGGCGCATTATCACTGCTGCACCCTGTAATTGCAACCCATCCCGCATCGGATGCTGTTTTCTTGTGCAATGAAGCTTCACTACCTCGTCATTCGGGATTATGCTGGAGGATTAGCGCAGGAATAAACGATGGATATACAAGACTCTTTCCCTCAACGCGTCTGGCAAATCGTTGCCTCAATCCCCGAAGGATTCGTCACCACCTATGGCGATGTCGCCAGGCTTGCTGGCTCACCGCGCGCTGCACGCCAGGTGGGCGGTGTACTCAAGCGACTGCCTGAAGGTAGCACCCTGCCCTGGTATCGAGTGGTGAATCGTCACGGAATGATTTCACTGACAGGTCCTGACCTGCAACGACAACGCCAGGCATTGCTGGCAGAAGGTATTGTGGTTTCAGGGAGTGGACAAATCGATTTACAACGTTATCGCTGGGTGTACTAACCCCCTCCGGACGGAGAGGGTTAGTATGCCCTTAGTACTGTGTCGGGGCAGGAACAGCGGAAGACGGATTCACCTGCGTGGGTGACGTTGACGGTACCGTTGTCGCGGCACCACCGCTCGCCTGTACAGGAACGGCCGTCTGCTGAACCGGGACCAGGGTCAGGTCGGCTTTAGTCCCCCCCTGATTAATCACCGTCTGGACGGTATCAGTAATAAAGACCAGCTTATCATTCACCGTAATCGCCGCACTCAGCAGAATACGCGCGTTTGGCTGAATATCTGCCGGGTTAAACGGGAGCACGAAGCTGAATGGTGCTTGTTTGCCCTCGGTACGCACAACTTTTTGCGACAGCACTTTTGACGGTGCATCGGCAAGCGATGCATCTGACAGTGTGACGGTCAGCACGGCATCCGGCGGTAAAGCAACTTTCTGGCGGATCCATACCGTACCAGACACATTCGGCTGTTGAATTTTTGACTGTGTGTCAGCAATTGACGTATTAGGACTTGGCGCAGGTGTTTGAATATCTGCACTTTTACCAGCACAGGCCGCCAGAGCGACCGCAACCGCTAAACCACTTACCATGTGCACGAGTTTCATTAAATTCTCCTTCTCATCTATGCACCAGCGAGAACTTTCCTCGCCAGAAGAGTGGTTAACAAAAACATAACATGACTAAGTGTGGCACAAATTAGCAATTTCTGCTTGTAATAGGCCTGTAATTCAGACAATTGCACCCATCGGACCACTTTCAAAATTGCGTTATACTCTGCCTACCTCGCTGCGAGATCGCTATTACCTGGAGAGCACGTATGAGTCTGGCACTGAAAAATTTGCTGACATTGTTAAATCTGGAAAAAATTGAAGAAGGACTCTTTCGGGGCCAAAGTGAAGACTTAGGGTTACGTCAGGTTTTTGGTGGACAGGTTGTCGGTCAGGCGTTGTACGCCGCGAAAGAGACCGTGCCGGAAGAACGTCTGGTGCATTCCTTCCACAGCTACTTTTTACGGCCGGGCGACAGCCAAAAGCCCATCATCTATGATGTCGAGGTACTGCGCGATGGTAACAGCTTCAGTGCCCGCCGCGTTGCCGCGATCCAGAATGGAAAGCCCATTTTTTATATGACCGCCTCTTTCCAGGCACCAGAAGATGGGTTTGAGCATCAAAAAGAGATGCCGGATGCGCCTGGCCCTGAAGAACTTAAATCAGAAACTGAGATCGCCCGTTCAGTAGCTCACCTGCTGCCACCGCTATTGAAAGAAAAATTTATCAACGACCGCCCGCTGGAAGTCCGTCCGGTGGAATTTCATAATCCGTTAAAAGGTCACGTTGCCAACCCGACTCGCCAGGTATGGATCCGCGCTAACGGCACGCTGCAGGACGATCTTCGTGTACATCAGTATCTGCTCGGTTACGCCTCTGATCTGAACTTCCTGCCCGTTGCTTTACAGCCGTATGGCATTGGTTTTCTGGAAAAAGGGATTCAGATCGCTACGATCGACCATTCTATGTGGTTCCATCGTCCTTTTAATATCAATGAGTGGTTGTTGTACAACGTAGAAAGTACATCGGCCTCCGGTGCCCGGGGATTTGTACGCGGGGAGTTCTATACGCAGGATGGCGTGCTGGTCGCCTCTACCGTGCAGGAAGGGGTAATGCGTAATCGTAATTGATTTTTTTTCCGGCCTACAGGGTAAATTGTTGTAGGCCGGAAAAGCGTTTAGCACTATCCGAGAAATTGAAACATCAGGCGTTGTAGGCGTTTTCGCCGTGGCTGTTCACATCCAACCCTTCGCGCTCCTGCTCTTCCGGTACGCGCAGACCTACCGTCATGTCCGCCAATTTATAGCCGATAAATGCCACGACACCGGACCAGACAATGGTGATCGCCACACTTTCCAACTGCACAAGAAGCTGATGCCCCATGGTAACACCTTCGGCAAAGCCCACTCCGCCTAAAGAGCTGGCGGCGAATACGCCAGTCAGGATACATCCGACAATCCCACAGACACCGTGAACACCGAAGACATCACACGGGTCATCAACGCGCAGAAAGCGCTTCAGCATCGTCACTCCCCACAGCCCTGCCAAACCGGCAACCACGCCGATGATCAACGCCCCACCAACACCGATATAACCACAGGCAGGCGTCACACCAACCAGACCCGCAATGGCGCCAGAACAGGCTCCCAGCAATGATGGTTTGCCACGCAGCGCCCATTCACCGAAGATCCAGCCGAGAATAGCGGCCGCGGTTGCAACAACGGTATTCACGAAGGCCAGCGCGGCAATTTCATTCGCCATCCCCGCGGAGCCCGCGTTAAAGCCAAACCAGCCGATATAGAGAATAGCCGTGCCGGTAAAAACCATTGGCAGGTTATGCGGCTTAAACGCTTCTTTGCCAAAACCGACCCGTTTACCAATCAGATAAGCCCCAACCAGACCGGCAATCGCGGCGTTGATATGCACTACCGTGCCGCCTGCAAAATCCAGCGCACCGTGAGTAGCCAGCAAACCACCGCCCCAGACCATGTGTGCAATAGGGATGTAGGACAACGTCAGCCACACCACCACAAAAATCAGCACCGCTGAGAAGCGAATACGTTCAGCCAACGCACCGACGATAAGCCCAACAGTGATACAGGCGAAAGACCCCTGAAAAGCAACGTGAATATACTGATAGATACTCCCCGTCACCGCCGTCAGTGCAATATTCTTCAGCATGACCCAGTTGAAGTTACCAAAAAAATTATTTCCTTCGCCGAAAGTCAGCGAGTAGCCATAAACGACCCACAAAATACAGACCAGAGCGAATGTCACCGTAACCTGGGTCAGCATTGACAGCACGTTCTTACCGCGAATTAAACCGCCGTAGAACAACGCAATGCCAGGAATAGTCATAAACAGCACCAGCGCAGTGCAAATCATCATAAAAGCGTTATCGGCTTTATCCGCGACCGCCGGTGCCGCCATCGCCAGTCCCGGCAGCAGCGCCAGTGATGCAATACCCGTTTTCATCGTTGCTATCTTCATCTTTTGGTTTCCTATCACTGTGTGCCAGACGTTACAGTGCGGCTTCGTCGGCTTCGCCGGTACGAATACGAATCACGCGTTGTAGCTCGGCGACGAAAATTTTGCCGTCGCCAATTTTTCCGGTGTAGGCGGCCTTACTGATGACATCAATTACGCCGTCCAGTTGGTCATCAGCAATTGCCACATCAATCTTCACTTTGGGTAAGAAGTTGACGCTGTATTCCGCTCCCCGGTACAACTCAGCATGACCTTTTTGTCGGCCAAACCCCTTCACTTCGGTGACGGTCAGCCCCTGAATACCCATAGACGACAATGCTTCACGGACGTCTTCCAGTTTGAACGGTTTGATTACCACGGTAACCAGCTTCATAGATCCCCTCCAGTCAGAATTCAGTAGTGGCTGCAGATACACATACTGAACATTGCAAGGGGTGTGCCAGGAATGAAAAACGCGGGATGATTCAGCCGCACGGGGTACGGCGAGGATAGAAAAAGAAAAAGCGCACTATAACGGTGCATAGTGCGTTACATTTTTGCACCAGATTGTTGATTGCAGGATGGCGGCGAAAACGCGTCATCAGGCCTACGAAACCACACTGGCTGTAGGTCTGATAAACGCAGCGCCATCAGGCGATTGCCGAATCTTCGTTTACGCTAGCCGCCAACTCTTCGCCCGCCAACTGCAGTTGATACATTTGCCAGTAGCGGCCCTGTGCGGCAAGCAGTTGCTGGTGCGTGCCGCGCTCAACGGCCTGCCCCCGGTGCAGTACCAGAATAGTGTCGGCATCGACAATGGTGGATAACCGATGCGCAATCACCACCAGCGTGGTGTGCTTACGCACTGCTGCCAACGCCTGCTGAATAGCCTGTTCAGTACCGGAGTCAATGCTGGCCGTCGCTTCGTCCAAAATCAGCACCTGCGGCGTTTCGACCAGCACACGCGCCAGCGCCAGCAGCTGTTTCTGCCCGACTGATAAATTATTGCCCTGCTCGCCCAGTCGGGTATGAATACCGTCACTCAGCCCGCGCGCCAGCTCCGCCAGTTGCACCGTCTCCAGCGCCTGCCATACCCGCTCTTCAGAAATATCGCGGCCCAGCGTCACGTTGGCCAGGAAGGTATCCGCCATCACCACCGGATCCTGCTGCACCATCGCAACGCCCTGGCGTAACACACTGTGGCTCAACGAAGACAGCGGTCGTCCGTCCAGACGAATATCACCCTGCGTCAACGGGTAGTACCCCATCAGCAGACTGGCGAGCGTACTCTTGCCGCTACCGGTATGCCCAACCAACGCAACAAAACGACGAGAAGGTACGGACAAACTGATGTTTTGCAGCACCAGATTGTCGTCGCGATAGGCAAAAGAGACGTTATCAACCTCAATGTCCCCGCTTTTCAGGGGTTGGATATCCTCACCATAACGCTGGCGTGGGCCATCCATCAGTTCAAATACACGTTCACCCGCTACCACCGCCTGTTGCAGCATTGATTGCTGGGTCGTCAGCTCAATCAACGGCTCGTTCAAACGCCCCAGATAGCTGATAAACGCATACAGCACCCCAACTTCAATGGACGTGCCGGATGTAAAGCTAAACAGCGTCAGCAAACCGCAGAGGATCAGGGCCGAAAACAGGCTGAGCAACGGGCGCAACAAAAAGCCATCCAATCGCAGCGTTTGCATGCGCGCCATATAGTGCGAACGGCTGGCTTCGCCCATTCGCTCACCAAAACGCGCCTGCTGACGGAACTGCTGGATCACGCTCATGCCATTAATAACTTCGTTAAAGCCATCATTAATATCTGCCAGATAGGCGCGAACGCGACGCACAATAGGAGTGCTATAGCGCTGATAAATCACCATCACCACCAGCACAGCCGGGAATATGGCCATCGCAACCAGCGCCATCCGCCACTCAAGGCTGAACATCGCTACCAGCATGGCACCGATTAAGGCGGCACTGCGCAGTACCGTCGCGACTACCGTCACGTACAGGTCGCGAATCACTTCGGTGTCATTGGTCACCCGGGAGATAAGCTGCCCGACAGGCTGAGTATCAAAAGCACTGAGCGGCTGACGCAGCGCGGCATCCATCACATCGGTACGTAACTGCTGCACCACACCAACGGCCGCCTGGTTAAAGAGTAATGACTGCGCGTAATGCAGGCCCGCCGCCAACAGTTGCAGACCGACATAGGCCGCCACCAGCCCGGCGACCATCGCCAACGGCAGATTGTTCTTCGCTACCATGTTATCGATAAAATAGCTGATGAGCAGCGGACCACTCACCTCCGCCGCTGCCGCTACCCACAGCATGACAACAGCGATAGACAGCTGCTTTCGCCACGGCGAGCCGTACGCCAGCAGCCTTTTCAGGGTCGGCCATAATTGTCCAAAACTACGCATTAGCCGCCTCCTCATCGGTAGCCGGCGCATCAGACAATGCCGCTTCCAGTTGCTGATAGCGGTACATATCACGATACCAGCCGGGTTGCTGAACCAACGCATCGTGTTCGCCACGCTGAGCAATATGTCCGTGCTGCATCACGATAATTTCATTGGCTTCTGTCAGCGCAGATAAACGGTGAGCGCTGATTATCACGGTTCTGCCTTCTCCCCACTGGCGCAGGTTATGCAGGATTTGATGTTCAGTACGACCATCCACCGCCGATAACGCATCATCAAGAATCAGGATTTCAGCATTCAGCAGCAGCGCACGAGCGATAGAAATACGCTGTTTTTGTCCACCGGACAGCATCACGCCGCGTTCACCCACTTCGGTGTCATACCCCTGAGGAAGACGTAAAATATCCTCATGCACGCTGGCCAGACGTGCAACATGTTCAATTTCATCCTGTGTGGCCTGCGGGCGTCCAAGCGCTATGTTGTTGGCGACCGTATCCGAGAACAAGAAAGGTGTCTGGCTGACCACTGCCAGGCGGCTACGCCAGCTATCAAGCTGCAAGCGCGTTAACGGAATATCATGAAAACGCACATCGCCTTGAGTGATATCGAAGTGGCGCTGGAGCAGCGATAGTACGGTACTTTTCCCAGCCCCAGTTGGGCCACAAATGCCCAGCATCTGCCCTGGCTTAAGCTGGAAATTCACATTCTCCAGCACCGGATGAGCCGTCTGTGGGTAGCGAAATTCGCGAATGGCCACCGCTAACTCACCACGTCCTTCTGGTACGGGTTCTGTCCCATCATCCACCACGGGGGCTTCAGCCAGCATCGCGCGAATACGGCTATATGCGGCGCTGCCTCGCTCAACAATATTAAACATCCATGCCAGTGCCAGCATCGGCCAAATCATCAGACCGAGATACATCATAAAGCTGGTTAACTGACCAAGGGTCAGAGAACCATGCACCACCATCCAACTTCCCCCGGCGATAGCCAGCAGGTTAGCCATACCTATGGCGATATAAATCGTGGGGTCAAAACGGGCGTCAATGCGGGCGACCCGCAAGTTTTTCTTGCCGGTATCTTTAGCATCTTCGGCAAATAGCGCCGACTGTCGGTCTTCCAGACCAAAAGCCTTAATCATGCGGATACTGGTAAGACTTTCCTGAGTACGATCGTTCAGGCTGGAGAACGCTGCTTGCGCAACCTTAAAGCGATTATGCAGTCGATCGCCGTAACGCTTGATCATTATCGCCATCACCGGCATTGGGAGTAACGCGATCAGCGTCAGCTCCCAACTGATTTGCGTAGACATCACGATCAACACCGCGCACCCCATGACCAGTGAGTCCACCAGCGTCAATACACCTTCGCCAGCCGCAAACACCACCCGATCAACATCGTTAGTTGCACGCGCCATCAGATCGCCTGTGCGATGACGCAGATAAAATTCGGGATGCTGGCGGCTCAACTGGCGGTAATAGTCTTCGCGTAGTTCAACTGCCAGTTGGTAGGATGCGCCAAACAACAGTACGCGCCAGACATAGCGCAACAAATAGACCACCACCGCAATCAGGGCAATCGTGCCGACCCACATCAGCAGTCGCTCGGTTGTGAAGCGCTGTGTCGTTACGCCGTCCACGATGATACCGACCACTTTTGGCGGGATAAGCTGAAGAATAGCGATGATGATAAGCAAGGCTACAGCCCCGAGGTAGCGACGCCACTCCCGGCGGAAGTACCAGCTTAATTGAGCAAATAATCGCACGCGTTATGTCCTGACAAGATTTCCGGCAATGACCACCGGGAGAGTTATTCAATAGGTAGAGCAGTCGTGTATTTAATCTGTTCCATCGCAAAACTGGAGGTAACATCAGACAGGCCCGGTACGCTATTCACCAGACGCTTATAGAAATCATCATAGCGTTTCATATCAGCAACCTGCACCCGCATCAGGTAATCATACTCCCCAGCCATTCGCCAGAAACCCAGTACCTCTGGCATCCCGGTCACTTCGGTGACAAAGCGGCAGTACCACTCGCTGCTGTGATGCTGGGTTTTAATCAGCACAAACGCGGTTAAGCCCAGCCCCAGTTTTTCTGGATCCAGAAGGGCAACCTTGCCCAGCAGAATGCCGTCATCCTCAAGCCGCTTGAGGCGTTTCCAGCAGGGGGTGGTTGTCAGATTAACGGCATCGGCTAACGCCTGCAAAGAAAGGGTGCAGTCTTGTTGTAGTAGGCCAAGCAGCTTACGGTCAATTTTGTCTAACATATCCACTCCACAGAGAAGAATTTTCTCCTTACATTCTATTTTAAAGGCTAAATGGCAACAATTTTTTCCGTGCTTTTCGCTATTCTGGGCACAAAATGACAAATGGATATTAATGATGAATAGCTCCTGGGTTAAAAACGCCATCAATGAAATTAATGCGGATTACCAGCGTTCTGCCGATACGCATCTTATTCGCCTGTCGCTACCGGCGTTTCCGGGTATTCAGCTCTATTTAAAAGATGAGAGCACGCATCCAACCGGTAGCCTGAAACATCGCCTGGCACGCTCACTGTTTCTCTACGGACTGTGTAATGGCTGGATTAAAGAAGGCACCACGATTATCGAATCATCATCCGGTTCAACGGCGGTTTCTGAGGCTTATTTCGCCCGTCTGCTTGGACTGCCGTTTATTGCCGTTATGCCTTCCTGTACGGCAAAACGCAAAATTGAACAGATTGAATTTTATGGCGGTCGCTGCCACTTCGTGGAAAGCGCCTGTGAAATCTATGCAGCGTCTGAACAGCTGGCACATGAACTGAACGGACATTATATGGACCAGTTCACCTACGCTGAACGCGCTACTGACTGGCGTGGTAACAACAATATTGCCGACAGTATCTTCCGCCAGATGCAGTGTGAGCCAAACCCCGTGCCTCGCCATATCGTGATGAGCGCAGGAACCGGCGGTACCTCCGCAACCATTGGCCGTTATATTCGCTGTCAGGGCTACGACACTCGTCTGATGGTGGTAGACCCGGAGAACTCGGTCTTTCTGCCTTACTGGCAGGATCGCGATGCGTCGTTACGCAGTCCGGTCGGCAGCAAAATTGAAGGCATTGGCCGCCCACGCGTAGAGCCTTCTTTCATTCCTGATGTAGTTGATGAAATGTTGCGCGTTCCGGATGCCGCAAGCGTTGCCACCGCGCACTGGCTGGAGACGCAGCTAGGCCGTAAAGTGGGCGCCTCAACCGGTACCAATATGTGGGGAGCGTTACAACTTGCCGCTCGGATGCGCGATGCAGGAGAAACGGGGTCGCTGGTTACGTTGCTGTGCGACAGCGGCGAACGCTATCTGGAAACCTATTACAACCCGCAATGGGTCGAGGCGCACATCGGTGATTTAACGCCATCGAAAGCAGAACTTGCCCGCCTGCTGAATACCCATTAATCGGTCAAAAAAAAGCCAGACACTAAGGTCTGGCTTGCTGGAAGGGATCTCTCATTCGGGGGAATAAGGTAGATGCGGATTGTCCAGCCAATGCGTCAAAAAGTGTGATACCGCCTGATTGCGGCAATGCCCAATCACCGATAAATGAGGCAGCGCAGCAATAAGCTGCGGCATCGCGTTTCCCATAATCAGACCACGCCCAACGCGGCCCAACATTTCACGATCGTTCATGGCGTCGCCAAACGCCATGCAGTCAGCCATGGAATAACCCAAGTGATCGCTCAGTACTGCCAGCGCAGAACCTTTGTTACAGCCCAGCGGCAGCACTTCAAGGCAATCAACTGCGGAAAAACAGAGATTCGCCTGCTCGCCCAGCGCGTCATTCAACTGAATACGCAGGCGAACCAAATCATCATGATCGCCACAGAAGCAGATTTTCGTGACCTGATGAGCAGGAATACGCTTCACATCCACTATCTGATAACGAAATCCGCTGTACACATGCGCTTGCAACAGTGACGGAATCTCTTGCCCAGTGAACCAGCCGTTGTCATTAAAAACATGCATGCTTGCCTGCGTTTCCCACCGCTGGTGCAATACGATATCGGCAACCGAGGGAGCCAGATCCTGACGATGCAATACATCACCTTCCAGCGAGTGAATACGCGTCCCGTTACCGGTGATTAAAAAGGCGTCCAGCGAGATCGAGCCCAAAATATGACGCATCTCCAGCACATGACGACCGGTCGCAAACGTCAGCGTGATATCTCGTTCACGCAGGCGTGCCAGCGTCGAAAGGGTTTCATCACCTAAATGGTGATTCGGCATCAAAAGGGTGCCATCCATATCAAATGCAGCCAGACGAGCCATTTCTTTCTCCACACTGTGACGCGGTTAACTTGTGATTCAGTATCTCCTGAGATATACGGAAGTAATAGTGAATAGATAAAGAAAATTGTTCCGGTTTTTTCTGCGCAAAAACCGTTAACGGGCATCCTGAAGGATAAAGTATCAATGCGTCTGCTTAATCGCCTGAACCAGTATCAACGCCTGTGGCAGCCTTCGAACGGAGAGCCGCAGTCGGTGACCGTCGGGGAACTTGCTGAACGCTGTTTTTGCAGCGAGCGCCATGTCCGTACCCTGCTCAGGCAAGCGCAGGATGCCGGTTGGCTGGTATGGCAAGCTCAGTCCGGACGCGGGAAACGCGGAACATTACGTTTTTTGGTCACTCCGGACTCTCTGCGCAACACGATGATGGAGCAGGCACTGCAAAAGGGTGAACAGCTCAGCGTACTGGAACTGGCTCAACTGGCCCCCGGGGAATTAAGAACCCTGCTGCAGCCGTTTATGGGCGGACAATGGCAAAATGATACGCCAACCCTGCGTATCCCCTATTATCGCCAGCTCGAACCTTTGCATCCTGGATTCCTGCCCGGTCGTGCAGAACAGCATCTTGCCGGGCAGGTGTTCTCTGGCCTGACACGTTTTGACAGTCACACGCAACGCCCCTGCGGCGATTTAGCCCACCACTGGAATATCTCTGCCGACGGGCTGCGTTGGGATTTCTATATTCGCTCAACACTGCACTGGCATAACGGTGATGTTGTCAACAGTGCTCAGTTACACCAACGGCTGTTGATGTTGCTTGAACTGCCCGCACTGGCCAGATTGTTTATCAGCGTTAAACGCATAGAGGTGACGCACCCTCAATGTCTGACTTTTATTTTGCATCGTCCTGACTTTTGGCTGGCACACCGTCTGGCAAGTTACAGTAGCCATCTCGCTCACCCAGAACAGCCCTTTGTCGGGACTGGCCCGTTCCGACTGACGCTGTTTACACCAGAACTGGTTCGCATCGAGAGCCACGATAACTACCATCTTGGCCATCCGCTGCTGAAAGCTATTGAATACTGGATAACCCCGCAACTCTTTTCCCAGGATCTGGGCACCAGCTGCCGCCACCCGGTGCAAATTGCGATTGGTAAACCAGAGGAACTGCCCATGCTAAGCCAGGTGAGTAGCGGGATCAGCCTCGGTTTTTGCTATCTCACGCTCAGAAAAAGCGCGCGACTGAATACACAGCAGGCCCGTCGACTGGTCAATATTATCCACCGCTCTTCGCTGCTACAGACGCTTGAGGTGGATGAAAACCTCATTACCCCCAGCAATGCCCTGCTGCCAGGATGGACGATCCCACAATGGGATGCGCTGGACGAGGTGGCGTTGCCGGAAAAACTGACGCTGGCCTACCACTTACCGGTCGAACTGCATACGATGGCGGAACAGCTGCGCCAGGCGCTGGCAAAACTGGGTTGTGAATTAACGCTTATTTTTCATAATGCTAAAAACTGGGATGGCGATCATCCTTTAGCCCATGCCGATCTGATGATGGGAGACAGGCTGATTGGCGAAGCCCCCGAGTATACCCTCGAACAGTGGTTACGTTGCGATCAGCTATGGTCACATGTTCTGAATGCATCCGCATATACTCATCTGCAAACCACGCTGGATGCTTTGCAAATTCAGGCCGATGAGGGCGATCGTCATGCGGCTTTACAGCAGGTTTTCGCCACGTTAATGCATGACGCCACGCTTACGCCGCTGTTCAATTATCACTATCGAATTAGCGCTCCGCCGGGCGTAAATGGCGTACGTTTGAATCCGCGTGGCTGGTTTGAGTTCACCGAGGCCTGGTTACCGCCCCCTTCAGCGTGAAGAAGCTGGTCGGCGACACGCCCAGACGCTACCATAAGCGCTTTCGTTATTTGTCAGGAAAAGCCATGAAACGTGCCGTTGTTGTATTTAGTGGAGGCCAGGACTCCACGACCTGTCTGGTGCAAGCGCTACATCAGTATGATGAAGTGCACTGCGTGACCTTTGATTATGGTCAGCGCCATCGCGCTGAAATTGACGTCGCACGTGATCTGGCCTTAAAACTCGGCGCCCGTGCACACAAAGTTCTCGACGTGATGCTGCTCAGCGAACTGGCTGTCAGCAGCCTGACCCGCGACAATATCCCGGTACCCGATTATGAACCGGACGCGGACGGGATCCCGAATACTTTTGTGCCTGGACGTAACATTCTGTTCTTAACACTGGCGGCAATTTACGCTTACCAGGTACAGGCAGAGGCGGTCATTACCGGCGTTTGCGAGACCGATTTCTCTGGTTATCCGGACTGTCGTGACGAGTTTGTCAAAGCCCTGAATCATGCCGTGAGCCTGGGAATGGCAAAAGACATCCGTTTCGAAACCCCGTTGATGTGGATTGATAAAGCCGAAACCTGGGCGTTAGCCGACTATTGGGGCAAGTTAGACCTGGTGCGTGAAGAGACACTGACCTGCTATAACGGGATCAAGGGCAACGGTTGCGGCCATTGTGCTGCCTGTAATCTGCGTGCCAACGGTCTGAACCATTATCTGGCGGATAAGCCGGCGGTGATGGCGGCGATGAAGCAGAAAACCGGGTTACAGTAATCTGCTGAGTTGTGCCGGATGGCGGTGCATACACCTTATCCGGCCTACATCTACTTCTCGTTTTGTAGGCCTGATAAGCGAGGCGCCATCAGGCAACGTTCCGTTACTTCACCATTTGTTCCAATTTCTCGCGTAACTCTCCTTCCAACGGCAGCGCTTTCTGCGTTTTCAAATCAATACAGACGAAAGTAATCAACGCATCAGCCACTACCTGCCCTTCTGGCTCCAGTGTGATGGTCTGGTTTAATACGCCGCTTTTGCCATTTAGCTGTTGTACCTGACTGGTTATGGTCAACAGATCGCTCAGCACGGCAGGACGGCGGTAGTTGATATTGATGTTAACAACCACAAACGCAATGTGGTGTGCAGTCATCCATTGAAAACTGTCACTGTTTTCCAGGCCATCCCAGCGGGCTTCTTCCAGAAACTCAAGATAGCGGGCATTGTTAACGTGCTGATAGACATCAAGATGAAAACCACGAACTTTGATTTGTGTTTGCATAGCGCAGAAACCTTACGTTGTTTTTATAGGAACAGACTTCAGGGTAAAGAGGTCATAACTGGTATGACCTCTACAGTCTGGCAAACTTTCAACGCTCTGCAAGTTATTAAAGTGTTAAAAATGCCAGATTACGTTCCACCAGCGAACTTCCCATCCCCGGTACCTGCTTTAAATCATCGACCGTTTTAAATGGTCCGTACTCCTCGCGATAGCTGACAATGGCCTGTGCTTTCTTCAACCCAACCCCATTCATCACTCGCGCTAAATCCTCCGCTGAGGCGCTGTTGATGCTTACCCTGGTACCTTCATCATCACTCGGCTTTGTCGCTGGCGTGGCTTTGCTGTGTGTGCTTCCTGAGGCATCCGCTTTGGTCTGAACCGCCTGACTTTTGGCGGCAGGTTCCGCTGCAAGTGCAGTTTGCACCATACCGGCACAGGTCAATGAAAAGGTAATAAGCAGGGCTTTAATTCCATGTTTCATACTGTTTTGCTCCTTGTTGGTTAACAGTAGAGCCACGATAGCGGGGGGATAAACGGCAGACAAATGGCAATTTTCAGAAATGGAAAAGGCCGCGAAAGCGGCCTTTGGTATATACAACTTTTTGCAATTATTTGCGAGAAGCCTCGGTTATTGCTGCTGTTCCAGCGCGTCACCGACTTTAATTTTTGCCGCTTTACGCAGGTTGCTCATCAGTGCTTCGAAGACAATCTGAGCGTTGTTCTGAGTAATCCCCTGAACCATCGCTTTTTTCTGTGCTTCTGGCATAGAGCCTGCTTTTACTTCGTCCAGCGCCAACAGTACAACGTTACCCTGCATGTCGTTCGCAACACCGTAGCTCGGCTTGTCTTTCGCAGGCAGGCTCAGGCCAAAGGCCGCCTGGCTCAGCGGATCCTGACCCGTACGGCTCAGCGTTTTCGCTTCGCCAAAGCTCAGACCCGCCGCTTTCAGCGCTTCATCGCCTTTACCCGCTTTCAGATCGGCCAGCAGTTTATCTGCATCCAGTTTCGCCTGCTGCTCAGCTTTATTGTGCTTAACGAGCGCGGTAACCTGTTCTTTCACTTCTGCTAACGGCTTAACTGCTTCTGCTTTGTGTTCGCTAATACGCAGCACAAACGCACGATCGCCATCCACGGTGATGATGTCTGAGTTGCTGCCCGGCGTACCGTTCTCGCCTATCAGACCACCATTGAAAATGATGTCAGCAACTGGTTTGAAATTCAGTTCTTCCGGCAAGCTGTCACGGCTAAACCAGCCCGTTTCAACCGCTTTCATCCCTGCTGCCTGCTCCGCACCCGCCAGAGATTCGTTATCGTTGCTGGCCGCGTCGCTGACTTTCTGCTGCAGCGCATAGTAGGCATCCAGCGCTTTTTCCTGCTTAACTTTCGCTGCAATGTCGTCACGGGCTTCACTCAGCGGTTTAACCTGCGCAGGTTGCACATCATCAAGGCGCGCAACGAGGAAACCAACAGAAGACTTAATCACGCCTGACAGTTGGCCTTTTTCTTTCAGACCGGAATTTTTCAGTTCATCTGGGGTGGTGGCGTCTTCCAGCCAACCCATATCACCGCCGTTACGGGCAGAAATGATATCGGCAGATTTTTCTTTCGCCAGGGTCGCAAAATCACCCCCTTTGTTCAGCGCATCAAGCACCGCTTTTGCTTCATCTTCTGTTTTGGTCTGTATGATGCTGTAGCGATTACGCTGCGGCTGAGTGAATTGATCCTGATGCTGGTCATAGTAAGACTGAATATCAGCATCGCTGGCGGTTTCCTGCATTGCTGCAGCATCCAGCTTGATATAGCTCACACGGAACTGTTCCGGCGTCATAAAGCGATTTTTATTCTGCTCGTAGTAACTGGCCACTTCTTCGTCGGTAACAGACTGCTTCGCGGCCAGGGCGTTAACGTCAATTGTCGCCTCGCGCACGATACGCTGCTGTGCGACCAGCGCCGCCAGTTCGTCCGTTTCGCCTTTCAGCATGAAGTCCGTACCGGCAACACCGTTAATCAGCTGCTGTGTCGTGAGCTGATTACGTAATGCCTGTGCGTACTGGTCTGCAGTCATTCCCATTTGATTGACAATCGCATTGTAGCGGTTGTTATCAAATTTTCCGTCAACCTGGAAAGCCGGGGTGGCGAAAATAGCCTGCTTAATCTGATCGTCGCTAATGTTGAGCTTAAGCTCACGGGAATACTGATCCAGCAGCGCTTCGTCCACAAGACGATTCAGCACCTGCTGACGCAGCGTTTTCATATAACCTTCGTTCGCCGCCAGCTCAGAATATTGATCGCCCAGCTGTTGCTGCATGCGGTTACGTTCGCTGTTGAACGCATTCTCGAACTGCCCGCGGCTGATCTCCTGGCCATTCACTTTAGCGGCGTAGTTATTGCCCCCGCCAATCAGGTAACCACTCACGCCGGTCAAAATGAACGACACGATAATGATACCGAAAATAATCTTGAGCACGAGACTGTTAGCAGCCGTGCGTAAGCTGTCCATCATGGTGTAACCACACTCCGCTGTAGATGACTATACGCGTTATCCTTCAGGCCGCCTTCGCGTTGGTTACAACGACGGCGGCAAGGATTTTGAGTATATATGCTTCACGCAGCATAGCGTTTCCTGAACGCTGCGCACAAAGGCCTATTGTGACAAGAAACTGGGGCAATTGTCAGCCCACAACGCGTAGAAAGTACCGGAATCAGAAATAAAAAAGGCACATCGGTTGATGCGCCCTTGTACTTAGTCACATCCCCAAAGGGGAAATCACTTAGTTTACCGCGTCTTTCAGTGCTTTACCTGCACGGAAGCCCGGTACTTTAGCCGCGGCGATGGTGATCTCTTTACCTGTTTGCGGGTTGCGACCAGTACGGGCAGCACGCTCTTTAACGGCAAAAGTACCAAAACCTACCAGTGCTACGTCATCACCTTCTTTCAGGGATTCGGTAACAGAAGCAATAATTGCATCTAACGCACGTCCAGCCGCAGCTTTAGAGATATCAGCCCCTGCAGCAATTTTGTCGATCAGTTGAGATTTATTCACTCTTCTCTTCCTCTTTATAATATATATCGCACCTGAATCCTTCAAAGTGCGACCGCGCAGCAGTTATATCAGGCCTGCCATGCCCTTACAACACCCGATAATGATGGCAAGCCCAATCCGTTATCTAAATTAGCTATACAAAAAAAGGCTGGCAAGCCCGAAATGGCCTGCCAGCCCTGTTTTTATTAATGCTCTTTGCGCGAGGTCACTATTTTGCCGTCACAACCTGCATTCCAGAGGGTTCATTTTGCAACGCAAGAGTCAGAACTTCCTCAATACGTTTCACCGGGTGAATATTAAGATCGGCAATAACGTTGTCCGGAATCTCTTCCAGGTCACGTTTGTTTTCGTCTGGAATTAAGACCGTCTTAATGCCACCACGGTGTGCCGCCAACAGTTTTTCTTTCAAGCCACCGATAGGCAGAACCTGACCACGCAGGGTGATCTCGCCAGTCATCGCCACATCGGCACGAACCGGGTTACCGGTCAGGCACGAGACCAGCGCAGTGCACATGGCAATACCCGCGCTTGGACCATCTTTCGGCGTCGCGCCTTCAGGTACGTGAACGTGGATGTCGCGTTTTTCGTAAAAGTCCGGGTTAATACCCAGTTTTTCCGCACGCGCACGCACCACGGTCAGTGCGGCCTGAATGGATTCCTGCATCACTTCGCCGAGCGATCCGGTGTAAGTCAGCTTGCCTTTACCAGGAACACAGGCGGTTTCAATGGTCAGCAGATCGCCGCCCACTTCTGTCCATGCCAGCCCCGTGACCTGACCAACGCGGTTTTCGTTATCCGCACGGCCATAGTCAAAGCGCTGCACACCCAGGTAGTCGTGCAGGTTATCACCATTGATCTCGATGTGTTTCAGTGACTTATCGAGCAACAATTGCTTAACCGCTTTACGGCACAGTTTGGAGATTTCACGCTCCAGACTACGCACGCCCGCTTCACGGGTGTAGTAACGAATGATGCCCACAATGGCGCTATCATCAACCGTCAGCTCGCCTTTTTTCAGCGCATTACGCTCAATCTGTTTTGGCAACAGATGACGCTTAGCTATATTAAGCTTCTCGTCTTCGGTATAGCCAGACAGACGAATCACTTCCATACGATCCAGCAACGGTGCCGGAATGTTCATGGAGTTCGACGTCGCAACGAACATGACGTCGCTGAGGTCGTAGTCCACTTCCAGGTAGTGATCGCTGAACGCCACGTTCTGCTCTGGATCCAGCACCTCAAGCAGTGCTGATGCCGGATCGCCACGCATGTCAGAAGACATTTTGTCGATCTCATCAAGCAGGAACAGCGGGTTTTTCACGCCCACTTTGGCCATTTTCTGGATCAGTTTGCCCGGCATCGAACCGATATAGGTTCGGCGGTGACCACGAATTTCAGCCTCATCACGCACGCCGCCAAGCGCCATACGGATGTATTTACGCCCTGTCGCCTTCGCGATGGACTGACCCAGAGAGGTTTTACCCACCCCCGGCGGTCCAACCAGACACAGGATCGGTCCCTTGATTTTGTTCACACGGCTCTGGACCGCAAGATACTCAAGAATACGATCTTTCACACGCTCCAGACCATAATGGTCGGTATCGAGGATTTCCTGCGCCTGACGCAGGTCTTTTTTGACCTTGCTACGCGCATTCCACGGAACCTGTACCATCCAGTCGATGTAGCCACGCACGACCGTTGCTTCCGCCGACATCGGAGACATCATTTTCAGCTTCTGCAGCTCTGCTTCCGCTTTCTCTTTTGCCTCTTTCGGCATCTTCGCCGCGTCGATCTTGCGTTTCAGCGCTTCGTTTTCATCCGGCGCATCGTCCATCTCGCCGAGCTCTTTCTGAATCGCTTTCATTTGCTCGTTCAGATAGTACTCACGCTGAGACTTCTCCATCTGCTTTTTCACACGGTTGCGAATACGTTTTTCAACCTGCAGCAGATCGATTTCGGATTCCATCATTGCCATCAGATATTCCAGACGTTCATTCACGTCAGACATCTCCAGCACGGACTGCTTATCCGCCAGCTTCAGCGGCATATGGGCAGCGATGGTGTCCGCCAGACGCGCGGGATCGTCAATGCTGTTAAGCGACGTCAGCACCTCTGGTGGGATTTTTTTGTTTAGCTTGATATAGCCTTCGAACTGGCTGATAGCTGTACGTACCAGCACTTCCTGTTCGCGCTCATCAATAGCAGGCGAATCAAGGTACTCCGCTTTCGCAGAGAAATGCTCGCCGTTGTCTGACAACGCAGAAATACGCGCGCGCTGTAACCCCTCGACCAGCACTTTTACGGTGCCGTCAGGCAGTTTCAGCATCTGCAAAATAGAGGCCACGGTCCCGACGGTGAAAAGATCGTTTACACCCGGCTCATCCGTTGAAGCTTCTTTCTGCGCGACCAGCATGATTTTTTTATCATGGTCCATAGCCGCTTCAAGACAACGGATAGATTTTTCCCGCCCTACAAATAAGGGTATGACCATGTGCGGATAAACCACCACATCGCGCAACGGCAATACGGGGATTTCAATGCGTTCAGAACGCTCAGGATTCATAGAGCTCTCTCTTAGTTTAGTTTCCGCCAGGTAATCAGGTGGTACGACTGTGCTTCACACCACCTTTAACATGTATGTCAGTATATGGGGATGTTTCCCACACATTCAACGCCATGTTTACGGAAAAATAAAAGGGGAGATAAAATCCCCCCTTTTTGGTTAAACGTCTGTATGAATTGATGAATTATTCGCCAGATGCCTGCTGTGCTTCCGGCTTACCGTAAATCAGCAACGGCTTGCTCTGACCGCCAATCACAGACTCGTCGATCACCACTTTTTCAACGTCCTCCATAGAAGGAAGATCGTACATGGTGTCGAGCAACGCGGCTTCCACGATAGAACGCAGACCACGCGCACCGGTTTTACGAATCATCGCTTTCTTGGCGATAGCATCCAGCGCTTCCTCGCGGAATTCCAGATCCACACCTTCAAGATTGAACAGCGCCTGATACTGCTTAGTCAGGGCGTTTTTCGGTTCTTTTAGGATCTGGATCAGCGCTTCTTCACTCAGTTCGCTCAGCGTTGCCACAACGGGCAGACGGCCGATGAACTCAGGGATCAGACCAAATTTGATCAGATCTTCTGGTTCAACCTGCGACAACAATTCACCTTCGCTGGCCTTATCGGACTGGGCTTTTACCGTCGCGCCAAAACCAATGCCGGAGCCGGTTTCAACACGGTTAGCAATCACCTTATCCAGACCGGCAAACGCACCACCACAGATAAACAGAATCTTGGAGGTATCAACCTGCAAGAACTCCTGCTGCGGATGTTTGCGTCCACCCTGTGGCGGAACAGCGGCAACTGTTCCTTCGATCAGTTTCAACAGCGCCTGCTGCACGCCTTCACCGGAAACGTCACGGGTAATAGACGGATTGTCTGATTTACGCGAAATCTTGTCGATCTCATCGATATAGACAATACCGCGCTGCGCTTTCTGCACGTCGTAATCGCACTTCTGCAACAGCTTCTGAATAATATTTTCAACATCTTCACCCACATAACCGGCTTCGGTCAGGGTGGTGGCATCGGCCATGGTGAACGGAACGTCCAGCAGACGCGCCAGCGTTTCAGCCAACAGCGTTTTACCAGAACCCGTCGGGCCAATCAGCAGGATGTTACTTTTGCCCAACTCGACGCCATTGCTGGTGTCGCCGTTGCGCAGACGTTTGTAATGGTTGTATACCGCGACCGCCAGCACTTTCTTCGCCTGTTCCTGGCCAATAACGTAATCGTCCAGGTGGTTGCGAATTTCATGTGGCGTCGGCAGCGCACTGCGTTCACGGTGCGGTGCTACTTCCTTAATCTCTTCGCGAATGATGTCGTTACATAAATCAACACATTCGTCGCAGATATACACGGATGGTCCGGCAATCAGCTTACGCACTTCATGCTGGCTTTTGCCGCAAAAAGAGCAGTACAACAATTTGCCCGAGCCATCTTTGCGTTTATCTGTCATGGGTCAAAACCTCTTCTTTGTTCTTTGTGCCGCACACGACGACGCAAATGCCATTCTCAGGCGCAAGACGCTAGTCAGCGTTGTGCCGCTCCAGGTAATTATAGCGGCACACCTGCGCCCTGGGCATTAATTACGATGGGTCAAAATCGAGTCGACCAGACCGTACTCCACCGCTTCAGAAGCGGAGAGGAAGCGATCGCGCTCGGTATCACGTTCAATCTGCTCAAGAGATTGACCCGTATGATGCGCCATAAGTTCGTTCATGCGCCCTTTTACCTTCAAGATTTCACGGGCATGAATTTCAATATCCGTTGCCTGACCCTGGTAACCGCCCAGAGGCTGGTGGATCATGACGCGAGAATTAGGCAGGCAAAAACGTTTACCTTTCGCCCCGGCAGTCAGCAGAAACGCGCCCATTGAGGCCGCCTGGCCCATACAAATGGTGCTAACGTCCGGCTTAATAAACTGCATGGTGTCATAGATAGACATCCCTGCAGTAATCACGCCACCAGGGGAGTTAATATACAGGTAGATATCTTTTTCCGGGTTTTCTGCTTCCAGGAACAGCATCTGCGCCACAATCAGGTTAGCCATATGGTCTTCGACCTGGCCGGTCAGAAAAATGACGCGTTCCTTAAGTAGACGAGAATAGATATCAAAAGAGCGCTCACCACGCGAGGTCTGTTCAATGACCATCGGCACCAGCGCCATATGGGGTGCAAAGTTATCTCGTTCGCCGCTGTATGACATTTCCGTCTCCTGGATAAAATTTGAAAAAACCTGCTGTGCTGATTGTAACCTTATGGACGGATTATCAGCTAGTCCCTCTGTAATGGGTACGACATCGCCATAATTCAAGCATAACAATCTTTTGTTGTAACGCTAACACTGAAACGCTGTTTTCGCACCCTTCCCATGCAAAATGCGTGACAAAAAAAAAACCCGCCACCAGAAGGTGACGGGTTTATGTGCGAATTTCGTACTATAAAAGCAACGAATTACGCCTGCTGGTTCATCAGTTCGTTGAAAGTAGTGGCTTTTTCAGTCACTTTAGCTTTCGCCAGAACCGCTTCAACAGCCTGTTCTTCCAGAGCGACGTTACGCATGTTGTCCATCAGCTCTTTGTTTTTGCTGTAGAACTCAACAACTTCTTTCGGATCTTCGTAAGCAGAAGCCATTTCTTCGATCAGGCCTTTTACGCGATCTTCATCAGCTTTCAGTTCGTTGGTACGAATCACTTCGCCCAGCAGCAGACCAACAACTACGCGACGCTTAGCCTGTTCTTCGAACAGTTCACGCGGCAGTTCCAGAGCTTGCTTCTCGTTGCCACCGAAACGCTGTGCAGCCTGACGACGCAGAACGTCGATTTCGCTGTCGATCAGTGCTGCAGGAACGTCGATGTCGTTGGCTTTAACCAGACCTTCGATCGCCTGAGACTTAACGCGGTTACGTACAGCGCCTTTCAGCTCACGTTCCATGTTTTTACGCACTTCAGCGCGCAGACCCGCTACGGAACCATCTTCAACGCCAAAACGTTTGATGAATTCTTCGGTCAGTTCCGGCAGTTCACGTTCTTCAACTTTCTTCAGGTTGATAACGAATTTAGCGGCTTTACCTTTCAGGTTTTCAGCGTGGTACTCTTCCGGGAAGGTCACGTCGATGGTGAACTCTTCGCCAGCTTTGTGGCCTTTAACGCCTTCTTCAAAGCCTGGGATCATACGACCCTGGCCCATCGCCAGTACGAAGTCAGACGCTTTGCCGCCTTCGAACTCTTCGCCGTCTACAGAACCGGTAAAGTCGATGGTTACACGGTCTTCTGCATCAGCAGCGCCGTCTTTGTCTTTCCAGGTAGCCTGCTGCTTACGCAGGGTATCCAGCATAACGTCAACGTCAGCATCGGTAACTTCAACAACCGGTTTTTCAACTTCGATTGCGTCCAGACCGGTCAGTTCAACTTCCGGGTAAACTTCGAACTCTACCGCGTAAGTGAAATCTTCACCCAGTTTGTATTCGCCCGGAACGTAGTTCGGTGCGCCAGCCGGATTAATTTTTTCTTTGATGATGGCATCAACGAAGTTACGGCTCATCAGGTCACCCAGAACGTCCTGGCGAACAGAAGCGCCATAACGCTGAGCAACGACATTCATCGGTACTTTTCCTTTGCGGAAACCGTCAATACGCACTTTCTTCGCTACGTTGACCAGCTCGCTTTTCACAGCGGTCTCGATGCTGTCAGCAGCGATAGTAATCGTTACACGGCGGCCAAGGCCTTGAGTGGTTTCAACTGAAACTTGCATCTTGTTACCTCAAAAAATCACAGTGCTCGGTCAACTCTTCTCCGCAAGCACAGGTTGTTGGCTTCGCGGAACTGGGATGTTCTCATAATCAATCACATTCCCTGTCGTCAGAATCATCCCGAAGACATTCCGAAAAATAAGACGCGCATTATAGCGGCATCACTTTTATGAGTCGAGAACGGTTATCGCGCGTTGCTGCGGCTTTTTTCACAATTCCCGGCTAATTTTTGTCTGAATACTGGACGACCTACTCAGAATTCAGACAAAACAAAACGGCCCGCAGGCCGTTTTCACATAATCTGTAGCAACATACTGGAAAAGCGCCGGTTGTTGCAAATCCGTTTTTTAGGCGATGCTTCCCGCCCCACGACACGGAGGCGATGCAAAAATGGTGTCCTGCAACGCTTCCCACTCCTTAATGGTGTAGGTATGCAGGGCAAGAGCATGTACGGTTGTGGAAAGCTCCGCCGTTAACGTGCTGTAAATCATCCGATGACGATTAAGAAAACGTTCACCTGTAAAGCGATCGCTGACCAGCACAACCTTAAAGTGGCTTTCAGAACCTGCCGGGACATTGTGACGATAGCTTTCATCCACAACTTCGAGGAACACGGGTTGGAACGCTGCCCTTAATTTTTCTTCTATTTGCTCACGAATCATCATGAAATTTTTCCTCCGACAACGCTGAGATGTCACCCATCCCTTTAAATACTAGCCGCTTTTACCGTTTTCATTACACCTTAGCAACAAAAAATTAGCGCTTGTCTGATTTTCTCACCCAAACGAATGAAGTTCACTGATTCTTGTGTTCGCGTTATTGCAAAAAGGCCATTTATGGTCTCTACAACATCATCAAACGGACAACATGATGAATTTACATGCGTTACCCACTTCCCCTCATCGTTGGCGATGTTATGATGGCGGGAATTTTCTCTAACCATACAATTTAGATTCGCTGAGAGCCCTGGCATGTTTAAAAAAATCCTCTTCCCTTTAGTCGCGCTGTTTATGTTGGCTGGCTGCGCAACTCCGCCCACTACCATCAACGTATCGCCGAAAATTACCCTGCCACAGCAGGATCCGAGTCTGATGGGAGTAACTGTCAGTATCAATGGCGCCGACCAGCGTCAGGATCAGGCGCTGGCAAAAGTGACCCGCGACAATCAACTGGTTACTCTGACTGCGTCTCGCGATCTGCGCTTCCTGCTGCAAGAAGTGCTGGAAAAGCAGATGACTGCACGCGGTTATATGGTGGGTCCAAACGGTGCAGTTAACCTGCAAATCATCGTAAGCCAGCTGTACGCTGATGTGTCGCAAGGTAGCGTGCGCTATAACATCGCAACCAAAGCAGATATCGCCATTATTGCAACGGCTGCCAACGGCAACAAGATGACCAAAAACTACCGTGCAAGCTACTCTGTTGAAGGCGCATTCCAGGCCTCTAACAAAAATATTGCTGATGCCGTTAACAGCGTCTTGACCGACACCATCGCTGATATGTCCCAGGACACCAGCGTTCACGATTTCATCAAGCAGAACGCTCGCTAATTTAAGCCCCCTGACCCGGTATTTCGCCGGGTCAGCTTTTAATGCCCATGTCCAATCACTATTTACGTATTTTTCAGCAACCAAAATCAGCGATTCTGCTGATGTTAGGTTTTGCTTCCGGTTTACCGCTCGCCCTGACCTCCGGTACGCTTCAGGCGTGGATGACGGTCGAAAATATCGATCTGAAAACTATCGGTTTCTTTTCTCTGGTCGGCCAGGCCTACGTATTTAAGTTTCTCTGGTCCCCGGTGATGGACCGCTACACCCCACCGTTTTTAGGTCGTCGTCGCGGTTGGCTGTTGACGACCCAGGTGTTGCTTCTTATTTCCATCGCCGCGATGGGTTTTCTGGAACCTGGAACGCAGTTACGCTGGATGGCGGCACTCGCAGTGGTGATCGCATTTTGTTCGGCGTCGCAGGATATTGTTTTTGACGCCTGGAAAACAGACGTTTTACCGGCAGAAGAACGTGGTACCGGTGCAGCAATCAGCGTACTGGGTTACCGCCTGGGGATGCTGGTTTCCGGTGGTCTGGCGCTGTGGATGGCTGACCGCTGGCTCGGCTGGCAAGGTATGTACTGGCTGATGGCGGCACTACTGATTCCCTGCATTATCGCCACCCTGTTGGCGCCCGAACCCACTGACACCATTCCGGTGCCTAAAACACTGGAACAAGCGGTTGCTGCGCCACTGCGTGACTTTTTTGGTCGTAACAACGCCTGGCTGATCCTGCTGCTTATTGTGCTGTATAAGCTCGGGGATGCCTTCGCCATGAGCCTGACCACCACCTTTTTAATCCGCGGCGTTGGGTTTGATGCGGGTGAAGTTGGCGTGGTGAATAAGACGCTGGGGCTACTGGCGACCATTGTTGGCGCGCTGTACGGTGGGATCCTGATGCAGCGCCTTTCTCTGTTCCGCGCATTGCTTATTTTCGGCATCCTGCAAGGGGCGTCGAATGCGGGCTACTGGCTACTGTCCATCACTGACAAACACATGTTCAGCATGGCGGCGGCCGTCTTCTTTGAAAACCTGTGCGGCGGAATGGGCACGGCGGCATTTGTCGCTTTATTAATGACGCTGTGCAATAAGTCCTTCTCAGCGACCCAGTTCGCCCTGCTCTCCGCGCTTTCAGCCGTTGGTCGCGTCTATGTGGGCCCAGTGGCAGGTTGGTTCGTCGAGGCTCACGGTTGGCCAACGTTTTATCTGTTTTCCGTGTTTGCCGCGATCCCTGGACTCCTGCTGCTGCTGGTTTGTCGCCAGACGCTGGAACATAGCTGGCAAAATGAGAGTTTTATTCCACGCACAGAGTTCCGTGGGGCGTACAATCTTGCTTTGATGACGCTGGTGACGGGCTGCTGTTTGCTGGCTGTTTGGCTGTTGCTGCTCACCATGAATGCGCTGGATTACACCAACTTCTCTTTCCTGGCGGGGCTGCTTGAAGTCTCAGTCGCGGTCGCCATCTGTGGCGTCGTATTTGGTGGCTTACTGGACTATCTTGCACTACGGAAAACACGTCTGATGTAATTTTTCACATTAATTTGGCCGTTGTAATCACCTTGCGTAATTATAACGGCTAAATAAACAGCAGTTGATAAAAATAATATTTGTTGTTTTGTGCGCCATAAAATTTGGAAATTATTGACTCCTTTTATAAATTCTATTTTCCTTACTCGATTCAGCCGAATCAGATTTATTTTTTGTTCGTTATTTGTCTTTTTATTGATAATCAATTGTTAAACAATTGTTTTATTTTCGTATTGGTTATACCAATTGCCCTCGACACCTCCCCAGCTCGCCCGCTTTCGTTATAACGTGATGTTGCAACAGGTTCTTAAAGCTGAGGCGACATATATTGCAACATATGTGACATGCACGGCAGAACCCGGTAACACAGATCCAATGATGTTTACAGTAATGTAACCTTCCCGTAAAATGCCCTCACACTTTAAACGCCACCCGGTCCCGTGGAATTGAGGTCGTTAAATGAGACTCAGGAAATACAATAAAAGTTTGGGATGGTTGTCATTAATTGCAGGCACTGCATTACTCAGTGGCTGTAATTCTGCGCTGCTTGACCCTAAAGGACAGATTGGACTGGAACAACGGTCATTGATACTGACGGCATTTGGCCTGATGTTGATTGTCGTTATTCCTGCCATCTTAATGGCTGTTGGTTTTGCCTGGAAGTACCGTGCAAGCAATAAAGATGCGAAGTACAGCCCGAACTGGTCACACTCCAATAAAGTGGAAGCTGTGGTCTGGACGGTGCCTATCTTAATCATCATTTTCCTTGCCGTTCTGACCTGGAAAACCACTCACGCTCTTGAGCCAAGCAAACCGCTGGCGCATGACGAGAAGCCCATTACCATCGAAGTGGTTTCCATGGACTGGAAATGGTTCTTCATCTATCCGGAACAAGGTATCGCTACCGTGAATGAAATCGCCTTCCCGGCGAATACTCCGGTTGAATTCAAAGTGACATCCAACTCCGTGATGAACTCCTTCTTTATCCCGCGTCTGGGTAGCCAGATTTATGCCATGGCCGGCATGCAGACTCGACTGCATCTGATCGCCAACGAAGTCGGTACTTATGATGGTATCTCCGCAAGTTATAGCGGACCAGGCTTCTCCGGTATGAAGTTCAAGGCTATCGCAACAAAGGACCGCGCCGAATTCGACCAATGGGTTGCTAAAGCTAAACAGTCCACGAACACCATGAGCGACATGGCTGCGTTCGAGAAAGTGGCTGCGCCAAGCGAATACAACCAGGTGGAATATTTCTCCAACGTGAAACCGGATTTGTTTAAAGACGTTATTAACAAATTTATGGCTCACGGTAAGAGCATGGACATGACCCAACCCGAAGGTGAGCACAACGCACATGAAGGAATGGAAGGCATGGACATGAGCCACGCGGAATCCGCTCACTAAGGGGCCGAGGAAGAATACGATGTTCGGAAAATTGACGCTGGATGCAGTGCCGTTCCATGAACCCATTGTCATGGTTACGATCGCTGCCATTATCATCGGTGGTGCGGCCTTACTGGGCCTTATCACTTACTTCGGTAAGTGGACCTACCTGTGGAAAGAGTGGCTGACTTCGGTTGACCACAAACGCCTTGGCATCATGTATGTCATCGTCGCAATCGTCATGTTGATTCGTGGCTTTGCCGACGCCATCATGATGCGTAGTCAGCAAGCGCTGGCTTCTGCAGGTGAAGCGGGCTTCCTGCCTCCTCACCACTACGACCAGATCTTCACGGCTCACGGCGTGATTATGATCTTCTTCGTGGCAATGCCATTTGTTATCGGTCTGATGAACCTGGTGGTTCCGCTGCAGATCGGCGCACGTGACGTTGCATTCCCGTTCCTGAACAACCTGAGCTTCTGGTTCACCGTTGTCGGCGTAATCCTGGTTAACCTGTCTCTGGGCGTGGGTGAATTCGCACAGACCGGTTGGCTGGCGTATCCGCCACTTTCGGGAATAGAGTACAGTCCAAGCGTCGGGGTCGACTATTGGATATGGGCAGTCCAGTTGTCCGGTATTGGTACAACCCTGACCGGTATCAACTTCTTTGTGACCATCATTAAGATGCGTGCACCAGGAATGACCATGTTCAAGATGCCGGTGTTTAGCTGGGCATCTCTGTGTGCGAACATCCTGATTATCGCTTCTTTCCCAATCCTGACGGTTACCGTCGCGTTGCTGACCCTGGATCGCTATCTGGGCACCCATTTCTTTACCAACGATATGGGCGGCAACATGATGATGTACATCAACCTGATTTGGGCCTGGGGCCATCCGGAAGTGTACATTCTGGTTCTGCCGGTCTTCGGTGTGTTCTCCGAAATCGCTGCAACCTTCTCGCGTAAACGCCTGTTTGGTTACACCTCACTGGTGTGGGCAACCGTGTGTATCACCGTTCTGTCGTTCGTTGTTTGGCTGCACCACTTCTTCACCATGGGTGCAGGCGCTAACGTAAACGCCTTCTTCGGTATTACCACCATGATTATCGCCATCCCAACCGGGGTGAAGATCTTCAACTGGCTGTTCACCATGTATCAGGGCCGCATCGTATTCCACTCAGCGATGCTGTGGACGATTGGCTTCATCGTCACCTTCTCAGTCGGCGGTATGACCGGCGTACTGCTGGCGGTGCCGGGTGCGGACTTCGTACTGCACAACAGTCTGTTCCTGATTGCGCACTTCCATAACGTTATCATCGGCGGCGTCGTATTTGGCTGCTTCGCAGGTATGACCTACTGGTGGCCAAAAGCGTTTGGCTTCACGCTGAACGAAACATGGGGTAAACGCGCATTCTGGTTCTGGATCATCGGCTTCTTCGTCGCATTTATGCCGCTGTACGTGCTGGGCTTTATGGGTATGACCCGTCGCCTCAGTCAGCAGATTGACCCTCAGTTCCACCCAATGCTGGTCGTTGCCGCTTGCGGCGCCGCGCTGATTGCACTGGGTATCCTGTGCCAGCTGATTCAGATCTACGTGTCTATTCGTGACCGCGAGCAGAACCGTGACCTGACCGGTGACCCATGGGGTGGTCGTACGCTGGAGTGGGCAACCTCTTCCCCGCCTCCGTTCTATAACTTTGCCGTTGTGCCACACGTCCACGAGCGTGATGCCTTCTGGGAAATGAAAGAGAAAGGTGAAGCGTACAAACAGCCTGCGCATTATGAAGAGATTCATATGCCGAAAAACAGCGGTGCAGGTATCGTCATTACGGCCTTCGCAACACTGTTTGGTTTCGCCATGATCTGGCATATCTGGTGGCTGGCGATTGCAAGCTTCGCAGGCATGATCATCAGCTGGATCGTGAAAAGCTTTGATGAAGACGTGGATTACTACGTGCCGGTACCGGAAGTCGAAAAACTGGAAAACCAGCATTTCGATGAGATTACAAAGGCAGGGCTGAAAAATGGCAACTGATACTTTAACGCACGCGAATGCCCACGCGCACGAACACGGGCACCACGATGCAGGCCAGACCAAAATCTTCGGATTTTGGGTCTACCTGATGAGCGACTGCATTCTGTTCTCTATTCTGTTTGCAACCTACGCCGTTCTGGTGAACGGCACCGCAGGTGGCCCAACAGGTAAGGACATTTTTGAACTGCCGTTCGTTCTGGTTGAAACATTCCTGCTGTTATTCAGCTCCATTACTTACGGCATGGCAGCTATCGCCATGTACAAGAACAACAAGAGCCAGGTTATCTCCTGGTTGGCGTTGACCTTCTTGTTCGGTGCCGGATTCATCGGGATGGAACTCTATGAATTCCATCACCTGATTGTTAACGGTATGGGCCCGGATCGCAGCGGCTTCCTGTCTGCGTTCTTCGCGCTGGTCGGCACGCACGGTCTGCACGTCACCTCCGGTCTTATCTGGATGGCGGTGCTGATGGTGCAAGTTGCTCGTCGCGGCCTGACCAGCACTAACCGTACCCGTATCATGTGCCTGAGCCTGTTCTGGCACTTCCTGGACGTGGTGTGGATCTGTGTGTTCACTGTTGTTTATCTGATGGGGGCGATGTAATGAGTCATTCTAACGAGAGCGGCGGCGCATCCCATGGCAGCGTAAAAACCTACATGACAGGTTTTATCCTGTCGATCATCCTGACGGTCATTCCGTTCTGGATGGTCATGACAGGTTCTGCTTCTCCGGCCGTCATTCTGGGAACTATTCTGGCAATGGCAGTGGTACAGATTCTGGTGCACCTGGTGTGCTTCCTGCACATGAATAGCAAATCTGATGAAGGTTGGAACATGACGGCCTTTGTCTTTACTGTGCTAATCATCGCCATCCTGGTTGTGGGCTCCATCTGGATTATGTGGAACCTTAACTACAACATGATGATGCACTAAGAGCGGCGATTATGATGTTTAAGCAATACCTGCAAGTAACGAAACCAGGCATCATCTTTGGCAACCTGATCTCGGTGATTGGGGGGTTCCTGCTGGCCTCGAAGGGCAGCATTGATTATCCCCTGTTTATCTACACGTTGGTTGGGGTGTCACTGGTTGTGGCGTCAGGTTGTGTATTTAACAACTACATCGACAGGGATATCGACAGGAAGATGGAGAGGACCAAAAACCGCGTGCTGGTTAAAGGTCTGATATCCCCTGCGGTCTCGCTGGTATACGCCACCTTGCTGGGTATTGCTGGCTTTATGCTGCTGTGGTTTGGCGCGAACCCTCTGGCCTGCTGGCTGGGGGTAATGGGCTTCGTGGTTTATGTAGGCGTTTATAGCCTGTATATGAAGCGTCATTCCGTTTACGGTACGCTGATTGGCTCACTCTCCGGCGCTGCGCCGCCGGTGATTGGCTACTGCGCCGTAACCGGTGTATTCGATAGCGGTGCGTTGATTCTGCTGGCTATTTTCAGCCTGTGGCAGATGCCGCACTCTTACGCGATTGCGATTTTCCGCTTCAAGGATTATCAGGCGGCCAACATCCCAGTGCTGCCGGTGGTGAAAGGTATTTCGGTCGCGAAAAACCATATCACGCTGTACATCGTGGCGTTTGCTATTGCCACGCTGATGCTAACCCTGGGCGGCTATGCAGGATATAAATACCTGATTGTTGCAGCGGCGGTGAGCGTTTGGTGGTTGGGCATGGCGCTGCGCGGTTATAAAGTGGAAGATGACAGA
The DNA here is from genome assembly GCF_035064245.1 of Citrobacter sp. R-1.5.2. Taxonomy (NCBI): domain Bacteria; kingdom Pseudomonadati; phylum Pseudomonadota; class Gammaproteobacteria; order Enterobacterales; family Enterobacteriaceae; genus Citrobacter; species Citrobacter sp. R-1.5.2. The sequence goes on along the minus strand of NZ_JASEYC010000004.1, from coordinate 239,776 downwards.
GTCTGGGCGCGCAAGCTGTTCGGTTTCTCCATCATCGCCATTACCGCGCTTTCCGTGATGATGTCCGTCGATTTTATGGTGCCAAACTCGCAGAACCTGCTGACTTACGTCTGGTAAGAATCTGCAGATACGAAAAGGGTGCTCCGGCACCCTTTTTATTGGCAGGAATATTATTCAGTCATAGAGCCATTTCCCAGCCTTTGCTGACTCGATAATCATACCTACTGTCAAAGGCTTTAACTCAATTTCAGGAGGATCTTTTCGCCAGAAAGGGTATTCTTGTTCAATATAATTCCTTCCATCAAACTTCGAGTATTCAATATTAAAATGCTCAAATAAATCAGCTAAAAAATCATACGCATCTTCCGGAACAAACTGAAAATCATCCTCAAGGGTCCATTCTTTAGTGACCTGCTTAAGACCAGGTCTGAACCAACGTTCCCTGATTGGGTAATTCTTCATGATGTACTCAATAACTTCAGCTTCATAATTTCTCATCAGAAGGATGTCCACTGTATGCGATCTTTGGGTCGTGCGATGAGATTGTATTTATCGCGGGTGTGTTTTGTCACCGCAAACAAAAGCACGATTAACTGAGCATGCCCGACAAAAGGAACCCAACGGCCTATGTAAGTTGCTATTTGGTTTGTTGGAACCATCTTCAATTTGGAAAACTTCCCCATAGGAGCGTGTAGCCTTAAACCAAACGGGAACCGAGCCCCTTTCAGAAGTTTTCTACATAGAATTGACGCAATACTAGTGCCTGGGGTGTTAGTGGCTGCTGATAGTTTTCCTTTGACAGGAATAAATGGTTGACCGATCAAAACCAGCGTAACAGCTTCCGTAGTGATACCTAATGAATCTGCCAACTGCTCAATGAATATCAAATCAAACAGCTCACCCGACGTTACGTTAGCGTGACCATGATACCAATAGGTTCCATTCACTTCTTCAGTGGTGTCCATTCAATCACCCATTATGCCGTCTGCCGGTCATTCCATGCGTCGGTATAGATAATGTTCCCATCGCAATGCTTCCAGGTGATTTTTTCGTAGCGTAACTCTATGGTCTCAAGGTGATTGTTGTTTTTGTCTTCTGGCCCAGCCATCGTAGGAGAGACCGAGACAATCCGCACGCCCTCGAGCAGCATGTTGAAATACTCCACTTCCTGACCCGCATCATTGATTTTGTACCAACGAATCTCTGCAGACTTAAGATTCTGACCAGAAGCAACAGCTTTGTATAAATAGGGACTCGAGTAGTCAAACTCTTTGACTATCATCATCGGTGAATGTTGACGTGTGCCTGTTGGTTTACCCGTTGCATTATCGGTGGGAATAGAGAGATTGTGATGAAAACCTTTAAATTCAATACTGTATTCTCTTCCCTTTACGTCACACCCGCCCTTAATCAACGCGCCACCATCGTCATAAATCCACATATTGCCTGGAATCGCCATTTTCCTTTTCCCTCTTTCCATTAGAAACAACCACAAAAAGACTACACCTGTAATTATCGCAAGTAAATTAGTTGCAATTGTAACTATTTCAATTTTCCCGCTACACAATTCCACATATCGTAGTGGTTTACCCCATTCCTTCCCCGCTTTACACTAGGCGCGAAATTAATACAGAGGTGGGAATGAACGATTACAAAATGACGCCCGGTGAGTTGCGCGCCACCTGGGGTTTAGGGACCGTATTCTCGTTGCGCATGCTTGGCATGTTTATGGTCCTGCCGGTTCTGACCACGTACGGTATGGCGCTACAGGGTGCCAGCGAAGCGCTAATTGGCCTTGCCATCGGCATATATGGTCTGGCGCAAGCCGTCTTCCAGATCCCTTTTGGACTGGTCTCTGACCGCATCGGTCGAAAGCCCCTTATTGTTGGCGGACTAGCAATATTCGTCTTCGGTAGCGTGATTGCCGCACTGTCGGACTCCATCTGGGGCATTATTCTCGGTCGTGCGCTGCAGGGTTCCGGGGCGATTGCCGCCGCCGTGATGGCGCTGCTGTCAGACTTAACGCGTGAACAAAACCGCACAAAAGCAATGGCGTTCATCGGTGTTAGCTTTGGTATCACTTTCGCCATTGCGATGGTATTGGGGCCGATCGTTACCCATGCGCTGGGACTACACGCGCTGTTCTGGATGATCGCAGCTCTTGCTACCACGGGTATTGTGCTAACCATTTGGGTCGTTCCCAATAGCACTACCCACGTGCTGAACCGCGAGTCGGGCATGGTAAAAGGCAGCTTCAGCAAAGTGCTGGCGGAGCCCAAACTGCTGAAGCTCAATTTCGGCATCATGTGTCTGCACATTTTACTGATGTCCACATTCGTCGCCTTACCAGGCCAACTGGCAAAAGCGGGCTTCCCCGCCGCAGAGCACTGGAAAATTTATCTGGTGACGATGCTGCTGTCCTTTGTTTCCGTAGTGCCGTTCATCATTTACGCCGAAGTGAAGCGCAAGATGAAACGCGTGTTCCTCGCCTGCGTGTTACTGATCCTTATCGCAGAGATTGTATTGTGGAGCACTAACATTCGTTTCTGGGGTCTGATTGCCGGCGTGCAAATATTCTTCCTCGCCTTCAACCTGATGGAAGCCCTCCTCCCCTCGCTTATCAGCAAAGAGTCCCCCGCAGGCTATAAAGGCACGGCGATGGGCGTTTACTCCACCAGCCAGTTTCTTGGCGTGGCGATTGGCGGTTCGCTCGGCGGTTGGGTGGTCGAAATGTTTGATGGTCAGGCCGTATTCCTGGCCGGTGCGCTTCTGGCGGCAGTTTGGTTGGCGGTGGCAAGTACAATGAAAGAGCCGCCGTATGTCAGCAGTCTGCGTATTGAGATCCCGTCAGAGATTGCAGCAGATGACTCTCTTAAACAGCGCCTGCTGGCAAAAGAAGGCGTCAGTGAAGTATTACTGGTGGCAAAAGAGCATTCGGCCTACGTGAAGATCGACAGTAAAGTGACGAATCGATTTGAAGTTGAACAGACGATTAGCCAGGCTTGAAGATGAGATTTGTCAGATGGCGGCTCACGCCATCTGACATAACGACTTAATCGCGGAAGTTCTTGAACTGGAACGGCTGGCCGAGATCGCCACCGCGAACCAGCGCCATAACGGATTGCAGATCGTCACGCGCCTTACCGGTTACACGAATTTCTTCACCCTGAATCTGTGCCTGCACCTTCAGTTTGCTGTCTTTGATCAGCTTGACGATTTTCTTCTGCACTGCGCTTTCAATGCCTTGCTTCAGCTTAGCTTCGACAAACCAGGTTTTACCGCTGTGCACGAAAGTTTCTGGTACATCCAGCGACGTGCCTTCAATACCACGTTTCAGCAGTTTGGCACGCAAAATATCCAGCAACTGATTAACCTGGAAATCAGACTCGCTCAGCACCTTAATCGTCTTATTTGACTCGTTCAGCTCAAAGGTGGCCTCAACGCCACGAAAATCGAAGCGTGACTCCACTTCGCGGCTGGCATTATCGACCGCGTTACGGGCTTCCTGAAGATCAACTTCAGAAACAATATCGAAAGATGGCATCTTTTCCTCTCCCTTCATTTTTGATGCGAAGCATAATACCTGCAAAGTTACTCAACAGACAGCGCTATACTAGGCTGTATCCTTTAATTGTACGTGGTACTGATAGCTGCGAACAATAATGGGATGTAGCGGATATGGATTAACACCTGGTGCTGTTGCAGGTGAGGAGGAAGAATGAAAATTACCGTACTGGGATGCGGAGCGTTAGGACAGCTGTGGCTTACCGCGCTATGCAAACATGGACATGAGGTGCAGGGGTGGCTACGCGTACCGCAACCCTATTGCAGCGTAAACCTGATCGACACGGATGGGTCAGTTTTTAATGAATCCCTGACGGCAAACGACCCCGACTTTTTGGCAAAAAGCGACCTGCTGCTGGTTACCCTGAAAGCCTGGCAGGTTTCTGACGCAGTCAAAAGCCTGGCCGCTATTCTGCCTGAAACCACGCCCATTCTGTTAATTCACAACGGCATGGGAACGATTGAAGAGTTGCATAACATTAAGCAACCTCTGCTGATGGGCACCACCACTCACGCGGCACGCCGTGATGGGAACGTCATTATTCATGTTGCCCAGGGTACAACGCGTATTGGCCCGGCACGTGAACAAGATGGCGATTTCAGCTATCTGGCTGAAATCCTGCAAGATGTCCTGCCCGATGTCGCCTGGCACAACACTATTCGCGCTGAGCTGTGGCGTAAGCTGGCTGTGAACTGTGTCATTAACCCACTCACCGCACTCTGGAACTGTCCCAACGGCGAACTGCGTCAGCATCCAGAAAAAATAGCATTGATATGCGAGGAAGTGGCGGCGGTCATTGAGCGCGAAGGTCATCACACATCAGCGGATGATTTACGTTATTATGTCGAGCAAGTGATTGACAGCACGGCAGAAAATATCTCATCGATGCTGCAGGACATTCGTGCCTTGCGTCATACGGAGATCGACTACATTACCGGTTATTTGTTAAAACGCGCACGTGCGCACGGCATCGCCGTCCCGGAAAATGCCCGCCTGTTTGAAATGGTAAAGCGAAAGGAGAGTGAGTATGAGCGCTCAGGCACTGGTTTGCCTCGCCCCTGGTAGTGAAGAGACCGAAGCGGTCACTACTATCGATCTGCTGGTTCGTGGCGGCATTAAGGTCACGACCGCAAGCGTCGCCAGCGATGGCAACCTGACGATTGTCTGTTCGCGTGGCGTGAAGTTACTGGCTGATGCGCCCCTGGTCGAAGTTGCGGACAGCGATTTCGACATTATCGTGTTGCCGGGTGGCATTAAAGGCGCTGAATGTTTTCGTGACAGCCCGTTGCTTATCGAAACGGTGAAGCAATTCCATCGTTCCGGACGTATTGTCGCCGCAATTTGTGCCGCTGCCGCCACCGTGCTCGTCCCGCACGATATTTTCCCCATCGGTAATATGACTGGTTTCCCGGCGCTGAAAGACAAAATCCCATCTGAACAATGGCAGGACAAGCGCGTCGTATGGGATCCACGCGTCAACCTGTTAACCAGCCAGGGACCGGGTACCGCCATCGATTTTGGCTTAAAAATTATCGATCTACTGGTCGGGCGAGAAAAAGCTCATGAAGTGGCGTCACAACTGGTGATGGCTGCAGGCATTTATAACTACTACGAATAAACATGCTTACCGGATGGTTGAAACCATCCGGTAAAAGATTTAAAACCAAGGTGCTCCGCTCATAACGTTGCTATAAAACAACATTCTTCCCGCCAGTTCACCCGTCGCCATTAATACGACCCATACCCAACTCTGCTGGCTATAGTTCAGACGCGATATTCCCCACACAGCAACACAGATGCTGGAAAATAGCTGCCACCATAGCAGAGGACTTGACGCATCAGCGCCAGGCACATGATAGCGAAACCACAACCCGCTCGCCGTCAACACGATTCCAATTATGATCCCTGCATTACACACCGGTGAGGAGGATTTATGCCAATAGCCACCTGCTACCGCCACACTCATAAAACCCAGCAACACCGCCGTTGCCAGAAAGCCAAGCGGCGTGGCCAGAGTATGCCAAAGCGGGTGTAGTGCCATTTGGTAATAGACCTGAGACGTCACAAAAATTGACACAAGACCAACAAGCGCCGTTACGCCACCCAGAAGATTCACTCCAGGGTGCTCAGGCTTGAGCCAGCATAGCGCTAGCCAACAAAATATCACGGCATTCAATACGATAAATGCCACCACTTCCCGGCTCAACCAGGATATTCCCAACCCAGCTATTGAGCGGTATGCGCCAGTAGGTGTTCCCAAGTGTACAAGGGATGCCAAAGAACCCAGCACAGTGATGACCCAAAATAACAGCGCCAGCCGACGATATTGTTCAGCATTGAATTTCAGCGTACCAAAATTCTGACACAACGTTAGTGCCAGGACACCACCAATCCCCCATTGAGCGAAGACCGTAAAAAAGACTAATGGCAATTCATAGTGTTCCATTTCTCTCTCCTCAGTCCCGTGGCGCAATAATCACAATATTGGGCTTACTGATATTGTGATCGGGTAAGTTGTAGCGCTTCTCTAGTACCGTCCATTGGGTGGTATGCTCTTTGCGAAGATCTTCTATCTCGCCAAATCGTAAAACCCCCGCGGGACACGATTCGACACAGCGTGGTTGCAAACCTTCATCCAGGCGTTCCGCACACAAATTACATTTACTGGTTTTCCCCTCTTCCGCATCGTAAACCGGTGCACTCCAGGGGCAGGCCATAATACACATCTGGCAACCGATACAACGTTCGTGGTCCTGTAAAACAATCCCGTCAGCTCGTTTGGTATAAGTCCCGGCAGGGCACACTTTCATGCACTGAGGGTCATCGCAATGGTTACACGACATGCTGATAAAAGCTTGAGTATTAGGTTCATCCGTATTGCGCTCACGCACCCGCCGCCACAACACACCAAGCGGCGTCATATTTTCTGATTTGCAGGCCATGCTGCAGGTTTTACAGCCATAGCAGTTTTGCATATCAATAAGAAATCCATACTGTTTCGTCATGATTAAGCCTCCCTTCTCACGTCAACTAACGTACTGTTACAACAGTGTCCATTGCCCAACAACTCGACCTGATCGTTGGTGACGTGGCTGCTACTTCCCCCCTGTTGCTCCCACCAGCCGTTATCCAGGCTCACAACTCCCCGTTTTATATGCGTTGTGACATCGGCAATTGCTCTATGCTCTCCACGATGATTAAACACAACAACCCACTCTCCAGCCTGGATCTGACGATTATGGGCATCTTCTGGGTGAATCATAACGTTTGGACGATTACGCTGAACCTCGAGGATCCATTCATTCATACCGTGGCTCGAATGTACGCTACGTGCCAGTTTGCGCTGTACCGCCATTAACGGATAGTGGCTTGCCAGCTCAGGTGAACCTTTCACTGACTCTTTCACCTGTTTCCAGGTCACTACCGGCAGGAAGTCTTTTTTGGCCCACTCCTCAATATAAAAATGCGCCTTTCCGGTTGAGGTACAAAACTGCCCATCCTTAAAGGGGGTCCAGTCTTCTTTAACGGGGCATACCGGCCCTTTTTTTAACATTTCGCGGGTGATACCCGACCCTTTGAGGCAAGTATCAATGTAATGTTCAATGGGCTGATTAAAGACGTCTCCAAATCCAAAACGCTCGGCCAGGCGTGCAAAAATCCAGTAATCCGGTTTAGCTTCTCCCGGTGGTTCCACCGCTTTCTCCATCAGTTGTACATAGTGGCTGCGAACCCCCGCCATTAAACTGACATCTTCAAAAATGGTCGTCACGGGCAGCACCAAATCGGCATACAGTGCAGACGAACTCATCAAATTGTCTGCCACCACGACAAATGGCACTTTTTTAAAGGCTTCTCTGACCTGATTTGTATTCGGCAACTGCGTCATTGCCCCCAGTGTCATGTTCCACCAGAATTTTATTGGATGAGGTTTTTCGTTAACGATCCAGTCCCCAATTTTAGAAATGGGGATCGATGGAATTTTGGCAGCATTTGGCGCGGGGGGGATAATGGGCGAAAATTTCGCCATTTGCCTGACCCCGCCCGCATCACAGACCCCAGCACCAGGCTTACCGATATTGCCGGTTATCAGCGCCAGATAAAATTGGCTGGCAGCTACGTAAGTACCAAATTCGGTTCTCTGCGCTCCAGACATATTCTGAACAATCATCGCAGGCTGCGTGGAAGCATAGTCTCGCGCCAAGCGTAACACCGTTTGCGCTGGCACATCCGTTTCCTGCTCGACTTTCTGTGTTGTCCAGGGCTTAGCCTGCGCCCAAACGTTATCCAGTACGGTCGTAAAATCACTCTCGTTGGGCAGTTCATCATTCAGCAATGCAGGAATAACGCCCGGCGCATCATGTCGCTTCACGCTTTGTGTCAGGGTATCAAACACCAGATAACTGTCCGAATCCTGCGGGTCGGCTCGCATTAACTTCTGTTGTCCATCCACCAGATAAACCGCACCGGTGTGCGCTCGCAGAAAATCCGCGTCATAGCGTTTTTCCTGCATAATGATGTTGATCATCCCCAGCGCCAGTGCGATATCAGTCCCCGGCACAATAGGCACCCACTCATCCGCTTTAGCTGCGGTTTCGTTAAAACGGGGATCGATAACGACCATGCGCGCCCCGTTACGTTGCGCGTGTGAATAATCCTTGAAGTAAGCATGCATCGTGACGGCAGGGTTATTTCCCCAGCAGAGGATATAGCGGCTTGCTGGTATCGTGTCTCGGGTATCCGCATAGCGTAAACCCACCATTGGTATCATCGCGGCGGTGACGGCAGCACAACATAGTGAACCAGCATGTTTTGTCGATCCGCCAAGATAATCAAAAAATGCTTTCCCCATATCATTCTTGATAGAGTCCATGTTCCCTGAGGCGGCAGTTAACAATAAGCCTTTATTGCCATCACTCGCGATTGTGTCTCTGATTTTCTTTTCAATGAGATCCAGTGCGGCATCCCAGGAAATTGGCTTAAATTTCCCCTCACCTTTCTCCCCCGTACGCAGCAGCGGTTGCGTCAAACGTAGAGGGTGGTACACCCACTTCGTTCGGCTAATTCCTCGTAAGCAACATTTCACGTTAAAACCTTTCGTTGCTTCAATTTTCATCAAGCGATCTTTCCAGACATAAGCAGTCAGATTGCAATGCAGACATTCCATTGCGCAGGTCGAACGAAATGTCATGTAATCCGATTGCTGAAGACGAAACCGGGGCAACGGCGCACCGTTGGCCTGGCGTAATCCGAGAAAGGTTGGCCCTAATGTAGCTAAACCCACTACACCTAGCCCTTTTAACAGGGTTCTTCTTTTTAAACGTATATTGCTCAAAGCATCCATGGTTTCCCCTCCATAAAGTTAATCATTAGTGAATCAAGGTTCACTAATGATTAACTTGAGGTGAATCATGATCTAATCACTTAGAGGTAGTGATCTTTTTGAATTGCGAAAGCAGTCCTGTTTCTGACTCGATGATATAATCGCTAGGTATCTAAAAAGAGAACGCATATGACTGAAACATCACAAGGGGTAAATTCGGTTGATATAGCCGTCAGCATTTTGACATTTGTTGCCAGTCAAAATGGTCAAGCGAGGGCAATCGATATCGCTACTGGATGTGGTTTGTCGAAAAGCAGGTTACACAAATATCTGGTTTCACTTTGCCGAACAGGCATGCTATGTCAAAACGAAAAGGGGCTTTACAGCCTGGGTGCAACTGCACTGCAGCTGGCTGGGACGCCAACGGGTACACGCAATGCGATTAACGAGCTCAACGCTATGCTGGTTGCTTTTCGCGATACCTTTAACCACTCTACTGGAGTCGTCGTTGTCTCTGATAACGGATTAATACTCAAACATTACAATCGCAGTTTTCGAAACGTCGATATCGATTTTCTGCCCAATACGCAGGTTCCACTTCATGCCAGTGCAGCAGGGCAAATTTTTATGAGTTTTTCTGGTTATCAGGCGCAAAACCCGGCGCAGAAACAGTTAATTAAACAAATAATATCGCAGGGATATGCCGTGCGTTACAACCCAACTCAGGGGATCCCTGGAGCGCAATCTATCGCTTGTCCGCTTCAGAGTAGTAAAGGTGAGCTCATTGCAATTGCTGTAACGATGGGTTTTTTTAGTGCCGAAGCTATTCCGCAGATTGCTAATCAATTGGTCAACAGCATTGCATCACTTCAGCCGCAAGATTAGCGTTGCCCCGGCGCATAAAGCCGGGGCAAACCACAATTACGGACGATACACTTTTACGTTTTCAAAGCCCTGCTCGCGCAGATACAGCGCCTGCAGGCGGCTCATCACCCCGCGTTCACACCACAGCAGCCAGGTTTTATTCTGGTCCAGATCGCCGAATTTAGTGCTCAACTTGTAGAACGGCAGAGAAACCACGTCCACACCTTCCACCTTCAGCGGTTTGTCATCCTGTTCATCCACGGAGCGAATATCCAGAATCACATCGTTCGGACCGAAGCCGCTCACGGTTTCAACTTCCACCACGGTCTGCTGCGTCTGCTGGGCGATGTCGCGAATGTCAATATTGTTCGCTTCTTCAACCACTTTATCGAGGATCGAGAAATCGAAGTTTTCTTCTTCGGCCTCAATCTTCGCTTTAACCGCTTTCACCGTCGGGCTTTTTGAAATCACACCGCAGTATTCCGGCATGGTACGGGCGAAGTCTTCAGTACCGATTTCACGCGCCAGATTAATGATGTGCTCTTTATCATGAGAGATTAGCGGACGCAGGATCAGCGTATCCGAAACGTTATCGATCAAGCGCAGGTTGGTTAGCGTCTGGCTGGACACCTGGCCCAGCGCTTCACCGGTCACCAGCGCCTGTACGCCATAGCGTTCAGCCACTTTAGACGCCGCACGGACCATCATGCGCTTAAGGACCACGCCCATCTGGCCGTCGTCGACTTTTTCCAGGATCTCACCGACTACCGGCTCAAAGTTGATAGCAACAAAGCGTACGCGATGTGAGCTACCAAAACGGTTCCACAGATAATGCGCCACCTGGCGAACGCCGATTTCATGCGCTGCGCCGCCGAGGTTGAAGAAGCAATAGTGTACGCGGCAGCCGCGACGCATCAGCATGTAGCTGGACACACCGGAGTCAAAACCACCGGAGATCAGCGACAGAACGTCTTCTTGTGTACCAATCGGGAAACCGCCGATACCTTCATAGCGGCCTTTAACCAGCAGCAGACGGTCGTTTTCGATTTCAAGATTAACCGTCACATCCGGCTTCGTCAGCTTCACGCGCGCAGATTCAATATGCTGATTCAGTCCGCCGCCAACATAACGTTCCACCTCGATGGAGCTAAACTCATGCTTGCCGCGGCGCTTGACGCGCACACAGAAGGTTTTTCCTTCCAGTTGATCGCGGTATTGCACCAGTGCTTTCTCGAAAATATCGTGCATATCGGTAAACGGCACGTCTTCTACTTCGAGAATATGGTGAATACCCGGGATTCGGGTTAACGCGTCACGAATATCCAGACGCTGGCTTTCATCTTTGGCGCGAACCTCAACGTGATCCCAGTGACGGACAACGGCAAGGTCTTCATCGTAGTGCTTTAAAACGTTACGGATGTTCCCTGTCAGAATTTTTATAAAGCGCAAACGCACAGATTGGCTTTTGATGGTGATTTCTGGGAACAATTTAATGATAAACTTCATGGCGGCAATGGTTCTTTGGCAAGTCTGAACGACTTGTGATGGAAAATAATACAGCAGCCCATACCCGCGACTGCATCCAGGCGCGCAAGTATACCACCATCGCGCGGCTACTGTGCACATTGCGCGTTATTTGCTTATCAGTGCGAGTCCGTTACCATAGTCTTGTGCTGTCAATACAGAGAGTCAGACATTCATTATGCCGAAGAAAAATGAAGCGCCCGCCAGTTTTGAAACTGCGCTGAGCGAGCTGGAACAGATTGTCACCCGTCTGGAAAGCGGCGATTTGCCGCTGGAAGAGGCGCTGAACGAATTCGAACGTGGCGTACAGCTGGCACGTCAGGGACAAGTCAAATTGCAACAGGCTGAACAGCGCGTGCAAATCCTGCTGTCAGAAACTGAAGACGCCGCCCTCACGCCTTTTACACCGGATAATGAGTAAATGGATTTTACGCAGCAGCTACAGACTTGCGTTGAGCAGGCTAACCAGGCACTGAGCCGTTTTATCGCGCCACTGCCCTTTCAGAACACTCCCGTGGTCGAAACCATGCAATATGGCGCATTATTAGGCGGCAAACGTCTGCGCCCATTTTTGGTTTATGCTACCGGTCAGATGTTTGGCGTGAGCCTGAGTACGCTTGACGCCCCCGCCGCCGCGGTTGAGTGCATCCATGCCTATTCGCTGATGCACGACGATTTACCCGCGATGGACGACGATGATCTGCGTCGCGGTCTGCCAACCTGCCACGTCAAGTTTGGCGAAGCGAATGCGATTCTGGCCGGTGATGCGCTGCAAACGCTGGCGTTCTCTATTATCAGCGACGCCCCGATGCCAGAAGTCACCGACCGTGACCGCATCGCCATGATCTCTGAACTGGCTCAAGCCAGCGGTATCGCCGGTATGTGTGGCGGTCAGGCGCTGGATCTGGCAGCAGAAGGTCAGCAGGTAGAACTGGCGGCGCTGGAGCGTATTCACCGCCATAAAACCGGCGCATTGATTCGCGCCGCCGTTCGTTTGGGTGCGTTAAGTGCTGGAGATAAAGGGAGAGAACTTCTGCCGATACTCGACAAATACGCCGAAAGTATCGGTCTGGCCTTCCAGGTTCAGGATGACATACTGGATGTGGTAGGCGATACTGCAACATTGGGTAAACGTCAGGGTGCCGACCAGCAGCTTGGCAAAAGTACCTATCCTGCACTTCTGGGTCTTGAGCAAGCCCGGAATAAAGCCCGGGATTTAATTGAGGATGCCCGCCAGTCGTTAAGTTTGCTGGCCGCACAATCTCTCGATACCTCGGCACTGGAAGCGCTAGCGGACTACATAATCCAGCGTGATAAATAAACCAACATATCCAATGAGCTTGCGATGAGTTTTGATATAGCCAAATACCCGACCCTGGCGTTGGTCGACTCCACCCAGGAGTTAAGACTGCTGCCAAAAGAGAGCCTGCCTAAGCTTTGCGACGAACTGCGCCGCTATTTGCTCGACAGCGTGAGCCGTTCCAGCGGGCACTTCGCCTCTGGTCTGGGCACGGTGGAACTCACCGTCGCGCTGCACTATGTCTACAACACCCCGTTCGACCAGTTAATCTGGGATGTGGGACATCAGGCTTATCCGCACAAAATTCTTACCGGCCGCCGCGATAAGATTGGCACTATTCGCCAGAAAGGCGGCCTGCATCCGTTCCCGTGGCGCGGCGAGAGTGAGTATGACGTACTGAGCGTTGGCCACTCCTCAACCTCTATCAGCGCAGGCATCGGCATTGCAGTTGCCGCCGAGAAAGAAGGCAAAGAGCGCCGCACCGTATGCGTCATTGGCGACGGTGCCATCACCGCCGGGATGGCGTTTGAAGCGATGAACCATGCGGGCGATATTAAGCCTGACATGCTGGTTATCCTCAACGACAACGAAATGTCGATTTCGGAAAACGTCGGTGCGCTGAATAACCATCTGGCGCAACTGCTCTCTGGAAAACTCTATTCGTCGTTGCGCGAAGGCGGGAAGAAAGTGTTCTCCGGCGTTCCGCCGATTAAAGAGCTGCTCAAACGTACCGAAGAACACATTAAAGGCATGGTTGTGCCGGGTACGCTGTTTGAAGAGCTGGGCTTTAACTATATTGGCCCGGTAGACGGTCACGACGTGCTGGGTCTTATCACCACGCTGAAAAACATGCGGGATCTGAAAGGCCCGCAGTTCCTGCACATCATGACCAAGAAAGGTCGTGGCTACGAACCAGCAGAAAAAGATCCGATCACCTTCCACGCGGTGCCAAAATTCGATCCGTCCAGCGGATGTCTGCCGAAAAGCAGCGGCGGTCTGCCGAGCTATTCAAAAATCTTCGGTGACTGGCTGTGTGAAACTGCAGCAAAAGACAACAAGCTGATGGCGATCACCCCGGCAATGCGTGAAGGCTCCGGTATGGTGGAGTTTTCCCGTAAATTCCCGGATCGCTACTTCGACGTGGCCATTGCCGAGCAGCATGCAGTAACTTTTGCTGCAGGTCTGGCGATTGGTGGTTATAAACCCATCGTCGCTATCTATTCCACGTTCCTGCAACGCGCCTACGATCAGGTGCTGCACGATGTTGCCATTCAGAAACTGCCGGTACTGTTCGCCGTTGACCGGGCAGGAATCGTGGGTGCCGATGGGCAAACCCACCAGGGTGCGTTCGATCTTTCCTTCCTGCGCTGCATCCCGGAAATGGTCATTATGACCCCGAGCGATGAGAACGAATGTCGCCAAATGTTGTTTACCGGCTATCACTACAACAATGGCCCAACGGTCGTGCGTTATCCACGCGGTACTGCCGTAGGTGTTGAGCTGACGCCGCTGGAACAATTGCCTATCGGCAAAGGTATCGTCAAGCGTCACGGTGAGAAACTGGCGATTCTGAACTTCGGTACGCTGATGCCGGAAGCGGCTCAGGTCGCGGAATCGCTGAACGCAACGCTGGTCGATATGCGCTTCGTGAAACCGCTGGATGAAGCACTGATTCTGGAAATGGCAGCACAGCACGACGTGCTGGTGACGATTGAAGAAAACGCCATTATGGGCGGCGCAGGCAGCGGTGTAAACGAAGTGCTGATGGCGCACCGTAAGCCGGTTCCGGTACTGAATATCGGCCTGCCTGACTTCTTCATTCCCCAGGGTACTCAGGACGAGGCTCGCGCCGAACTGGGCCTGAATGCAGCCGGAATTGAGGCCAAAATCAAGGCCTGGCTGGCATAATCCCCCCCTCGCTCCTGCTATGCTTAATGAATAACACGCTAAGCAGGAGCGAATTTATGCAATACAACACCTTAGGAAAAACAGACCTTCGGGTCTCCCGCCTTTGTCTGGGCTGCATGACGTTTGGCGAACCCAATCGCGGCAATCACGCCTGGACGCTACCAGAAGAAAGTAGCCGCCCGATTATCAAACATGCCCTTGAGGGTGGTATTAACTTTTTCGATACCGCAAACAGTTACTCTGCAGGCAGCAGTGAGGAAATTGTCGGCCGTGCGCTGCGCGATTTCGCTCGTCGGGATGACGTCGTAGTAGCCACCAAAGTTTTTCACCGTGTTGACGACCTGCCGGAAGGATTATCTCGTGCGCAAATTCTGCGTTCTATTGATGACAGTCTGAAGCGTCTTGGTATGGACTATGTCGATATCCTACAAATTCACCGTTGGGACTACAACACGCCCATTGAAGAAACGCTGGAAGCGCTTAATGACGTCGTGAAAGCCGGAAAAGCGCGCTACATCGGCGCATCATCCATGCACGCTTCGCAGTTTGCTCAGGCACTGGCCCTGCAGAAACAACACGGTTGGGCACAATTTGTTAGCATGCAGGATCACTACAACCTGATCTACCGCGAAGAAGAACGCGAAATGCTACCACTTTGCTCTCAGGAAGGTGTGGCGGTGATCCCATGGAGTCCGCTGGCGCGTGGTCGCCTGACGCGCCCGTGGGGAGAAACCACCGCACGCCTGGTTTCCGATGAAGTCGGCAAAAACCTGTACGAAGAAAGTGATGAAAACGACGCGCAAATTGCTGCACGATTGACTGGCGTCAGTGAAGAACTGGGCGCTACACGAGCGCAGGTCGCTCTGGCATGGCTGTTAAGCAAGCCAGGCGTCGCCGCACCGATTATCGGCACATCGCGTGAAGAACAGTTGGATGAATTACTTAACGCGGTAGATTTAACGCTGAAACCAGAGCACATTGCCGAACTGGAAATGCCGTACAAACAGCATCCGGTGGTGGGATTTAAATAAGCGCGGTTGTAGATCGTAGGCCCGATAAGTGCCGCGCCATCGGGCAATCAGTGCCGGATACGCTATGCTTATCCGGCCTACAACGGCCTCAAAAAGGGGTTAAATGATGCCTACCGGCCAGTGATGGCCAATAAAGTACAGTATCCCGGCGGACAGTATCCCAGCCACGATATCATCGATCATGATCCCCGTGCCACCATGTACGTTACGATCGAACCAGCGAATCGGCCAGGGTTTCCACATATCCAGAATACGGAAAATCACAAACCCAGTGGCAACCCACTGCCAGTCGTTGGTCGGCAGCGCCATCAGGGTTATCCACATCCCGACAAACTCATCCCAGACAATGCTTCCGTGATCGTGCACGCCCATATCTTTTGCCGTTTGATGGCACAGATAGACGCCAATACAGATCGACAGCATGACCACCAGTGAATAGAGTTGCCACGGCAGAAATGTCATTAAATACCAAAAAGGGATCGCCGCCAGCGATCCCATGGTGCCCGGTACAATCGGGCTCAATCCGCTGCCAAATCCGGTAGCCAGCAGGTGCCACGGATTGCGCATGCTCAAACGGCTTTTTGCGACATCTTTTTTAAGGCGCGGCAAAATGGTCATATCCTTTCCAGTCGAACGTGACGGGTTTTCCATCACGCGTAAAATGAATGCCTTCCACATCCGCACTCATCTGCCCAATGCAGGTAAACGGTGTGCCGAGATGCCCCAGCGCGACGTCCAGCGCCCCACGATTCATTTCCGGTACGGTAAAGCATAACTCATAATCTTCACCGCCCGAGAGCGCCCAACGCAACGCCTGTTCAGGCTCGACGTGTTGGGTAAACGCTGTGGAAAATGGCAGAGCATCGACGTTAATCCGTGCACCACAGCCACTGGCATTAACGATATGGCCCAGATCTGAAATCAGACCGTCCGAGAGATCGATTGCGGCACTCGCCAGGTCGCGCAGGGCTTGCCCTTGTAAAATTCGCGGCGTGGGACGCAAGTGGCGCTTGAGCAGATAGTCAGCATCTTGTGCATCGGCAACCTGCAACCGCTGCTGCAAAATTGCCAACCCGGCTGCACTGTCACCCGGCGTACCGGTAACGTAAATCCAGTCGCCCGGCTTCGCACCGGAGCGTTTTAAGGCCCGTCCAACCGGGACGTAGCCATGAATACCCAGCGTCATCGACAGTGGCCCACGTGTGGTGTCACCGCCAATCAACTGCATATCATAGTAATTCAGGAGCTCAAACAGGCCATCACTGAAGGCTTCAAGCCAGGCTTCATCGACATCAGGCAATGTAATTGCCAGCGTCAGCCATGCAGGATCAGCCCCCATCGCCGCCAGATCGCTCAAGTTCACCGCCAGCGCTTTCCAGGCAAGGTCTGTGGGATCAATATCGGGGAGGAAGTGGTTGCCTGCCACCAGCGTATCGGTACTGATCGCCAGCGTTTGTTTTTCAGGGATGTTCAGAAGTGCGCAATCGTCGCCAATACCGGTTTCGACATCAAGACGAGAGCTTCTTACGCGGTCAAAATAACGGGCAATCAGGGAAAACTCGCCACATGCCATACGTTATGCCTCAGCAGGAAAAAAGAAAAAGCCGGGGAAAGTGGAAACAGGTTCCACCCTCCAGCCGGCCTCGGGATCACTTTTTGTTGGGGCGAATCACAGGTGCTGCTTTATCCAGTACGCCGTTGACGAATTTATGGCTATCTTCAGCGCCGAAGGTTTTCGCCAGTTCAATCGCTTCGTTAATGGCCACTTTATACGGCACATCACTACGCTTAGACAGTTCAAACAGCGCAATACGCAGCACGGCTTTTTCTACCTGACCCAGCTCTTCCAACAGGCGAGACAGGTAAGGCTTCATCAGTCCATCCAGGTACGCGCTGTTAGTCGCCACCCCGGACAGCAGTTCACGGAAATACAGAACGTCGACATCTTTTACGTCCTGTTCCGCCAGGAACTGGTATTCAACATCAGCGATGTCGTTCTGGGACAACTGCCAGGAGTAGAGCGCCTGGACGGCACACTCACGGGCGCGGCGACGAGCAGCAGGTTTCACGGATTTCCCCTTACAAAAATCAGGCCTTAATGGCTTTCAATACATTAATCATTTCAAGCGCAGTCAGTGCAGCTTCTGCGCCTTTGTTGCCGGCTTTGGTGCCAGCACGTTCGATGGCTTGTTCAATACTTTCGGTGGTCAGAACACCGAAGGCTACCGGGATACCGCTGTCCTGAGCGACATGCGCCAGGCCATTGCTTGCACCGCCAGCCACATATTCGAAGTGTGCGGTACCGCCACGGATAACCGTACCCAGCGCAATCACCGCGTCATATTTACCGGTTTTTGCCAGTGCGTCAGCCGCCAGCGGCAGCTCATACGCGCCTGGAACCCAAACGACGGTAATATTTTCATCTTTAACCTGACCAATACGTTTCAGGGCGTCGATCGCACCTTCCAGCAGGCTGTCATTGATAAAGTTGTTGAAACGCGCAATGGTGATGGCGACGCGAGCGTCCGGGGTAGCAACGTTAGCTTCAATAATGTTCATATTCTTCCTTCGGATTCACTAGACCCCGCAGGGGGGCGGATTTTATCATAATAATCTGTGCGCTGCTTCCCTTTCGAACCGGGAGATCATGCGCCCACTAAATGCAGGCAAAGGTCCGGACCTACATGGCGTATTTCATTGAATTTGAAATGGGGGGCGTCAGCCAGTTTCTCAAGGCCTGGAAGCACACATAATCCTCGGGCATCGCTCCCTAACAGTTTAGGCGCAACATAGACGATTAGCTCATCCACCACGCCGGCCTGTAATAACGCACCGGCGAGTGTTGGCCCGGCCTCAACCCAAATGCTGTTAATTTGCTGCTTGCCCAGCTGCATCATCAACACCACCAGATCCAGATGCCCGTTATGTTCCGGCACTTTCAGGCTACGAACCGTTTCCGGCCAGCTGCGAGGATCGTCCTGGGTACGGACAATCCAGGTTTCTCCGGGCTGTTGCACAATGCGATGCGCCGGTGTCACCTGGTTCTGGCTATCAAGTACAATTCGGATTGGCTGACGCACATTTTCCTGCGGATAACTCGCCTGGGTTGACTCCCCCAGTTCTTCCCAACGAACGGTAAGCTGAGGGTCATCCGCCAGTACCGTGGCACTGCTGGTTAAAATGGCATGACTTTGCGCGCGCAGGCGTTGCACATCGCGACGTGCCTGCGGCGAGGTGATCCACTGGCTTTCACCACTGGCCATCGCCGTACGCCCATCAAGCGAGGCACCCAGCTTGAGCTGTACGTAAGGGAATCCGGTACGCATCCGTTTGAGAAAGCCCTTATTAAGCTGCTCAACTTCGCTCATCATCAGGCCATGGCTGACGTCAACGCCCGCCTGCTGCAAACGGTAGAGACCACGACCTGCTACCTGCGGATTGGGATCCTGCATAGCGGCAACCACACGCGTCACACCGGCGGCGATCAGCGCATCGCAGCACGGCGGCGTGCGACCATGATGGCTACAGGGTTCAAGCGTCACATAGGCCGTTGCCCCCTGCGCTTTTTCTCCCGCCATACGCAGAGCATGGACTTCGGCATGAGGCTCGCCCGCGCGATGGTGGTACCCCTCACCGACGATTTCCCCATCTTTCACAATCACGCAGCCCACGTTGGGATTGGGGTGAGTAGTAAAACGTCCGCGCGCAGCAAGCTTCAGCGCTCGCGCCATGTACAATTCATCCTGCATGGCTTAGTCCTGTAGGCGAGCAATCTCTTCGCCAAATTCTTTGATATCTTCGAAGCTCCGGTAAACCGAGGCAAAGCGGATGTAAGCGACTTTATCGAGCTTTTTCAACTGCTCCATCACCAGATTGCCAATCATCTTACTCGGCACTTCACGCTCGCCTGTCGCACGCAGCTGTGATTTTATATGGTTTAACGCCATTTCGACGTCATCAGCGCTGACCGGACGTTTTTCAAGCGCTCTGAGCATGCCGCTACGCAGCTTCTCTTCATTAAAGGGTTCACGCACATCGTTGCTTTTTACAACGCGCGGCATAACAAGTTCAGCCACCTCAAAGGTGGTGAAACGTTCGTTACAGACCAGACACTGTCGGCGGCGGCGTACCGAAGAGCCCTCGCCCACAAGACGAGAGTCAATTACCTTAGTGTCTACGGCGAAACAGAATGGGCAATGCATACGGCGTCCTGTACCTTAGTGGTTCGCAGAAATCTATTTTACCCTGAACTGGCGTGACAACAAAGGCGGAGCGCTTTTGAGACAAAGGATCGATGCCTTCGTGCTCTGCGCACACTACCATTATGCTATCGCGACAATGAAGGAAGTAATCACAATGACAAGACGTTACCTAAGAATTCTCCTGGTGGGAAGCCTCTTTAGCCTCAGCGCCTGTGCACAACAAAGCGAAGTACGCCAGATGCATCAAAGCGTTAGCACGTTGAATAAAGAGATGACGCAGCTCAATCAGGAAACGGTAAAAATTACGCAACAAAATATGTTGAATGCCAAATCGACCAGTGGAGCTTACCTGCTACCCGGTTCCAAAACACCTGCCCGGCTGGATAGTCAGATCGGCACGTTGCGTATGTCGCTGGTGAATATTGCGCCAAATGCGGCAGGAACGCGCCTGACACTGCGTATTCAGGGGGAATCGAATACCCCGCTCCCTGCCTTTAGCGGTACTGTAGAGTACGGACAGATTCAGGGCACCACAGACAACTACCAGGAAGTGAATGTACAGAATCAGTTGATAAACGCCCCGGCAAGTATCCTTGCCCCCAGCGACGTGGATATTCCGTTGCAGCTAAACGGACTGTCTCCTGACCAGTTAGGTTTTGTTCGCATCCACGACATCCAGCCTGTTAGTCAATAAACTTTTTGCGGAACGTTTTTGTGCGTTTCGCAACATCAACCCGCCCCATTTTGTTACTCCTCTGACATAAGCGATATTTCCAGTAAAACTTGGCAACATTCATCGGAGCCAGTACAATTCGCCGCCTAAAGTACGCAAACGTGAACGCAATCGATTACGTAAATGATAGAACTGTGAAACAAGACATATTTTTGTGAACAATGATTTTTATAATAAGCTCCGAAGAAATACGAAATATTTAGAAACGCAATTTGCGCCTTTTTCACTCCCGAAAGGGATTTCAAACAGTGGCATACATATGAAAAAAACATTACTTGCAGCCGGTGCAGTGCTGGCGCTCTCCTCGTCATTTACTGTTGCAAACGCGGCAGAAAATGACAAACCGCAATATCTTTCCGACTGGTGGCATCAGAGCGTTAACGTTGTGGGTAGCTACCACACTCGCTTCGGACCGCAGCTCCGTAACGATACCTACCTGGAATACGAAGCGTTTGCCAAGAAAGATTGGTTCGACTTCTATGGTTACATGGATGCACCGGTATTCTTCGGTGGTAACACCGATGCGAAAGGTATCTGGAACCACGGCTCTCCGCTGTTCATGGAAATCGAACCCCGTTTCTCCATCGACAAACTAACCGGTACCGACCTGAGCTTCGGTCCGTTCAAAGAGTGGTATTTCGCGAACAACTACATCTACGACATGGGTCGTAACAAAGATGGCCGCCAGAGTACCTGGTACATGGGTCTGGGTACCGACATCGACACCGGCTTGCCGATGAGCCTGTCCATGAACGTGTACGCTAAGTACCAGTGGCAGAACTACGGTGCTGAGAACGAAAATGATTGGGACGGCTACCGTTTCAAAGTGAAGTACTTTGTACCGATTACCGAACTGTGGGGCGGTAACCTGAGCTACATCGGTTTTACCAACTTTGACTGGGGTTCCGATCTGGGTGATAAGAGCGCCTACGCTGAGAATGGCATTAAACAGCGTACTAACAACTCTATCGCCTCCAGCCACATTCTGGCGCTAAACTATGACCACTGGCATTATTCTGTCGTTGCCCGTTACTGGCACAACGGTGGTCAGTGGAACGATAACGCGGATCTGAACTGGATGAATGAAAACGTTCGTTCTACCGGTTGGGGTGGTTACCTGGTTGTAGGTTACAACTTCTAATCCAGTAAATTTATCAAAGACAAGCCAGCTTAACCGCTGGCTTTTTTATGGCTGATCTTCACAGCGTACCTTACGTAAAAAGTCACTTAGCGAACGATCCGCCGATTCGCGAAAATGCCTGTCGAGTGGCGTGATCTTCAGACAACGATCAACGCGAAAACAGCGATAATCGTCACGATTCTCACACCATGCAACCAGCAGCCAGTGCTCGCCCCCGAAAAATAACCCCAACGGCTGAACGTCTCGCCAGGAGAGATTCCCGGACTCATCGCGATAATGCAGCGCCAGAATCTGCTGCGCCGAAACCGCGCGATGAATAAGATCGAACGCACTACGTGAATGCGGCTGATTACCAAAATCTGGTGCGAAAATCCGCGTTTGTTCGGCCCTGCGCCGACTCTCTGGCGGCAATATCGCCAGCACTTTTTCCTGCGCGGATTCCAGCGCTTGTGAGAGTGAATCCCCGCCCCATGTTTTCAACAGCCGAATCGCTACCATCAACGCTTCTGATTCGTGATGCGTTAACATCAACGGCGGCAGATCAAACCCGGCCATTAAGCGATAGCCACTGCCCGCTTCACCCTCAATGGGCACGCCGGATAAAGAGAGATCGCGGATATCGCGATAAATCGTCCGTTCAGAAACCTCAAGACGCTCTGCCAACAGCGCCGCCGTTGTCACTCGCCTGCCACGCAGGATTTGTACAATCTGAAACAAGCGGTCGGCGCGTCGGGTCATTTTAGTCCTCTGTCCTGAAAATATTACGCGGGTTGATGTAAACCAACACGATTGCCTTCGCTGTCAGTAAACAGCGCAATCGTGCCAATATCCTGCCCCAGTTCGATCGGGCCAAACACGCACTGGCCGCCCGCGGTAGCGACGCGTTCAAGCGTTGCCACTAAATCATCCGTATGCAGATAAATAATAGCGCCCTGCGCTGAAGGCGTAATACCGTCAAATTTAGCCAGCGCCCCACCAGGAGCAGGCTCCTGATACGGGAATACGGCCAGCTCAGCGCAGTCCATGTTCTCCCGGCGCAAAGAAATCTGCATCACTGGCTCATAAAAAGCGATGGCGCGATCCATTTGTACCACGGGGATTTCAAACCAGTTAATAACGTTTTTCATACATCCTCCTGCCTGTGTGAGTAGTCTCAGAAGGACTATAAGACAGGGCTACTGACAGCATACTGTCAGTAATGTGACGACAGAAAAAGATCATGGTCTGCTGCTAAATCGCAGGCAAAAAAAATCCCGACCTTACGATCGGGATTTCAGTTCTTTTGCCTGCGTTGGTTAAGGCAGAATTGACGGTTGATCCGCCCCTTCTTTCTCGACCTTCTGCTGCAGCATGTGCTCGCGCTTCATACCCAGCTTCAACGCCAGAGCCGAAGCCACATAGATAGACGATGCTGTACCGATGGACACACCGATAAGCATGGTCAGCGAGAAGCCTTCCAGTACCGGGCCACCGAACAAGAACAGCATCAGGATAACCATCAACGTGGTACCGGATGTAATCAACGTACGGTGCAGCGTCTGGGTCAATGACACGTTAAAGATTTCGTAAGGCGTACCGCGACGAATCTTGCGGAAGTTTTCACGAATACGGTCAGATACCACGATACTGTCGTTCAACGAGTAACCGATTACCGACATCAGTGAGGCAACGATAGTCAGGTCAATCTCGATATGGAACAACGACAGGATCCCGAGCGTAATGATAACGTCGTGCGCCAATGCGATAACCACACCTGCCGCCAGTCGCCACTCGAAGCGGAAACCAACATAGACCAGGATGGAGATCAGTGCCGCCATCAGCGCCATCGCACCGGTTTGTGCAAGATCGGCCCCCACGCTCGGACCCACGAATTCAATTCGCTTCACCGCCGCGTTTTGGTTGGTGGACTCGTTAATCACACTCAACACTTTGCTGCCCAACACCTGGCCGCCGTCTGCGCCTTCAGTTGGCGGCATACGTACCATAATGTCGTGGCTGCTGCCGAAGTTCTGCAGCAGCGGATCAACGAAGCCCGCTTTCTCCAGCGCATCGCGCATCACGTCCATGTCCGCTGGTTTTTCCAGCGTAATTTCAATCACCGTACCACCGGTGAAATCGAGCCCCCAGTTAAACCCACGCACGCCCATCACAATGATGGCCGCAATCAGCAGGAAACCAGAAATGCCGAAAGCCCAGTAGTCCCAGCGCATAAAGTCCCAGACTTTACGGCCGTGGTTCAATTGTTCAACAGTATATTCCTGTGCCACATCGCACTCCTCAGATTGACAGCTTTTTGACGCGCTTGCCGCCATACAACAGGTTTACGATGGCACGTGTACCGACAATCGCGGTAAACATCGACGTCGCCACACCAATACCAGTAGTAATCGCGAACCCTTTAATTGCCCCGGTGCCGACTGCGTACAGGATGATGACCTTGATCAACGTCGTAATGTTCGCATCGAAGATGGAGCTAAATGCACCCGCATAACCTTCATTGATTGCTTGCTGCACCGAACGTCCGTTGCTCAACTCTTCTTTGATACGTTCGTTGATCAGTACGTTAGCATCGACCGCGACGGCAAGGGTTAAGACGATCCCCGCAATACCCGGCATACTCAACGTCGCCCCCGGCAACAGTGACATAATGCCGACAATCAATACCAGGTTGGCAATCAGCGCGCTTGTCGCAATCAGACCGAACTTCTTATAGAAGAAGATCATGAACAGAATTGAAACTACCAGACCGGCCAGACACGCTTCCAGACCCTGTTTAATGTTCTGCATACCCAGGGTTGGGCCGATTGTCCTTTCTTCAACAATCTGAATCGGCGCAATCAATGCACCAGCACGTAACAGCAGGGAAAGCTGACGCGCTTCGTTCGGGTTGTTGATACCAGTAATACGGAAGCTGTTGCCCAGGCGAGACTGGATGTTGGCAATGTTAATCACCTCTTCCTGTTTCACCAGAACGGCACGACCGTTGGCATCTTTCTTACCGCTGTCTTTGTACTCCACGAACAGGGTCGCCATCGGCTTACCGATGTTGTCCTTGGTGAAGTTAGACATGATGTTACCACCTGCGCTATCCAGCGAGATGTTAACCTGCGGCTGATTGTATTCGTCCTGGCTGGAAGTGGAATCGGTGATATGGTCACCGGTCAGGATCACGCGCTTGTACAGCACTACTGGCTGACCTTCACGGGATTGTTTCACTTCCGAATCACCCGGAACGCGTCCGGATGCCGCAGCAGACTGGTCAACGTTGGTATTTACCAGACGGAATTCCAGCGTCGCGGTGGCGCCCAAAATTTCTTTCGCACGCGCAGTATCCTGGATACCAGGCAGTTCGACGACGATACGGTCAGCACCCTGACGCTGAACAACAGGTTCAGCAACACCCAACTGGTTAACACGGTTACGCAGGATGTTGATGTTCTGCTGGACCGCATATTCACGCGCTTCACTCAGGCGCGCATCGGTCATCACCGCACGCAGCGCATTGCTGCCCTGGCTGGAAATCACCAGATCCTGGTGACGCTTGCTCAGGTAAGAGATAGCTTCATCACGGGCATTTCCATCACGGAAGGTGATGCTCAGACCGTAGTTATCTTCTTTACGAACGGTAGTATAAGGAATGCCTTTTTCTCGCAGATCGCTGCGCAGGCTATCGATATTTTGTTCCTGCAATTTACCCAGTGCGGTGTCCATATCCACTTCCATCAGGAAGTGAACGCCGCCACGCAGATCAAGACCGAGTTTCATCGGTTCTGCGTGAATGGCTGCCAGCCAACGGGGTGTTGCCGGAGCAAGGTTAAGCGCCACGACGTATTGATCACCCAGCACGCCCATCAACACTTCACGTGCGCGCAGTTGGGTATCGGTGGAGTCAAAGCGCGCAAGAATAGCGCCCTCTTCCAGAGCCACAGACTTAGGTGTGATTTTATCTTCTTGTAACGTTTTCTGGACCTGGATCAGCGTTTGCTCACTGGCGGCGGCACCGCGCACGCCAGTGATTTGAACAGCCGGATCCTCACCATACAGGTTGGGAAGTGCGTAAAGCAGGCCGACGATAATAACGACGACCAGCATAATGTACTTCCACAAAGGATAACGGTTTAACACGGCAGTTCCCTTTGGGAAAACAATAAATTACAGCGCCTTCATCGTGCCTTTCGGCAGAACGGCAGCTACGAAATCACGTTTGATAACCACTTCAGTGGTGTCGTTCAGCGCGATAGCGATGTAGCCAGTTTCTGCTACTTTGGTCACGCGACCTACCAGGCCACCGTTAGTCAGCACTTCATCACCCTTGGCAATGGAGCTCATCAGGTTTTTATGTTCTTTGGTACGCTTTTGCTGTGGGCGCAGGATCATGAAGTAGAAAATCAGACCAAACACCACCAGCATCAGAATCAGAGACATCGGGCTGCCCTGCGCCGGAGCACCTGTTGCCGCTACCGCATCAGAAATAAAAAAGCTCATTCAAATTCCCTCATTATTAAAATTAATCAACGTTCAAAGGTGGAACAGGTCGACCCTGACGTTGGTAAAAATCGGTCACGAAGCTCTCTAATTTACCCTCTTCAATAGCCTTGCGTAAACCCGCCATCAAACGCTGGTAGTAGCGAAGGTTATGAATCGTGTTGAGTCGCGCGCCCAATATTTCGTTGCAACGGTCGAGATGATGCAAGTAAGCACGCGAATAATTGCGACAGGTGTAGCAATCACACTCGGCATCGAGCGGACTGGTGTCGCTTTTATGTTTCGCATTACGAATTTTTACCACGCCGTCAGTCACAAACAAATGACCATTACGGGCATTTCGCGTTGGCATCACGCAGTCAAACATATCGATACCACGACGCACGCCTTCAACCAGATCTTCTGGTTTGCCAACGCCCATCAGATAGCGAGGTTTATCTGCCGGAATTTGCGGGCAAACATGTTCCAGAATGCGGTGCATATCCGCTTTCGGCTCACCGACAGCCAAACCGCCGACAGCGTAGCCATCAAAGCCAATATCTACCAGACCTTTGACAGAGATATCACGTAAATCTTCGTAAACACTGCCCTGAATGATGCCAAAAAGCGCATTTTTGTTGCCGAGGCTATCAAAACGGTCACGGCTGCGCTTCGCCCAACGCAAAGACATCTCCATCGAGCGTTTAGCATAGTCCCAGTCGGCCGGATACGGTGTACATTCATCGAAAATCATCACGATATCGGAACCGAGATCGTATTGAATCTCCATCGACTTCTCGGGATCGAGGAAAATCGGATCACCGTTGATCGGATTACGGAAATGCACACCCTGTTCGGTGATCTTACGGATATCGCCCAGGCTGAAGACCTGGAAACCACCGGAATCGGTGAGGATCGGTCCTTTCCACTGCATGAAATCGTGCAGGTCGCCGTGCAGCTTCATGATTTCCTGGCCTGGGCGCAGCCACAGGTGGAAGGTGTTGCCGAGAATAATTTGTGCGCCCGTCGCTTCAACTTCTTCCGGCGTCATACCCTTAACAGTGCCGTAAGTACCGACCGGCATAAAGGCGGGCGTTTCCACTACGCCACGATCAAAAACCAGGCGGCCGCGGCGAGCGCGACCATCTGTGGTGTCCAGTTCAAATTTCATTTTTTCTCCTGCATCAGAGAGACAGTCTGATGATTAAACTTTCCCCATGGATTCACTCCACGGAGTATAAATATTTTAACCCACTGGCGAAGGCGCAATCGGCGCAGCCAGTTTGGGGGCGACCAGCGCACAGCCACCGGAGCGTACACGCAGTACGTGAGGATGGCGAGCACTGCCCGCCATCAAAATGGCAAGTGAGATAGCCTTCTCACGGTCGCTCAGAAATAGCCTGCGGATTGTACGTGATAAACATCGCATCCCCGTAACTAAAAAAGCGATATTCCGCTTTTACCGCTTCATGATAGGCGTGCATGGTGTTTTTGTAGCCAGCAAAGGCGGAAACCAGCATGATCAGCGTCGATTCCGGCAGATGGAAGTTGGTCACCAACGCGTCTATCACTTTGTATTGATAACCTGGAAAGATGAAGATCTGCGTATCGCCGAAGAACGGTTCAATAAGGTCGTTTTTGGCTGCCTGCGCTGCGCTTTCCAGTGAACGCACGGAGGTAGTGCCCACGGCAATAACGCGGTTACCGCGCGCTTTTGCCGCCAGCACAGCATCAACCACATCCTGCGGTACTTCCGCGTATTCCGAGTGCATGATGTGATCTTCGATAGTGTCTACACGCACCGGCTGGAATGTCCCTGCCCCCACGTGTAGCGTAACGAACGCCATCTCAATGCCTTTATCGCGCAGTTTGGCCAGCAGCGGATCGTCAAAGTGCAGACCCGCGGTCGGCGCGGCGACCGCGCCCGGTTTTTCGCTATACACGGTCTGGTACAGTTCGCGGTCAGCATCTTCATCCGGGCGATCGATATACGGCGGCAGCGGCATATGGCCGATGGCGTTGAGGATATCCAGCACGTTGCGCTCGTCGTTAAACTCAACTTCAAACAGCGCGTCATGGCGGGCGACCATCGTCGCATTAATACTTTCGTCGTCACCCAGCAACAGTTCAGCGCCCGGCTTCGGCGCTTTCGAGGCGCGAATATGCGCCAGAATACGTTTGTCATCCAGCATTCGCTCGACCAGCACTTCAATCTTGCCGCCACTGGCTTTACGACCAAACAGACGAGCCGGGATCACGCGGGTGTTGTTAAAGACCAGCAGATCTCCAGGGTTGAGCTTATCGAGCAAATCGGTGAAAGTACCGTGCGTCAGCGCGCCCGTCGGCCCATCCAGTGACAGCAAGCGGCAACTGCTGCGCTCAGCTTGCGGATAGTGGGCAATCAGGGATTCGGGTAATTCAAAGGTGAAATCGGTAACGCGCATGACACTGACTCAGACTAAAATAAGAGGCGGGTAGTCTAGTGCCGGGGCGTTCTCCCTGCAACCTTTACCCCTCAAGTTAAGAGACATAATCTATACACAAAATCATTCAAGATGCATCGAGGCGGCAACTGAATGAGTCCCCGGGAGCTTACTCAAGTAAGTGACTGGGGTGAGTGAAGGCAGCCAACAAAGAGGCAGTTTGAAGGATGAAGTGGATATGAATTTTCTTGCACATTTGCATCTGGCTCACCTAGCCGACAGCTCACTCTCCGGCAATCTGCTGGCCGATTTTGTCCGGGGTAATCCGGAAACGCTCTACTCGCCTGACGTGGTGGAAGGCATTTTCATGCACCGCCGAATCGACGTAATGACCGATAACCTGCCGCAGGTGCGTGAAGCCAGAGAGTGGTTTCGTAGCGAAACGCGTCGCGTCGCACCGATTACGCTGGACGTCATGTGGGATCACTTCCTGTCTCGGCACTGGTCAGAAATCTCTCCCGATTTCCCGCTGACGGATTTTGTTCGCTACGCGCACACTCAGGTTGCCACTATTCTGCCAGAATCACCGCCGCGCTTTATTAATCTGAACAATTATATGTGGTCAGAGAAATGGCTTGAGCGCTATCGCGACATGGATTTTATCCAGAACGTACTCAACGGGATGGCCAGTCGCCGTCCACGTCTCGATGCTCTGCGTGATTCATGGTACGACCTGGACACCCATTACAATGCCTTAGAAGAGCGCTTCTGGCAGTTTTACCCGCAGATGATGGAACAGGCACGCCGTAAAACGCTTTGATTGCAGCATGCGTTGTAGGGCCGGATAAGGCGAGGCCACTATCTGGCGAACATTGATAGTCAAAACCTGTCTCATTGATTGCCAGCGCCTCTTTGTCTTATTGCCAAACACTCTCTATACTGGCTCGCGTTGCGTTCCAAAAACCCCTTAACTTTGCAGGAGAATTTATATGGTACTGGTAACTCGTCAGGCTCCGGATTTCACAGCAGCTGCGGTACTGGGTAGCGGTGAGATTGTTGAAAACTTCAACTTCAAACAGCATACCAACGGTAAAACCACCGTTCTGTTCTTCTGGCCAATGGACTTCACCTTCGTTTGCCCGTCTGAACTGATCGCATTCGACAAGCGTTACGAAGAATTCCAGAAACGTGGCGTTGAAGTGGTTGGCGTTTCTTTTGACTCTGAATTTGTCCACAACGCATGGCGTAACACCCCTGTCGACAAAGGCGGCATTGGTGCAGTGAAATACGCAATGGTTGCTGACATCAAACGCGAAATCCAGAAAGCCTACGGCATCGAGCACCCGGAAGCGGGCGTTGCTCTGCGTGGTTCTTTCCTGATCGACGCTAACGGCGTTGTTCGCCATCAGGTTGTTAACGACCTGCCGCTGGGCCGTAACATCGACGAAATGCTGCGCATGGTTGACGCGCTGCAGTTCCACGAAGAGCACGGTGACGTTTGCCCGGCGCAGTGGGAAAAAGGTAAAGAAGGTATGAACGCGTCTCCGGACGGCGTAGCAAAATACCTGACCGAAAACGTTTCCAGCCTGTAATTGGCACGAATCGAAAAAAGGCCGCAAAAGCGGCCTTTTTTATTGGCACTGACCCGTCCGTTAAAACGCGAAGCAGGAGCAGCCGAGCGCACCCCAGAAGGCCCGGTCATCTGATACCGGTATCCCTGATTTACGCGCAATATCATGCTGGTGGCCATGTACACCACAGCTTCCGCAGCACTGATGCATCTGCACCATCGCCCCAACCTTCGCGGCAGTTGGCGGTGCTGAGCGATAATGTCCAGGTACTTTCACAACGGGCGACCAGTCAGGGACAACCGGAATCGCTGGGGGAGCCAGCGGGGAGAAATGTCCGGCCGCATAAACTACTTTGCCATCGACAATGGTCATCACTGACTCAATGCCTTTGATCTCTTCTTCCGGCACGCTGAAATAGTCTTTTGACAGCACCACCAGATCTGCCAGTTGATCCTTTTCAATACGCCCTTTCTTCCCCTGCTCGCTGGAGAACCAGGCGCTGCCTGCTGTCCACAGTTCCAGGGCAACATCTCTCGCCAGGCGATTGTTATCATCGTACATCGCCATACCGCCAACGGTGCGACCTGATACCAGCCAGTACAACGCTGTCCACGGGTTGTAACTTGCCACGCGCGTAGCATCGGTACCCAGGCCAACCGGCACATCAGCCGCCAGCATTTTCGCCACCGGCGGCGTATGTTTCACCGCCTCCTTGCCATAGCGATCGATAAAATACTCGCCCTGGAACGCCATACGGTGCTGAACGGCAATGCCACCGCCCAGCGCTTTTACCCGCTCGATGTTGCGTTCAGTAATCGTTTCGGCGTGATCGAAGAACCAGTGCAGGCCATTGAACGGGATGTCACGGTTCACCTTCTCAAACACGTCGAGCATACGGCTGATGGACTCATCATAGGTCGCATGCAGGCGGAACGGCCAACGATGTTCCACCAGGTGGCGCACCACGCGCTCCAGTTCCTCTTCCATCCCTTCCGGTAAATCCGGACGTGGCTGCAGAAAATCTTCGAAGTCAGCCGCCGAGAAGACCAACATTTCCCCTGCCCCGTTAGCACGATAGAAGTCGGTTCCCTGCCCGGGCTTGAGCATATCCGTCCACCGCTCAAAATCTTCCACTTCCTGCTTCGGACGCTGGGTAAACAGGTTGTAGGCAATACGCACTGTCATCTGCTGGTTAGCGTGCAGTTGCTCGATGATCTCGTAATCTTCCGGGTAGTTCTGGAAGCCGCCGCCGGCATCGATGGCGCTGGTCAGCCCCAGTCGGTTCAGCTCACGCATAAACTGGCGGGTCGAGTTAACCTGCATCTCCAACGGCAGTTTTGGCCCTTTCGCCAGCGTCGAATAGAGGATCATGGCATTCGGTTTGGCTATCAACATTCCGGTTGGATTACCATTGCCGTCACGCACAATCTCTCCCCCCGCCGGATCCGGTGTGGCTTTGGTGTAGCCAACGGCTTTCAGCGCCGCGCGATTCAACAACGCCCGGTCGTAGAGGTGCAAAACAAATACCGGTGTATCCGGTGCAGCATCGTTCAGTTCTTCCAACGTCGGCATACGGCGTTCGGCAAACTGAAACTCGCTCCAGCCGCCAACCACCCGCACCCACTGCGGAGACGGCGTCCGATCGGCTTGCTCTTTGAGCATGCGCAGCGCATCTGCAAGCGATGGGACCCCTTCCCAGCGTAGTTCCAGGTTGTAGTTCAACCCACCGCGAATGAGGTGCAGGTGTGAATCATTTAAACCCGGGATCACAGTGTGTCCCTGCAGATCGACAATCTGCGTACTGTCGGTTGCAAAGCTCATAACCCGATCGTGACTACCCGTCGCGAGGATCTTCCCGTTGGCGATCGCCACCGCCTCTACCTGCGGGCTTTGCTTTTCGAGAGTATGAATTTTTCCGTGAGTCAGAATCAGTGTGGCAGTTTGAGACATAACAATCTCCTGAGAAACCGGTCAGGCTTTTTTCAGCCATCCGGCAAACAGACGGGTTACGATGGGCATCCACAACCAGACCACCAGCGCAACCACACAGGCATCATTAATCAGATGCAGGAGTAACGAGCCTTTCATTGAAGGCAGCAGAATACCGGTCAGCCACGGCACCAGGTTGGTACTGGGGAAAATCACCAGCAGCGTTATCAAAAACTGCTTCCAGCGTTTGGGCTGGCGTACATGGGGGGCTGGCGGAGTAAACCAGAAGGCCGCTTCGGTGCGCACTTCTGTTTTATCGCCTTCGGCCAGCAGCGGCGCAATTTCCTCGACCAGCTCCCGGCGTGTATCAGATTGAGTCCAGTTATACAGATGCTCAAGGGTGTCGAAACGGATAATGATGTTCCACAGGTTTTGTCCATCAGTGGGTCGAATGACATTCGCCCCAAGATGCCCGGGAAACTCGGCGGCCAGCGGCATGATTTTCCCCAGCCACTGCTCATAACGCTGCGCCTGGTCAGGCCGCAGGGTGTGAGTAATTACCAACGTCACATGTTTGTTCTGCGCCATGAAAGGTTCCTTGCTAAAGGGAAATTGACCTGCTTAAGCCATGAAAGCAATACACAATCATTCGTGAAACATCGAGGTGGCAAGATTGTGTAGCCCTGGTCACTTACAGAAGTCAGTGACCAGGGTACGTAAGCTAAGCCAACAAAGAGGCAACATGAAAAATGGCGTGTATTCAGGCTTTACGTTCCGGCGCGCCATGCACCATGGTATACGCGTAATCCACACCCATACCGTAAGCACCGCTGTGTTCACGCACCAAATCCATGACGGCGTCGTAGGTTTCTTTACGTGACCAGTCACGCTGATACTCCAACAACACTTGCTGCCAGGTGACCGGAACGGCCCCTGCCTGCACCATGCGATCAATCGAACGTTCATGAGCATCCACAGACGTACCACCGGAGGTATCAGTCACGACATACACTTCATAGCCCGCTTCCAGCGCCATTAACGCCGGGAACGTCAGGCAGACTTCGGTCCACAACGCGGAAATAATCAGTTTTTTACGCCCTGTCGCTGCTACCGCCTTAACAAAGGCTGCATCTTCCCAGGAGTTCATAGACGTACGTTCAATCGGTTTCACATCAGGATGAACGGCTAACAATTCCGGCCAGATATATCCGCTAAAACTTTTCGTTTCCACTGAAGTATAAATTACTGGAACATTGAATATTTTCCCGGCTTTGGCTAATGCAACGGTATTATTCTTCAATGTCTGGCGATCAATATTCGCCACACCAAATGACATTTGCGGTTGATGGTCAATAAAAATCAGCGTGGAGTTTTGAGGGTCAATCAGTTCCCGAATAGACATATCACACCTTCTTAATCAATAAGTTAAAAGGCAACGGTCTGTATCTGCCGTCAGCAGCAGGATCCTGAATCAGAAAGCTTGTTGAGTATAGCGGGAAATTTCTAACGAGTTATTAAAGAAAACTTACCATCCCGTGAAATTAATTATTTCACGTTGCGATATATCCCGGCCATCATCAAAAAAATACACATGACTCATCTAATTTATTCACTGGCATTGTTTTTCGTCGTTCGGTACAACAGAGGGGTTTAATTATCAGGATATTTTCTGCTTATGCGCCTCAATCTGGATGTTCTGCTGATCCTCGATGCACTCGACAAACACGGTTCTTTTGCCGCAGCGGCCGAATCGCTATTTAAAACACCTGCAGCACTCAGTTATATGATTCAGAAGCTGGAAAGCGATCTGAACATCGAATTGCTTGACCGTTCCGGACACCGGGCAAAATTCACCGACACCGGACGGATGATGCTGGAAAAGGGGCGTCTGCTGCTGAATGCGGCAAAAGATCTCGAAAAGCAAGCAATACAGCTAAGTTCCGGCTGGGAAAAGGAGCTGGCAATCGCGCTCGATGACTCCTTCCCCTTTGCCACATTACTACCCATTATTGATGAATTTCATGCACTTAATAAACAAACTCGTCTCAACTTCACCCACCATACGCTGGCGGGTTCATGGGAAGAACTGACCCATAACGGGGCGGATATTATCCTCGGCGCAATTAATGAACCACCCACATCCGCCGCCTGGTCCTACAAAATGCTCGGCACGCTGGACAATGTCTTTGTCGTCGCCCCAGGACACCCGCTGGCGAGCGTGCCTGATGACCTGACGAACGAGCAATTGTGCCTGCACCGGGCGATTGTTATCAGCGACAGCGCTCGCTTTTGCCATCCGTTACAGACCAACCTGATGGATGAACAGGCGCAGATTCGCGTCGATGATTTCCACAGCAAGGTGATGCTGTTGCGGGCGGGAATGGGTTGCGGATTTCTCCCCCGCCACATTGCCAGCCCATGGATTGCCAGCGGTGAACTGGTAGAAAAAACGGTTATCTCATTTCGTCAAAAAGACGTCGCCTATATGGCATGGCGCAATAGTAGCGAAGGACTGGCGCAGCGCTGGTGGCGAGAAACGCTGCTGGCCAGTGAGGAAATCGCGCGCTTGTATCAATGACTCATCCAGACTGAAGCCGATATTGCGGGCAGCGTCAGGATATCATCGACGAGTTGGCCTTTGCCCTCTTTGTGTTGCCATTGACCGACATAGAGCAACGGTGAGGCTGGCAGCACGACTTCACAAGCGTGACCGCGATTGATCGCCACCAACACGCGCTGGCGGTTCAGTACCCGCACAAACACCACCACGTTGTCCTCGGCATAAATCACCTGACAACCGCCATGGCGTAACGCCTGGCTCTGGTGGCGTAATTTTGCCAGTCGCTGGTACAACGCCAGCAGGTTAGCGTCCTGATGTTCAGGCTGCCACGGGAACGTCTTGCGGCAAAACGGATCGTTATTCCCGTCCAGCCCCACTTCATCACCGTAGTAAATACAGGGCACGCCAGGCCAGGTGAACAGCCACACTACCGCCAATGGCAGGCGGGCGACATCTTTTCCGAGCAACGATTTAAAGCGGGCGGTATCGTGACTATCGAGCTGATTGAACATCCGCAGCTGCTGCTGGTGCGACAGGCCCGCGCGGTAGTTATCCATCCACGCCATACAGGTCTGGGCGTCAATCGACTGCGGATCGTAAGAGATATCAGTATTCGCAAGAAAGCCCCAGACAGGAAAGGTAAAGCCGCGATAGTTCATAGCAGCATCTTCAGCATCAGCCTGTAGCCACTGACGGGCATCGCCGAAATGCTCACCCACCACATACGCTTCTGGCCGGGTTTCCTTCGCCGCCAGCGTAATTCCGGCGACATGCTGCAAGTTGTTACGTGCGCCCCCCGCCTCGCCCAGCATATGCACGACATCCAGTCGCCAACCGTCCATACTCCACGGTGCTTTTAGCCAGTGGCGAACAATACTGTCTTCGCCACGATAAATTTCATTCACCAGGCTTTCAGAGGAAAAGTCCAGTTTGGGTAGGCTTGAGTACCCCAACCAGTCCAGCGCAACCCCATCATCAGAGAAATGGTACCAGTCGCGCCAGGGGGAATCCGGATGGTGACACGCTCCATCCGTCCCGCGATTATGCCGGTCAAACCAGGCATGTGAGTCGCCGCTATGGTTAAAAACACCGTCCAGAATCAGGCGCATCCCCTGCTGTTGCGTATTCTGCCGCAAGCGCAGCAACGCCCGATCGCCGCCAAACTGCGGATCAACATGGCGATAATCTTCAGTATCGTATTTATGTACACTTGGTGCAGTAAATACCGGATTCAGGTACAGCGCCGTGACTCCTAACGCCTTCAGATACGGTAGTTTCTCGCTGATACCGTCCAAATCTCCGCCATAAAACGTCGAACCACCGGCCTGAGCAGTGAGCGGTTCATCCCAGTCACGTAGCACAATATCCTGTCCGGCGGCGTGATGGTAATACACATTATCCTGGCCTGCATCGCGCGACAGACTACGGGCAAAGCGATCCGGGAAAATCTGATAAAAAACCTGATCGGCCACCCATTGTGGACCATTATCCGGCACATCGACGGCAAACTGCTCCAGACGCGCAGGCGGAAAGCGGTTGAATCCCTGCGGGGTGAACCACAACTGGCGATCGAGCCACAGTAATTTAAAGCTATAGCGTCGGCGGGGCTGCCCGCAGGTAAGATCGATCGCCGCGCGCCACGCGGTGACACCTGGGTGCGGTTGGCTACGCTGCTTGTGCATAGCTAGCGAAATCTCTTCGTTATCGTTTTCCGCGCGTAGCGTCACCCGCTGAGGAGGATTTTCCCCTGCCAGCCATAACGTAATCGTCAGTTGATCTTTGTTTTGCTTCACAAATGGGGCAACCGGAAGGTGCCAGGCGTTCAACATCACGTATCCCCTTTGATGATAATGACAACACCTTGCCATAGCGAAGTGCAGGATCACTCATCATCTTAACGTTTATTGGGGGAGGAGCGCGGGGGAGGAGATGTTGCCGGGTGACGACACTGTCTTACCCGGCAAACAAATTACTGTACTTCTGCCAGTTGACGCTCGCGGCGGCGTTTGAATACCCAGCCAGCAAGCAGCAGGAGAATCCACGCAAAGCCGACGTACAGCGAAATGCGGGTATCCGGATGATAGCCGATAAGCGCAATGATAAAGACCAGGAAAATCAGGCCAACAACGGTCGTCGTTACCCCACCCGGTACTTTAAACTTCAGCGCGTTGACTTCTTCCGGCGGCAGTCGACGACGGAAAGCAATCTGCGACAGCAGGATCATGATCCACACCCAAACCGTGGCGAACGTTGCCAGCGAAGCGATCACCAGGAAGACGTTTTCCGGCATGATGTAGTTTAGATATACCGCAAACAGCAGCGCGATGGTCATCACCATCACCGTGACCCACGGCACGCCGCGGCGCGAGGTTTTGGCGAACATTTTCGGGGCACTGCCCTGCTCCGCCATGCCGTGCAGCATACGCCCCACACCGAAGACGTCAGAGTTGATGGCCGACAGCGACGCAGTCAGAACCACAAAGTTGAGAATGCCCGCCGCAAAAGTAATGCCCATGTGCTGGAATGTCATAACGAACGGGCTGCCGTCTGTGCCGACCTGGTTCCACGGGTAGATAGACATAATGACGAACAGCGTCCCCACATAAAACACCAGAATGCGCATGGGGACAGAATTGATGGCGCGCGGAATAGATTTTTCCGGGTCTTTTGCTTCACCCGCGGTAATACCAATAATCTCAATCCCGCCGTAGGCAAACATCACCATTTGCAGCGACATCACCATCCCGAGCCAGCCGTTGCTGAAGAACCCGCCGTTGCTCCACAGGTTATGGATGCCGGTCGGTTGCCCACCGTTGCCAATCCCCCAAATGATAATGCCGAAACCAGCAACAATCATGATGATGATGGTGGCGACTTTGAAGAACGAGAACCAGAATTCCAGCTCACCAAACACCTTCACGCTCATCAGGTTGATAGCGCAGATAATCAGCACGACGCTGAGTACCCAAATCCAGTGCGGTACGGCCGGGAACCAGACGCCCATATAAATACCGAAGGCTGTCACGTCGGCAATAGCGACAATCAGGATTTCAAAACAGTAGGTCCAGCCGGTAATGTAACCAGCCAACGGTCCAAGGTTTTCCTGCGCATAGCGCGAGAAAGAGCTGGCTGCGGGGTTATGGACTGACATTTCGCCCAGCGCACGCATAATAATGTACGCCGCGACGCCACCGATAATATAGGCCAACAACACGCTCGGCCCCGCCATTTTGATGGCATCGGCTGAACCGTAGAACAGCCCGGTGCCAATTGCTGAACCTAATGCCATAAAGCGAATGTGCCGGGTGCTCAGCCCACGCTTTAGCTTGTTATTACTTTCCATCGATTCCTAACCTGTTAACACAATACAAAAACCACGGGGCCATATTAATAGCCCCGTGGTTAAAACTTATTGTCAGTGATATTAGTGTGCGCTGGAGGTCACTTGTCGACCCGCTGCGCGATCCCAGATAACGGCCAGGACCACCATCACGACTGTTGGCATCAACCACGCCAGCCCTTGTTCTGCCAGCGGTAAACGCTGGGTCCAGGCTGGTAAGACATCGCCAATTGCAGAAGCTTTAATGCCATCAAGGATACCAAAAATCAGGCTGATAAACATCGCAGGTGCAATGACGCGGGAAGAATTATGCCACCATGAGCGGGTAAAGCTTAATACAACCAGTGCGATACATGGCGGATAGATAGCCGTCAGCACCGGAATAGAGATCTGAATCAGATGGCTCAGACCCAGGTTAGAGACCACCATCGAGAAGCCGCCAAGGATAAACACCAGCGTACGATAAGACAGTGGAACATACTGTGCGAAGAACTCAGCGCACGCACAGGTCAGGCCAACCGCAGTGACCAGACAAGCGATGAAAATCAACGCCGCCAGCAGGAAACTGCCTGCACCACCGAAGGTATGCTGAACATACGCATGCAGAATTGCCGCACCGTTAGCAGATTGATCAACCAGCGTCGCACTGTCTGAACCCAGGCGGAACAACGCGAGGTACAGCAGCGTTAACCCCACGCCCGCCATCAGACCCGCCCAGACGGTGTAACGGGTCAACAGACGCGCTTCGGTAACGCCACGCGAACGAGCTGCGTTCACAATAACAATACCAAATACCATCGCACCCAGCGTATCCATCGTCAGATAGCCGTTCACAAAACCATTCGAGAATGCTGCGTTTTGATAGGCTTCCATTGCATTGCTGATCGGACCCGCAGGCCAGACAATCGCCGCCACGGAAAGCACAACCAGTGCCAGAATTTTCAACGGAGCAAGGAAGTTGCCCACGGTATCCAGCAGTTTGCCGGGATACAGTGACACCAGAATCACAATCGCGAAGTACACCACGCTGTAGATAAACAGCGGCAGCGCGGAATCACCGGTCAGCGGCGCAATCCCAACTTCGAACGAAACCGTTGCAGTACGCGGCGTGGCGAATAATGGCCCCACGGCCAGATAGCAGACGGTAGCCAGCAGCAGACCGGCAACTTTACCAATAGGTGTGCTCAGGCTGTCCACGCCGCCGCCCACTTTCGCCAGTGCGACCACGGTAAGTACCGGAAGGCCTACGGCGGTAATCAGGAAGCCAAAGGCTGCGGTCCAGACGTGTTCGCCTGCCTGCAAACCAACCATTGGGGGGAAAATAATGTTACCTGCACCAACGAACAGTGCAAATGTCATAAATCCCAGAGCGATAATATCGCGCGATTTTAACTGATGGGTCATAAAGTCTTACTGCCTGTGGATGTGGTGTTGAAAACGTTTAATTTTCTGCCTTTCCCTGCGGGATGATACAGCGGCATTTTTAAGCAATTCCAGCGGGAAATTCTCCCTGCCTGGCGCGGCGAAGAATAGTTTTTCGATTTACCGCGTAAATGCAGTCGGTATGACAGCATTTGATGCGCAATTTAAACGCTTATAACGTTTTAAAGCAAGGTGGGATCTAAAAACCAGAACAATATAGCGATATGAAAAACTGAGCTAGCACAAAACACCATTCCCTGGAAAAAGACATGGGTAATCATGCGAACAAAAAACAATCAAACGTCGTAAAATTCAGGATCTATTTATTGACTACAACAAAAAAAGCCAGCTTGCGCTGGCTTTTGGAAAGATAAGCTTACGAATACGTTTCAACCGTTATTTTTGGCAATTAAACGTTCCGCGAGCACAAAACTAAATCGTGTCCCTTTGCCTGGGGTGCTGTCGATATTCAAACGGCTGTCGTGATGATGCAGGGCATGCTTCACAATCGCCAGTCCTAATCCGCTCCCCCCCGTTTGTCGGGATCGTGCTTTATCTACACGATAAAAACGCTCAGTCAGACGTGGAATATGCTCAGCAGCAATCCCCGGACCGTTATCTTCCACGCTAAACTCCGCTCCCGACGCCACATGCTGCCAGCGTACGGTAATATGCGTTCCCGCAGGCGTGTGATTCACTGCGTTATACACGAGGTTTGAGATTGCGCTACGCAGTTGTTCTTCGTTGCCCCGCACATTCAGTTGGCTATCAACGTCAAAAGTAAACGTGTGTTTATGCTGGCTCAGCGTCTGTGCTTCGTGTTCAACCACGCGCAGCATCATCGGCACATCCACCTTTTCATTGAGCATCATCGCCGGTGCGGCTTCAATTTTCGACAGTGTCAGCAACTGCTTCACCAGCCCTTCCATACGGTAGGTTTGCTCACGCATGGTATGCAGCGCTTTTTCTCGCGTCGTCCCTTCCAGCGGGTGCTCCTGCATCATCTCCAGATAACCTTGCAACACCGTCAGCGGCGTGCGCAGCTCATGGCTGGCGTTGGCGAAAAAGTTACGTCGGGAACCTTCCAACTGGTGCATCTGCGTAACATCACGCGCCACCATCAGCAATTGCTTATCGGTGTAGGGCATTACACGAATTTCCAGATGCCGTCCGGTGTTGAGTACCAGATTAATTGGCCGACTAAAGTCGCGTGTTTTCAGATACAGCGTAAATTCCGGATAGCGCAGCAGGTTAAGAATGTTTTGCCCGCTATCATCCGGCCAGCGTAACCCTAAAACCTGCTGTGCCAGTCCGTTACACCAGAAAATCCCGCCTTCTTCAGTGGTCAGTACCACTGCGTCAGGCAGAGATTCGGCACCGCTGCGAAAGCGTTTAATGAGGTTGCCCAATTCGCGACGGCGCTTTTTGTTACGCAACTGCATTTGATGCAGGCCGTAGAGCAGTGGCTCCCAACTGCCACGACCCGGTGGAGGCGTCATACTCCTGTCGACCCACAGCCACCAGGACAAACGCAATAAATTCCAGAAATGCCAAATAAGCAGGCCCGTTACCGACGCCAGTAAAAACCAGGGTAGATAACCAAAAAAAGCGCTAAGGATAAACGCCGGTATGCAGCAAAGGATCAGCTCCAGTACCAGCCTTTTCCATGACAATCGTTCAAGCAAACGTCTTACTCCATTTACAGCCTAATCCCTCAGGCTCTTATTACCTGCACTCAGAAGCGGGTCGAAAAGCGATATCCCGTCCCGCGTACCGTCTGCACCATACGATCGTGTC
The DNA here is from genome assembly GCF_035064245.1 of Citrobacter sp. R-1.5.2. NCBI lineage: Bacteria > Pseudomonadati > Pseudomonadota > Gammaproteobacteria > Enterobacterales > Enterobacteriaceae > Citrobacter > Citrobacter sp. R-1.5.2. The sequence goes on along the minus strand of NZ_JASEYC010000004.1, from coordinate 198,682 downwards.
CGCTATGCTCCAGCGCTTTACGCAACCGGCGAATATGCACATCGACCGTCCGGTCCTCGACATATACGTTGGTTCCCCACACATGATTGAGTAATTGCTCGCGGCTGTAGACACGCTCAGGATGGGTCATAAAGAAATGGAGCAATTTGAATTCGGTAGGCCCCATATCCAGCGGGTCCTCACCGGTCATCACACGGTGCGAGGTAGGGTCAAGACTCAGCCCTTGCATCTCGATAACCTCTTCCACCGCCATGGGGGAAATACGTCGTAAGACGGCTTTAATACGCGCCACCAGCTCCTTCGGAGAGAACGGCTTAGTAATATAGTCATCCGCGCCGGTTTCCAGACCCCGCACACGGTCTTCTTCTTCACCGCGCGCCGTCAGCATCATCACGGGGATATCCCTCGTCATCGCTTCCCGCTTGAGGTGTTTAATAAACTGTAGACCCGAGCCGCCGGGAAGCATCCAGTCAAGCAGGACGAGATCCGGCCAGGGTTCATTAAGTTGGTTCACAGCACTGTCATAGTCTTCGGCTTCTACGGGTTGAAAACCGTTTTGCTCGAGCACGAAGCAGACCATTTCACGAATTGGAGCTTCATCTTCTACGACCAGAATACGTCTCGCCATGATTTGCCCTGTTTATAATTAAATCGTTTGCCATCAATACCGTGGCATTATGCGTCACTTTTATGACAGATTTATGAAAAGATAGTCCAGGTTTAACGCAGCCAGGCGAATTATGACAGCCCGGAAACAAGATATTACCGCCCTTGCAAGGTTATAATCTCCGCCATCGTTTTTTTGTCATGGAACTCTTATGCGCATCCTCCACACGTCTGACTGGCATCTGGGCCAAAATTTCTACAGCAAGAGCCGCGCCGCTGAACACCAGGCCTTTCTCGACTGGCTGCTGGAAACGGCACAATCCCATCAGGTGGATGCCATTATTGTGGCAGGTGATATTTTTGATACCGGTTCACCGCCAAGCTACGCCCGCGAGCTGTATAACCGTTTTGTTGTCAATCTACAGCAAACGGGCTGTCATCTGGTCGTGCTGGCAGGAAACCATGACTCCGTTGCCACACTCAATGAATCCCGCGATATTCTGGCGTTCCTCAATACCACCGTTGTGGCCAGCGCGGGCCACACGCCGCAAGTGCTCCCTCAACGCGACGGCACGCCGGGCGCAATCCTCTGTCCGGTTCCTTTTTTACGCCCACGTGACATCATTACCAGCCAGGCGGGGCTAACCGGTCACGAAAAACAGCAGCATTTATTAGGTGCAATCACCGACTATTACCAACAGCAATATCAGGACGCCTGCGCGCTGCGTGGCGAGCAGAATCTGCCGATTATTGCGACAGGGCATCTGACCACCGTCGGCGCCAGTAAAAGTGACGCCGTACGTGATATTTATATTGGGACGCTGGATGCTTTTCCGGCACAAAACTTCCCACCAGCGGATTACATCGCGCTGGGACATATTCACCGGGCACAGGTCATCGGCGGTACAGAACATATTCGCTATTGTGGCTCGCCAATTGCACTCAGTTTTGACGAGTGCGGCAAAAGCAAATGTGTCCACCTGGTGAGCTTTGAAAACGGTAAGCTGAGCGCCGTTGAAAACCTCATCGTGCCAGTAACCCAACAGCTTGCAGTGTTGAAAGGCGATTTAGCGACAATTAGCGCACAGCTGGAACAATGGCGTGGCACGCATCATGAACCGCCGGTGTGGCTAGATATAGAAATCGCGACCGATGACTATCTGCACGATATGCAGCGCAAAATCCAGGCCCTGACCGAGGATTTACCGGTAGAAGTCTTATTGGTGCGGCGTAGTCGTGAACAACGCGAGCGCATCATGGCCAATGAACGGCGCGAAACGTTGAGTGAATTGAGCGTGACGGAGGTGTTTGACCGCCGTCTGGCACTGGAAGAACTCGACGATCCACAGCGTGAGCGTCTGAATCACCTGTTTAGCAGAACCTTACACACGCTCGCCGGGGAGACCGAAGCATGAAAATTCTCAGCCTGCGTCTGAAAAACCTCAACTCCCTGAAAGGGGAATGGAAAGTTGATTTCACGGCAGAGCCTTTTGCCAGCAACGGGCTGTTTGCTATCACCGGTCCAACCGGTGCCGGAAAGACCACCCTGCTGGACGCCATTTGCCTCGCGCTGTACCACGAAACACCACGACTCAATACCGTATCGCAGTCGCAAAATGACCTGATGACCCGCGACACGGCGGAATGTCTGGCCGAAGTTGAATTCGAGGTCAGAGGCGAAGCCTATCGTGCATTCTGGAGTCAGAACCGCGCGCGCAATCAACCAGAAGGTAACCTGCAGGTTCCGCGTGTCGAACTGGCTCGCTGCGCGGATGGCAAAATTCTCGCCGATAAAGTTAAAGACAAGCTGGAAATGACCGCCGAACTTACTGGTCTGGACTACGGACGCTTTACCCGTTCTATGTTGCTGTCTCAGGGGCAGTTCGCGGCTTTTCTCAATGCCAAACCGAAAGAACGCGCCGAGCTATTGGAAGAACTGACGGGGACCGAGATTTATGGACAAATCTCCGCCATGGTGTTCGAAAAACATAAAGCGGCGCGCACAGAGCTGGAAAAGCTACAGGCGCAGGCCAGCGGTGTTGCCCTGCTCGCCGCAGAGCAGGTACAGTCCCTGACAGAAAGTTTGCAGGTACTTACTGACGAAGAGAAACAGCATCTTACCCGTCAGCAAATCCAGCAACAGCATCTCAATTGGCTCATCCGACAAAATGAGCTACAGGCAGAAGTAAGCCGCCACCAGCAAGCCTTACAGACCGCAAAAGAGGCGCAAGAAAAAGCACAACCGCAGTTGGCGACACTTAGCCTGGCACATCCCGCCAGAGCGTTGCGTCCGTACTGGGAGCGAATTCAGGAACAATCCGCCACGCTCAGCCGAACACGACAGAATATTCAGGAAGTGAATGCTCGCTTACAAAGCAGCTTAGCGCTGCGTGGGCGCATCCGTCAGCAGGCACAAAAACAGTCGACAACCCTGCTCACCGAACAGCAGACGCTAACCGACTGGCTGAACGAACATGACCGTTTCCGCTTATGGAGCAGCGAACTGGCGGGATGGAAAGCGCTATTGGCACAGCAATCTGACGCTAACGAGCAGTTACGTCAGTGGCAAAAACTCCGCGACAGCGATGTGCGCAAGCTGGATGCACTGCCGCTTCCCTCGCTGGCCCTTAGCGCGCAAGAGGTCACGGTAGCGCTGGCGCAGCACTCACAGTTGCGCCCAATACGCCAGCAACTGAGCAATCTGCATGGACAAATTGCGCCGAAACAAAAACAGCTGGTACAGCTACGTACCGCAATTCAGCAGCGCCAGCAGGAGCAAGCGCAACGCAACGCGGCCCTGGCCGAAAAACGTCAGCGTTATAAAGATAAAAATCAGCATCTGACTGATGTAAAAACGCTCTGCGAGCAGGAAGCACGGATTAAAGATCTGGAAAGCCAGCGTGCTTTACTGCAATCCGGACAGCCTTGTCCGCTTTGTGGCTCCACGACGCATCCGGCCATTGAGCACTATCAGACTCTCGAACTGAGCGTCAATCAGGCGCGGCGTGAGGCATTAGAAAAAGAGGTCAAAACGCTGGCCGATGAGGGGTCAACGCTACGCGGACAGCTCGACGCGATAACCCAACAGCTACAGCGCGATGAACGCGAGGTACAGACGCTTTCTCAGGAGGAGCAAGCACTTACTCAAGAGTGGCAGGCGCTGACTACCCGTCTGAACATAACGTTACAACCGCAGGATGATATCGCCCCCTGGCTTGCAGCCCAGGAGGAACACGAACAACAGCTTCACCAGTTGAGCCTGCGTCATGCCCTGCAGGCACAAATTACTGCGCATTCCGAACAGATAATCCAGCTTCAGCAGCATATTGAACAGCGGCAGACGACGCTTCTGGCTGAATTAGCCCGCTACGGTCTGTCACTTCCTGCCGATGGCGAGATCACCGCCTGGCTTAACGCACGTGCGGGCGAAGCGCAGGTGTGGCAACGTCGCCAAAATGAGCTGACCGAGCTCCAGGCGAAAATGGCACAGCTTGTACCATTGCTGGAAACATTGCCCGAAACCGGCACAAATGAAGAAACAACAGAAAGCCTGGCGCTGGAAAACTGGCGGCAGGTGCACGATGACTGCCTCTCATTACAGGGCCAATGGCAGTCGTTGCAACAGCAGGAAGCCCAGGAAGCGCAACGCGCAGCAGAAATTCAGGCACAGTTTGATAGCGCATTGCAGGCCAGTGTTTTTGACGATCGCGACGCCTTCCTTGCCGCCCTGCTGGATGAAGAAGCATTTAACCATCTTGAGCAGCTTAAGCAGTCGCTGGAAGGCCAGCTACAACAAGCGCAAACGCTGCTTAACCAGGCTCAGCAGGCGCTGGCAACGCATCAGCAGCAACCGCCTGTCGGCGCGGATCTCACACTCACCGTGGACTATCTTCGCGATGCACTGGCACAGCTCACGCAACAACTGCGGGACAACACTACGCGCCAGGGCGAAATTCGCCAGCAGCTCAGGCAGGATGCCGAAAACCGCCAGCAGCAGCAGACCCTGATGCAAGAGATTGAAAAGGCCTCACTGCAGGTCGAAGACTGGGGCTACCTGAATGCGCTGATCGGCTCGAAAGAAGGTGATAAATTCCGCAAATTTGCCCAGGGACTGACGCTGGATAACCTGGTCTGGTTGGCCAACAATCAGCTGACCCGCCTGCACGGCCGCTACCTGTTGCAACGCAAGGCCAGTGAGGCGCTGGAACTCGAAGTGGTGGATACCTGGCAGGCCGATGCCGTGCGTGATACCCGCACGCTCTCCGGCGGCGAGAGCTTCCTCGTGAGCCTGGCGCTGGCGCTGGCGCTGTCCGACCTGGTCAGTCACAAAACACGCATTGACTCCCTGTTCCTCGATGAAGGCTTTGGCACGCTGGATAGCGAAACGCTGGATACCGCCCTCGACGCGCTGGATGCCCTGAACGCCACAGGCAAAACCATTGGCGTAATAAGCCACGTCGAAGCGATGAAAGAACGTATTCCCGTGCAGATCAAGGTTAAAAAAATCAACGGATTAGGTTACAGCAAACTCGATAAGATGTTTGCGGTGGAGTAATCAACCAACGGATGTGGTTTCACGGGCCGGATATGCGTAAGCATCATCCGGCATAATACATAGCACGATCGTGAATACACAAAGACGGATATGAAATGGCAATCCCTTTTTCTTATCCGCAAGCTATCCCTTTATTGGCGGCGAGCATTCGACGCTGTGGCGCACATCCTGCGTCTTTATTGTTGGCAGGTAGTATGAAAAAAGTCATTTTCTCTTTAGCTCTCGGGACGTTTGGGCTGGGCATGGCCGAGTTTGGCATTATGGGCGTATTAACCGAACTGGCGCGTGACGTGGGCATTTCCATTCCCGATGCTGGCCATATGATTTCGTTTTACGCCTTTGGCGTTGTCATCGGCGCCCCCATTATTGCCGTGTTTTCCAATCGTTTTTCGCTCAAGCATATTCTGCTGTTTCTGGTCACGCTGTGTGTGGTCGGTAACGCCATCTTCACCCTCTCTTCCAGCTATTTTATGCTGGCGGTAGGTCGGCTGGTCTCCGGGTTTCCACACGGGGCATTTTTTGGCGTCGGCGCGATTATCCTGTCAAAGCTGGCGCGTCCTGGTAAAGTCACCGCTGCCGTAGCGGGTATGATTTCCGGCATGACCGTCGCCAATCTGATTGGCATTCCCGTTGGCACCTGGCTGAGTCAGACGTTTAGCTGGCGCTACACGTTCCTGCTGATTGCCGTGTTTAACATCGCCGTTATTCTGTCGGTTATGTTTTGGGTACCCAACCTCCGCGACGAAGCAAAAGGCAGGCTACGCGAGCAATTTCACTTTCTGAAAAGTCCCGCACCGTGGCTCATTTTCTCCGCCACCATGTTTGGGAACGCCGGTGTTTTTGCCTGGTTCAGCTACGTAAAACCCTACATGATGTACATCTCTGGTTTCTCCGAAACGCTGATGACTTTCATCATGATGCTGGTTGGGCTGGGGATGGTGTTGGGCAACTTGCTGAGCGGACGACTGTCTGGTCGCTACACGCCGCTACGCATTGCGGTAGTAACCGATTTTGTGATTGTAGTGGCCCTGCTGCTGCTGTTTGCATTCGGCGGCATCAAAGCCGCCTCGCTGACGTTTGCCTTTATTTGTTGTGCAGGGCTATTTGCGCTATCAGCACCGCTGCAAATTTTACTGCTGCAAAACGCAAAGGGCGGTGAACTGCTGGGCGCGGCCGGAGGGCAAATGGCCTTTAATCTGGGTAGCGCAATTGGCGCTTACTTCGGCGGCTTAATGTTGACGCTGGGCTTTGCCTACAACTACGTCACGATCCCTGCGGCTCTACTGTCTTTTTCCGCGATGTCATCACTGCTGATCTATGGTCGTCTGAAGCGCGGTGTGCAACAGGTTGCACCCGCGACGTAAACGTTTATGCCTGCGACCACAGCCAGGCCGCGCCGCGCACACCACTGGAGTCACCGTGTAACGCCTTGCGCAGAGGCGTTTCACACTCACCACCAAAAACAAACTGCTTAATCAGTGACGGAACGTTTTGGTACAGCCTGTCGACATTGCTCATTCCCCCGCCCAGCACAATGACATCCGGATCGAGAATATTCACCACATGCGCTAACGATTTCGCCAGGCGTAATTCATATCGGCTCAGCGCCTGTTCCGCCAGTGCATCCTGTTCGTTTACCAGACGGATAATTTCACTGCCTTTTAGCGGATTTCCGCTCAGGCGATGATAATCAGTGGCAAAACCCGTCCCTGAGATAAAGGTTTCAATGCAGCCTTGTTTACCGCAATAGCAAGGCACCTCTTGTCGATAGCGCAACTCATCATCATCCATCCACGGCAGTGGATTATGCCCCCACTCGCCCGCCGTGCCATTCCCACCGGTATGCGCCCGGCCATTGAGCGCCACGCCGGAACCACAGCCGGTACCAATTATCACCGCAAACACGGTCTGCGCCCCCGCGGCTGCGCCATCGACCGCTTCAGACACCGCCAGGCAGTTAGCATCGTTTGCCAGGCGGACCTCACGGTTCAGTCGCGTACTCAGGTCTTTGTCAAAGGGTTGTCCATTGAGCCAGGTCGAGTTGGCATTTTTCACCACCCCGGTATAAGGCGAAATTGAACCGGGAATGCCCATCCCCACGGTGCCCGTCTTCCCGGTAGCTTTTTCCGCCATCTCCACCAGCGCGGCGATGGTTTCTATGGTTTGCCGATAATCATCACGCGGCGTCGGCAGGCGATAGCGAAAAAGCTGCTCACCCGCATCGCCAAGCGCGATAACTTCCGTTTTCGTACCGCCTAAATCGATACCTATACGCACGGTTTACTCCTCTTCCCGATTAACAATGCAAGCATAGCGACAATTCGCTATCATGCCCGCTGGATTTAACGACAAGGCCGTGGAAATTATCATGCTGTGGTTCAAAAATTTAATGGTTTACCGTCTTAGCCGCGATGTTTCTTTGCGTGCCGAAGAGATGGAAAAACAGCTGGCATCAATGACGTTCACCCCTTGCGGTAGCCAGGATATGGCAAAAATGGGCTGGGTGCCGCCGATGGGATCGCACAGCGATGCATTAACGCATACCGCCAATGGCCAAATTATTATCTGCGCCCGCAAAGAAGAAAAAATTCTGCCGTCGCCGGTTATCAAACAGGCGCTGGAAGCAAAAATAGCCAAACTGGAAGCTGAGCAGGGTCGCAAGCTCAAAAAGACCGAAAAAGACTCGCTGAAAGATGAAGTGTTGCACTCATTGCTGCCGCGCGCCTTTAGCCGCTTCAGCCAGACAATGATGTGGATCGACACCGTCAATGACCTGATCATTGTCGACTGTGCCAGCGCAAAGAAAGCAGAGGACACGCTGGCACTGCTGCGTAAAAGCCTCGGTTCACTGCCGGTTGTCCCGTTGACGATGGAAAACCCAATCGAACTGACGCTGACCGAATGGGTCCGTTCCGGCACGACGGCGCAAGGTTTCCAGTTACTGGATGAAGCCGAACTGAAAGCGATGCTGGAAGATGGTGGCGTGATCCGCGCGAAGAAACAGGATCTGGTTTGCGATGAAATTGCCGTACACATCGAAGCAGGCAAACTGGTCACCAAGCTGGCGCTCGACTGGCAGCAGCGTATTCAGTTTGTCATGTGCGACGACGGTTCCATTAAGCGTCTGAAGTTCAGCGATGAACTGCGCGATCAAAATGAAGACATCGACCGTGAAGACTATGCTCAACGTTTTGATGCCGATTTCATCCTGATGACGGGTGAACTGGCCGCGTTGATTAAAAGCCTGGTGGAAGGTTTAGGCGGCGAAGCACAGCGCTGAGTGACGTCGTATTGCCCGATGTCACCCCTTACGACTTATCTGGCCTACAATAGGCGTAGGCCAGATAAGTGAGTACTATCAGGCACTAAACAATTACAAATAGCGGCAAAGATAGGATGTTGGCTCTGCCACTTGCAGATGAAATTCGCTGTTGCCCGGTACGTTAAACACGTCCCCTGCGGCATACACTTTCCACTCAGTTTCCCCCGGCAGTAACACATTTAACGCACCGCTTACCACCGTCATCTCTTCAGGTGCCGCCGTACCAAAGGTGTATTCACCTTCCGCCATAACGCCAACGCTGGCGCGGCCAGTACTGCTGCTGGTAAAACCAATCGATTTTACTTTGCCGGAAAAGTATTCATTACTTTGAAGCATACAACTGGCCCTATCTCGTGATTAAGTTGATAACCAATATAGGGGCCTGACGTTGTAGCTGTCACGCAAAATTAAGCGAGCAACTCGGATGCCAGTCGGGCAATCAGTACGTTAGACAGAAGAACCGGGACATCCAGCGACTTTTGCAGTAAATCACGATGGCGTTGGTTAAACCCCAAACAATCCAGCATGATCACATCCGCCCCCTGCTCAAGCAGATCTTTTCCTGCATCAATCAGCTGTTGCTCAGAACCGTGAATCGGGTTTGCCACGGCATAGACAGGAGGCGTCTGTAGCACCTGCCATTTTTGTTCCTGGGCCTGGAGCAATTCGGCGACCGGCACAATCACCCCAACCTGATGCCCTTCCACAATTGAAGCCACCAGGGGAGGAATAATTCGTAAAGGCTCCAGCAGGATACTATTGCGGGCCGTCAGACGAGTAATTGAGGCCGTGCTCATCAGCAAAATAACGTCAAAACCCTGGTTATCCAGCACTTCAACAATACTTTGCAAATCACGCTCGACTTTCTGGCGCGAGACATGAGCCAGTTGATGGTCGCTCAGCAGCGTTAATAACAAATCTTCGCCGGGCGAGACCGCATACTCGGCCATCACATCTTCTCGCCGCATCTGTCCCAGCAGGCTGTGGTGAGTAATGTGTTGTTCATCGATATATTCCGTCAGGAGCGGTAACACCTCACAGATCGGCACAACACCAATCGTGAGGATAGCCAACGACGTACTCATTTGTTGCTCCACCGTCTTCTTACTTTGCCGTGAATTTCCGGACAAATGCCGGGTGCTGACCTGCGCTACAAATGCTCAAAAGCGTAGCAGCAGATCGGCGATGCATAGTGTAAAGATTCCAAATCATTCCAGTACTATATTGTTATCGCTTAATTTTCACTTTCCGCGGTATACCGGGAGGTTCGAAAATTGTGATACAGGCACGCTCTGGCAGAGGACAGATAATTTGTCTGCGCGCCCGGAATGGAGTGGAAAGGTCGGTCTATATCGGGCAGCCCTTAACAATAAGCTCCGCCCTGTAGCCGTGACCGGGCTTGCGACAGTATCGCAAGAATATCGGCCACAACCTGCGAAGGTTCATTCGTCGCATCAACAATATAATGCGCCGCTTCACGATACAGCGCATCGCGCTGCTCAAGAACTTCCTGCACTTCTTCGGTTAATGGCTTGCCGGTTAACGTCGGGCGCAATCCTTCCTCAGGCGCCACTTCCAGGCGGTTTACCAGTACCGATACCGGTGCATTTAAATAGATGACCATGCCGTGACTACGCATGTAGTGACGATTATATTCAGTAAGAATAATACCGCCGCCGGTCGCCACGACGGTTGAGGGGGCCGTAACGGCCTGCAAGGCGGTCGTTTCCTGGGCACGAAAACCTTCCCATCCTTCTCTTTCAACAATTTCAGCCACGGTCATCTGCACGTGTGATTGCAACCAGCGATCGGTATCAACGAACTGAAAGTCGATGGCTTTCGCCAGCGCCATACCGGTTGTCGTCTTACCACACCCCCGGGGGCCAACAAGATAAAGCGGTTGTGTCATCACAGAAGTTCCCCAGAGAACCGCAGGTAAGCGGGATCTGATGCTGTTAAAGTTATAATCATACCATCAAACTAGTACATCGCCAAAGCGTAAAGAATTAATTCCAACAAAGCGATAAAATCGATTAAACCCTACTATAACAAGAAGTCACAACGAAGAAAGTGTAAAAAATAAATTACAGTTATTATTTTCTACGTTGAACTTCCAGCCACCACTTGTCCAGTTCAGCCGCAAAATGTTGCCTGTCACGCGGTGAAAGGCTGTCAGGCCCCCCGGTCTGGATCCCGCTGGCGCGCAGCGTATCCATAAAATCACGCATCGTCAGGCGTTCACGAATCGTCGCCTCGGTATAGCGTTCACCACGTGGGTTGAGTGCCGCAGCGCCTTTTTCAATGACTTCAGAGGCCAGCGGAATATCCGCCGTGACAACCAGGTCTCCCGCGCTGCACTGGCGCACAATTTCGTTATCGGCGACATCAAACCCAGCCGGAACACGTAAGGTGCGGATAAAACGCGAAGGCGGAACGCGCAAACTCTGATTGGCGACCAAAATGAGCGGCATCTGCATTCGCTCGGAAGCCCGATATAAAATGTCTTTAATCACATTCGGACACGCATCCGCATCCACCCAAATCGTCATAACACCTCCAGACACATGTGCAATTGCACATTGTCTCGTGCTTTTACTTTCAGGCAAAGCGCTGTTTCTCCTTCTGAACGCCTTCATTCCGCGCTAAGCTTAGCTTTCCCAGATTTACCCTAAATAATTCAAGTGAATTGAAGAATAACGGGTATAAAACAATGAATATCACGCATAGGGAGTGACAAGATGGACAAGAAAATTGGTTTTATCGGCTGCGGTAATATGGGTAAAGCGATTCTTGGCGGCCTGATCGCCAGCGGCCAGGTACTCCCCGGACAAATCTGGGTCTATACCCCCTCTCCCGATAAAGTCGCAGCACTGCACGATCAGTACGGCATAAATGCGGCGCAGTCCGCACAAGAAGTCGCGCAGATCGCAGATATTGTCTTTGGCGCCGTGAAGCCTGGTATCATGATTAAGGTGCTGAGTGAAATCACCTCCAGCCTGAACAAAGATTCCCTGGTGGTATCCATTGCAGCGGGCGTCACTCTCGATCAGCTCGCCCGCGCACTGGGTCATGACCGTAAAATTATCCGCGCAATGCCTAACACGCCGTCACTGGTCAATGCAGGAATGACGTCCGTCACCCCAAATGCGCTGGTAACACCGGAAGATACTGCTGATGTGTTAAATATTTTCCGCTGCTTTGGCGAAGCCGAAGTCATTGCAGAATCGATGATTCACCCGGTCGTTGGCGTCAGCGGTTCAGCCCCGGCATATGTGTTTATGTTTATCGAAGCCATGGCGGATGCCGCCGTTCAGGGCGGCATGCCACGCGCACAAGCCTATAAATTCGCGGCACAGGCGGTCATGGGATCGGCGAAGATGGTACTGGAAACGGGTAAACATCCCGGAGAACTGAAAGATATGGTGTGCTCGCCTGGCGGAACCACCATTGAGGCAGTGCGCGTCCTCGAAGAACGCGGCTTCCGTTCGTCAGTCATCGAAGCGATGGTTAAGTGCATGGAACAATCAGAGAAACTCAGCAAATCCTGAGTGCAAGTCGGACGTCAGGCCGCCGCTTCAGTACGGTTACGTCCGGCATTCTTTGCTTTGTAAAGCGCCATATCCGCTGACTTCAACCATTCCCGATAGTGCTCTGTTTCAGAAGTCAGCGGAGCAACACCGACGCTAATCCGCAGGGCTACTTGCGGAGCACAGGACAAGCGTAACTGGCTAAGTCTTTCATGGACGCGCGACATCGCCGCGATTGCGCTGGCTGCAGGTGTACCGCACATAATTACCGCAAACTCATCACCACCAAAACGCCCAATCACATCACTGCCGCGCAGCGTCATTTGCAACTGACGCGTCAGCGCAACAATCGCCTGATCCCCAACGTCATGACCCCAGGTATCATTGATGCTCTTAAAATGGTCGATATCGATAATAAGCAGCGTGGCATCACGTTGCTGACGACGGCAATTATCAAATTCATTGCGCAGCAGTAGCTCCCAATGACGCCGATTATAAACTCCGGTCATTCCATCCCGCGTACTCATTACCTGCAAGCGGCGTTTATGCTCCGCCAATTTGATCACCGTCTGGTAGCTAACCCAGGCAAACAGCAGCGGATAAATCACCAGTACCGGCAGCGACAACAGCACGCTCAGTTGCGTACTGCTAAACACGACCGGAATATCCGTTAACTGTAGCGTCACCAGGCATGAAACCACCATCAACACGACGCCAGCGATGAATAATCGCACCCCACCTGCGCCCATCAGGTTGATGCAGATAATCATCAGCAGCGCCGTGGATGGCAGCAGGTTTGCCCCCATGATCCCCACCCACATGCCAGCGAGGATCGCATCGGCCTTAATATTCGTAAATTCACTGTACAGCGGATCTTCCGCTTTGCTCGCCAACTGCCACGCCAGGTGTGGCCAGACAAACGCCCATCCCACCAGTAATAGCCACCAACCTCCGGTTATGGGTTGCGAGACTAATACCGACGCGATGGGGAAAAACATTCCCCCCAGCCCGACTGCGCGAGGCAGTCTTATCCGTCGGGCAAATCGCAGACCGGAACGTTGGTGGTCGTTTTGATGAAGCGATATAAATGCTTCATTCGGTACGGCCTTCTTTTGATAAAAGTTTTCATCATTCATCGTATTTGGGAATATTCTGAAACAAATTTCCCAAATTATAGAAAGGGGTCTGGTGGCGGAAGTATGATATTTCGGGTGAGCGATTTTATCCGCTCACCCGTATGTATTACGCAGCTTTTTTCAGGCAAGCGCTCATAAATTTTTTACGATCATCGCCTTTCAGTGACTGCTCTGTTGCCTGAACGTTGCATTCACGCATTTTCTGCTGCTGCGGCGTCAGACTCTTTTCATCAGGCGCAGACTTACTGTTTTTCAGGCAATCACTCATATATGTCTTCCGGGCATCCCCTTTTAAGGTCTGCGCCGTCGCCTGCTGGTTGCAGGTGGTCATACGCTGTTGTTGCGGGGTTAACGTCTTCTCGGCAGCGCCGACAGTAGTTAAGAAAACCAGGCCAAATAATAGGGTAACGAGCAATGTTATTTTCATAGCACCATCCTGTTGTGAGTATTCACTCTACACGTCACCTTTCAAGCGACCTCGATGTTGGCTGCTTGAAGGATGACGTGTAGTAAGTCTGGTTGCTGACGCAGAAATAGCCACCTCATTTTTAAAATTAAGTGACCAAATAGCAGGTTACTTCAGCCCTAACGCCGCTTTCATCGTGTAAAACAGGTCGGTCTGGTCGGTCAGGCCAACCACATTCGCCGCATGCGGGCCATAGGCAGCAATACGCAGTTGGCTGCCGGTATGCTCCTGTGATTCCTCTTCCGAGTTACCATAGCTGATAACCATCACCGCGCCATCTTTGGTATTCAGCGCCTGAGTCAGGCCTGGGGCTTTGGCGTCTGGCGCAACAATCTGGCTGGCATGCGCGTGGTCAGCGGTCACGACGACCAGCGTGTTGCCGTCTTTCTTCGCGAAGGCCAGCGCGCGCTGTACGGCTTCATCCAGATCGACCGTTTCACCAATCTGACCGCACGGGTTTGCGGCGTGATCCTGCTTATCGATGGACGCGCCTTCTACCTGCAGGAAAAAGCCTTTTTCATTCTTGCTCAATAGCTCAATCGCTTTATCCGTCATCTGGGCAAGCGTTGGCACCGTGTCGTTACGTTTTGGATTTGGCGTACAGGTCACGACTGGCTTATCAAGATTACCGTGGTAAGACGCTTTTGGCCCTTCCCAGCGTACCGGCATGTTGCCGTCAGAGAACAAGCCTAACAGCGGTTTATCCTGATTCGCTTCGGTAATGGCTGCCAGCGTCGCGGTATCACTGACCATCTGATAACCACGAGTTTGAGCCTGTTCACGCAGCGTTTTACCCTGCCACTCGCCCGCTGCAGCAGTCTCAGCAAAGGTTTTTGCCCCGCCGCCCAGCGTAACATCAGCACGGGCATTCAATAATTGCTCGGTGATTGACCCTTTACCGCCTTTTTCCAGCGCATTCGTCGGGCATTTCTCAGCGGTGACGCTCGGACCGTAACATTTACGCGACGTCACATGCGCAACCAGCGCGGCGGGGGTGGCATCCTGCAATTCAGCAGTGGATACGTTGCCTGTCGCCAGACCGGCAGCTTTAGCCATTTCCAGAATAGTGGCGTGATCTTTTTCGTGAATATCAACGCCCAGCGCACCATTATATGTTTTAACCCCGGTCGTCCATGCCGTCGCAGAAGCTGCAGAATCGGTCACATAGTCAGGTTTACCCGTTTTTTTATCCAACGCGTAGTGCGTGTATTGTCCGGTCAGGGGTAACGCATCAATACCTTTAAAAAAACCACCCGCGCCTTCAGCATAATTTCGCGCAGCGGTAATTTCCGAGTCCCCCATACCATCGCCGATCAATAAAATAATATTTTTGGCTGGTTTATCGCTCAGAGAATCTCGTAGTGCTGCCGTTTGATCAGTCGTTAATCGACGTGCGCCACCCGGAGTGGTGATATCTCCCTGTGCGGCACGATTATCCATAACCACTACGGTAGATGTTTCTGCATAAATAACCGAGGTAAACAGCAAGGGTAACAGGGCAATAGCGAGCGCGCTTTGTTTCACTTTATTTTCTCCATGTACAAATACGGTAAAATTAAAACAAAGCGACTATAAGTATTTGATGTGACACTTTTATGATAATTCGTGGATCAGTATCTGCAGATATCTCAACACGTTTTGGGTAAGTTCTCGCCAGCACTTTGCATCGTCGTTAGAAATGCGGGCATTTGACTTACCCCTGCCAGCGCACCTTCTATTTGACGAATCAGTGTTTGCTGCTCATTTGCTGCCATGTTGCGCAGCATTTCCATGATGACCCGCTCTAACGTTGCGACTTGTGCGGCCAGGTCTTGCGACTCTTCTTCTTTTTGGGCGAGCTTAAGTAACAACTCAGTGATGAGATTTTTCATTTTCGTATTCCCTTAACCAAATAAAGGCCACGTTATCACTAAGACTCACAACTTCCTAGAGGATGAAAGTTGTATTTATTGCAGAAATAAAACGTTTTGCGAAAACAATCACAACACAAAATAAGGGGGAATGACGCTTTCTGCAGAATAATTCAATATAAAAGGGTAAGGAGATTAATAGTCACCCAGATATATAATCTTCAATTATGGATTAACAACGCGGGCAACCCGCGTTGTTAATCCCCTATTCAGCGAGCGAGACGCCGGCGTCGCAACGCGATAGCAAGTTGCCAGATATTAATAAGCACAATGCTCGCGGTAGCGATAAAGACCCAGCGGAAACCCGCCATTGCCGATACGGTTGCACCCATCAAGGGTCCAGCGACGTTTCCAAGGTACATAAACGACTGGTTATACCCAAATATGCGCCCGGTAATCTGCTCGCTGGAGTATTTCACTAAGAGCGTTTGCACCGCAGGCAGCATTGCACCATCGGCAAAGCCGAGCAGAAAACGTAATATCCCTAATTGCAACGGAGTGGTAACCCATGACATGGCGAAAAACAGCACCACGGCGAAGATAAGCGTTGCCATGAGAATCCGTTCAGTACCAATTCTGTCCCCCAGTTTTCCAAGACGTGGTGCTGAAATCAAAGCGGATATGCCAGGAACAGAGGCAATCAACCCGCTGAGAAAAGCGATATTTGAGCTATCTGGCACCATCGATTTGATAAACAGCGCCAAAATGGGGCCAATAGAGCCGTTACACAGTTGAATCACCATGGTGGTAAAAAACAGGCTAATGACCAGCGCGGGATACGGTAACGAAGCAAAAACAGCTTTTCCGCTTAAACGCTCGCTTTTTTTAATCGTCGGACGGACACCCTCTTTAATTAAGAACAGTGTGACCAAAAAACTCACCACCAACAGCGCGGCGGTAATGCAGAATACCGCACGTAAGCCAACATGGTCAGCAATAAAACCGCCCATCAGCGGCCCGCCAATCACCCCACTAATTTGCGCCGTGGAGAGCGTGCTCAACGCCCAGCCACTACGCTCGCGCGGGACTTGCGACGCCACCAACGCCATCGCATTAGGAATATATCCCGACGTTAACCCCATCACTCCTCGCAGCAGAAAAAGCTGCCAGACGTTCGTTGCAAATGCCTGCAGCAAAATGGCAATGGCCATGCCCAGCGAGGCCCGTAACAGCATCAGCTTACGCCCTTTACGGTCAGCTAAACTGCCCCACATCGGTGAAACAATGGCAGAAATAAGAAACGTGACGCTAAACGTTAGCCCGGACCACATTGAGAGCGCTTCGTGCGAGGTGACTCCCAGTTGGGAGATATAGAGCGGTAGAAAAGGCAGGATTTGGCTGATCGCCAGTCCGGTGAAAAAGCAACCGAACCACACGGAAATAAGGTTAACTCTCCAGGATTCCATAAGGACTCATAACGGTAAGTAGCTGAAAACTGCGAGCAGCTTAACAAATTACGCCTGCAAACGAGGGTCCAGAGGTGCGATGTTTCACAGTTTAGTATTTTATCTCCCCGCTCATCATATTTGTGATATTCATCACATCAAGCCCACATTATACGCAGGGGATTATGCTTCGAACATGGCCTGTAGATTTGTGCGTATTCATTCCCAGGGAATCCACCAAAACAATCTGCCAGAAGCCGAGGAATCCTGCGTTTTGTCGTGGTAATGTATGTGCTTTGCATTCAAGGAATGGGTTTTTAAGATGGCAAAGTTGCGAGTAGGAATCGTATTTGGTGGTAAATCAGCGGAACATGAAGTGTCATTGCAATCGGCAAAAAATATTGTCGATGCCATCGACAAGACTCGCTTTGACGTTGTGCTGTTAGGTATTGATAAACAAGGGCAGTGGCACGTGAGCGATGCCAGCAACTATCTGCTCAACGCTGACGATCCGGCACGCATTGCGTTGCGTCCTTCCGCGACCAGTCTGGCGCAGGTACCGGGTAAACAAGAACAGCAACTGATCGATGCTCAAAACGGTCAGCCACTGCCTACGGTCGATGTTATTTTCCCTATCGTGCACGGCACGCTGGGTGAAGATGGTTCACTGCAAGGCATGCTGCGCGTGGCAAATTTACCGTTCGTCGGTTCTGATGTGCTGGGCTCTGCGGCCTGCATGGATAAAGACGTCACCAAACGTCTGCTGCGCGATGCCGGATTAAACATCGCGCCATTTATTACGCTCACCCGCGCCAATCGCAATGCCATCAGCTTTGCTGAGGTCGAATCGCGTCTGGGCCTGCCGCTGTTTGTGAAGCCAGCCAATCAGGGATCATCCGTTGGCGTCAGCAAAGTCACCAGCGAAGCGCAATACGACCAGGCTGTAGCACTGGCGTTTGAGTTCGATCATAAAGTGGTGGTGGAACAAGGGATCAAAGGCCGCGAGATCGAATGTGCGGTACTGGGAAACGATCACCCGCAGGCCAGCACCTGTGGCGAGATCGTCCTGAACAGCGATTTCTACGCCTACGACACCAAATATATTGACGATAACGGGGCCAAAGTCGTGGTTCCGGCGGCAATTGCGCCAGAAATTAACGACAAGATCCGTGAGATCGCTATTCAGGCCTACCAGACGCTGGGTTGCGCCGGGATGGCGCGGGTGGATGTGTTCCTGACCGCAGAGAATGATGTGGTGATCAACGAGATCAACACGCTGCCAGGCTTTACCAACATCAGTATGTATCCCAAACTGTGGCAGGCCAGCGGCTTAGGCTATACCGATCTGATCACTCGTCTGATCGAGCTGGCGCTGGAGCGCCACGCTGCCGATAGCGCGCTGAAAACCAGCATGTAAAAACAGACAGGATGCCCGATAACTATTGGGCATCCTTGACGTCTTCATCCTCATCGACACGACGGCGAATAATAAGTCCCGCGAGCCAAAAGCTAATCACCCACGTAACCAGCCCCACCGCATAGGTTTGCCATCCTTTCGCTTCAAACCCCAATAATCCCACCACGCCATTCAAAATAAAGATCAGCCCAATGGCAAACGCGTAATAGTGCCAGTCGCGGCGAATTTTTACAGGCAGGTTCATAACAACTCCGGTGGAAGTACATCGTTGAGCAGCATCCTCGCACATTTCCCTGTGGGCGTCTGTGTCCTGTGCGGAAATTCTGAAATGTGAGTTAATTTAACTTAAGGTTACATATTTGTGACGCTCAACAAAAAACCAAAATCCAGGAATAATCTCTACCTGAAATTACCATCATTCTGATATTGACAATCCCGATCACCTGTCAGACTCACTGTCAGTTACTGGTATGGCATCGACAACGCAGGATATTTCTGGAGGTCCCTATGGCTGATTTTACGCTCTCAAAATCCCTGTTTAAGGGCAAGCATCGAGATACCTCCTCTCTGCCCGGCAACATTGCGTATGCCGTTTTTGTGCTGTTTTGCTTCTGGGCCGGGGCTCAGGTTTTAAATCTGTTAGCCCATGCGCCCGGTATCTATGAAGAACTGATGCAGCTACAGATGCAAGAGACCGGACGCCCACGCGTTGAAATTGGCTTAGGCGTCGGCACCCTGTTTGGACTGATTCCCTTCCTCACTGGCGGCCTTATCCTTGGCGTTATCGCGGCGGTAATGCGCTGGCGCCATCGTCATCACAACAATGACTGACCCATACACTTCGCCCGACGATCGTCCACGCGTTTAGCAAACCATGCCGTGGTCAAATTACGCGTAATCTTCGGGCTTTCCAGTTGAATACCTGGCAGCATTTCCCGTGGTAACGCTTTTCCTGCCTTCGCTTCCGCCAGCTTATACATCTTCTCGTACAGCGCCGTCTCCTCAAAAGCCAGGCTGTCGCCTTTTTGCAACTGACGATGGATATCGCTCTCACTCATCCCCAGCTTCCCGGCAAGCTTGCGTACTGCCAGCTCCGTTTTGCCCGGTTCTTTGCTGTTGTAGAGAATCAAATCCCCATCCAACGCCAGCTTCACACCACTGGCTTTGCTGACGGCATTCTGAAACGCTGCATTACGGCTGGCGTACCATCCCGCATTAAAATCCGCGAAACGGAAGATGGGTGCGCTATAGTTCGCCGGGTAATTCAGCAAGTGATACGTGCCAAACCAGAGTCCGCCGCGCAGGGTGAAGACCTCCTGACGTACCGTTCCTTCCATTTTCCACGGATACCCGGAAGTATGCTGTTCGGCAAACGCAATGCTGACCTGCATCGGTCCCCCGGTATGCACCGGGTTGAGCGAACCAAACAACGTCTGCCCCATCGGCACCATATTAATGAAATCATCAAAAATGGCGCTAAGCTGCTTTTCCGTCTTCACTGAATCCAGACGCTCGCTGTAGCTTTTCCCATTTGGCGAGTTAATCTTCAGTGCGGTATGAACCAAAAACACCGGGATATGCATACGCTCGGCGCGACGGTCAATCTCTTTCCAGGCTATTTTACTTAAATTCGGGACAACCGGATCGGCCTGATAGTTGGACTCCTGCTGCGCCACCGCCAGCACCGAACAGATATTTTCGACCGTCGGTGCCAGCTTCTGACTGGCAAACGTTTTCGCCAGGTCCTGCGCCCACGCGTCCCGGTCTTTCACACTGGCAGGCATTTTCTGGCGCACCACGCTCGCCACATCGACGGCTTTCTCCCCTTTTTTTAACGGCTGCGCGGGTTGGCTACTACATCCCACCAACACCAATGCGGCCAGAGCAGACAAGGGGTAAAGACGGGAAACCGTCGACATAACATCTCCTTTTGTTAGCTAAGCGTATGGGTAACAGCCTGAATTTCCTGACCATCCAGTTCACGTTCGAAACTGCGCAGACGCTTATAGATAGACATCAGTTCAACCAGCGTCGTCCACGAATTAATCAAATACTGGAACGAGCCGCGTACCTGACCAAACACGTTGGTGATTTGCGTCATCAGACCGAGCGTAATCGTACCGGCAACAATCGATGGAAACAGCAGGAACAAGCCGAAAACGTTATCAACCTGCAGGTAAAGAATACGGGCAATATTGAAGTACATATAGTGAAAATAGAGGCGAAAATAGTTTTGACGCACCGCGTGGAACAGCTCGCGAACCGTCGGCGGCGTCGCACGATTACCATCATCTTCACCGTACACCAGCTCTTTACGGTACGCCGCTTCCACCCGCTGATTTTTGAACTCCAGCCCAGGCAGTTTGATCCCCACCACGGCCAGCAGCCCGGTCCCCATCAACGACCAGACAATCGCGGCAATCACCAGACCGTAGGGAATATGTCCAACAATCGGCAGATCCGGGACATGCGCAGAGAGCGTAACCAGTACCGGCAGGAAGGCAATCAGCGTCATAATCGCGTTAATAAAACTCACGCCCATGTCTTCCAGCGTGGAAGCGAAACGCATGGTGTCTTCCTGCACACGCTGCGCCGCACCTTCGATATGACGCAGATGCTGCCAGTGCGCCATATAATGTTCGTTCATCGCGGTACGCCAGCGGAAGACGTAATGGCTGACGAAGAAGTTGTTCATCACGCCAATGACGACGGCTATCAGCGCAATCCCGAGAAAGATCCCTACTTCCTGATAGAACTGCTCAATCTTCACCTTATGCGGCGTGCTGAGCGCGGTTTGAATCAGGTCGTAGAACGGGGCATACCAGGCGTTGACGGCGACGCCGACTTCAACCAGAAACCAGGTAACGAAGATAATCAGCGAGGTACCGAGTATCGACCAGTACTGCCAGCGGTGCGGACTGTAGATAAACCAGAACAGCGCAAACACGCCAACGCACAGAATGTAGTACGCATAAAAAATCAGATAATCCAGCGACCAGAATCGCGCTGCGCTAATCGGTACATCCCCCGATGCGCCGGTAATCTGTGCAACCCAGGCTCCCCCACCAGCCTGCCAAAATACAACAGCGACCAGTGCCCAAATAAATGCCGAAATAAAGAACGGCCCCGGCTTTGGGAAAAAAGACTTAAACATAGTGCTCTCCTGCTAACTTCTTATCGTTATGACGACTGCTGTGCATTTGCCACGGTGGTTTACCACGACAAGACGGCTTACGCCCAAAAAACACAAGCTGAAACCGACAATTGTGACCAGAACCGACGCACTTAGTTCGCTATCTGGTTTTGTAGAATTGTTTCTGCGGTTTTCACACCGACAGCGTTCCGGCATGTTCAGATTATTACAGCGTGAGATCACAAAAGCGAACATCCACTCTCCGGGAAAAGCCCACGTTTACTCATCGTTACGTTTTTCCCACTATCATTGGCTGATAAGCGCTTTGCAATATGCCAACGAGTAGTATAAATACGCATACGCACGTCATCTTTTACTTCCTCTAACTCATGGACACCACCGTTGAAACGTAGTCTGCTTTTTTCTGCCGCGCTGTGTGCGGCGTCATTGACATCTGTCCAGGCGGCACAGCCTATAACCGATCCCGTCTTTGCCTCTGACATCGTCGACCGGTATGCCGATCATATTTTCTACGGCAGCGGAGCTACAGGGATGGCGCTTGTGGTGATTGATGGTAATCAGCGCGTGTTTCGTAGCTTTGGTGAAACGCGCCCCGGCAATAATGTTCACCCACAGTTGGATTCCGTCATTCGCATTGCGTCGTTGACCAAATTAATGACCAGCGAAATGTTAGTGAAATTACTCGATCAGGGCACGGTAAAACTCAACGATCCATTGAGTAAATATGCACCACCAGGCGCACGCGTTCCGACCTATCAGGGAACGCCTATCACGCTGGTGAATCTGGCGACGCACACCAGCGCACTGCCACGCGAGCAGCCTGGCGGCGCGGCAAAACGCCCGGTCTTTGTCTGGCCGACTCGCGAACAACGCTGGAGCTATCTCTCTACCGCAACGCTAAAAGCCGCACCAGGCTCGCAGGCATCCTATTCGAACCTGGCGTTTGACCTGCTGGCCGATGCGCTGGGAACCGCGTCCGGCAAACCTTATCCGCAGTTGTTTGAAGAGAAAATCACCCGACCACTCGGGATGAAAGACACCACCTTTACCCCGTCACCCGATCAGTGCGCACGCCTGATGGTCGCGGAAAAAGGCGCCAGCCCGTGTAACAATACGCTGGCGGCCATGGGCAGCGGCGGCGTCTATTCTACGCCGGGCGATATGATGCGCTGGATGCAGCAGTATCTCTCCTCTGATTTTTATCATCGTAGCCAGCAGGCCGACCGGATGCAGACGTTGATTTACCAGCGCACACAGTTAACCAAAGTAATTGGGATGGACGTTCCCGGCAAAGCCGATGCACTGGGTTTAGGCTGGGTCTATATGGCACCGAAGAATGGCCGTCCGGGGATTATTCAAAAAACAGGTGGCGGCGGTGGATTCATCACCTATATGGCCATGATCCCGCAGCAAAACGTGGGCGCCTTTGTCGTTGTGACCCGCTCCCCGCTGACCCGCTTTACCAATATGAGCGACGGAATCAACAATCTGGTGAGCGAACTGAGCGGCAACAAACCGCAAGTAATCCCTGCCTCCTGATTCAATACTCAAAAGGCAAACGGTTAATACTCACCAGTTTGCCTTTATTCATTTCAATATAACCACCTTTACGCAATGCCGCGAGGATCTCAGCAACCACTGAGCGTGAAATTCGTGTGCGTTGATGAATATAGTTCATTACACCAATACGCGAACGCAAAACGTCATCCCATTTCGTCATGGATATCAGCGTAGCGCGAATTTGATCGTAGGAATTATTGCCTATTAACTGCAGATCACGAAGCTCAAGTATACAGTGCTGCCAAGCCAACCAGCAAAAAGCTTCGCGCCAAAGCTGGCATTGCTCAATGATATTAATCGTTTTTGTAGCAGGAAGATGGTATCCCGTACAATGACTTTCGGTCATTATTCTGTATTGCACTTCTGTTTTCATAACACCATCAGAAATCCCCATAATAAATGGAGCCTGCGCGATGCCGACAAGAATATTCTCCCCTCTCCTCAAGGAAACCACACCACTTAAAATAATAAAGGTATCATCACTATTTATATCATTGGAATATATAACTTGTTTTTTATTATCACATTCGAAATGTTCACCATACTTAGATAAACACTTATCCAACTTCCCAAACTCCACAAGCGGCTTATTTGTAGATAACATTTTCGCATTCCTTGCAATAAATGCCCGTCAAATCCGTGACGGGCATTTATTGCAAGGAATGCCCGTCAAATCCGTGACGGGCATTATTACGAATAAATTACCTTATTTTATCTGCAATATAGTTCTTACCAGGTATATTTAACACCTACGTTTGCAGACCAGTCTTGATCAACATCGCCACCACCGAGGTAGTTAGCATCGGTGTACGCGCTGAAGTTTTTGGTAAAGCTGAACTGAGTACCCAGTCCAACACGTACCGCAGAACCTTCTACACCGTTGTCGATAGAGTCACCGTTTACGTCAGAATCGTTGTTAGAGTCGTCGTAAACGTAGGCCAGTTTGAAGTACGGAGTCAGCGCCTGGTCGTCGCTGTAGACGAAGGTATAGCCTGCATCTACACCCAGTTCGTAGCGCATGCTGTCATAAGACTGGCCGTCAACTTTCATGTCGTTGCTCAGCTTATAGTCATCACCAGACTGGAACAGACCGGATATGCTGCCGTAAGGCGTTACGTAACCTGCGTCACCCAGCTTCAGGTCATAACCCAGTTTCAAGCCAAAGCCCCAGGCATCAGAAGAGGTGCTGCCATCAACATACTGACCGTTGCTCATGTTGGCAGACAAATCGTTGTTGAAGTGAGAGTAGCTTAAGTTACCATCAACAAAGATGTTGTTGGCAAAGCGAGCAGAAGAGTAAATGTAGGCAGTCTGGCTGTCCTGATCCACCTGACCGGTACGGTCGCTCATATCACCTTTCGCGAAGCCTGCTGCTGCACCGACAATCCACTTAGCGTTGTTACCATCAATTTTGGAATCAACACCGACCATGATGCCATTAACATCCTGATCGTAGTTAATGGTGCCGTTATCCGCATCGAAGCTACCACCGAAGT
Source organism: Citrobacter sp. R-1.5.2 (assembly GCF_035064245.1). Classification (NCBI taxonomy): domain Bacteria; kingdom Pseudomonadati; phylum Pseudomonadota; class Gammaproteobacteria; order Enterobacterales; family Enterobacteriaceae; genus Citrobacter; species Citrobacter sp. R-1.5.2. Next base: position 174,148 of record NZ_JASEYC010000004.1, on the reverse strand, counting down.
AGCTTACCCATGCACCACCGTTGTCAACCAGACCATGACGTGCGTTAGTCAGACGAGTACCAACGGTATCTTGTTCCAGGTTCCAGATATTGGTGTTCGCAGACGGGATGCTCAGCGCCATGTTCGCGTAGTCTGTCAGTTCCATCTGCTGCAGAACAACGGTGTTACCCTGCTGCTGTGCCTGATAGGTGTAAGCACCCAGGTCAGCTTTGTTGGCTGCAGAGAAGGTCGCAGTGCTGTTCGTGTCGTTAACGTAGATCAGCTCGTTACCTTTGTAATCCGCAACAGAACCTGCGCCAGTCGCGTTATCAATGCGAACTTTATAGTTACCGGTTGCCGCCGCAACGTGGTCACCATAGTTATCAACTTCAGACTGATCGCCTGAGGTATCGGAATCGCCGTTACCGTTGATAGTCAGATGACCATCAGAGTTCATCGCGATCACGCCATAACCGTAGTTAGACTGAGATTTATCGTTAGTGCGATCGTTAGTCAGGTCAGCATTCAGCACATAGTCAGTACTGTTGATGTCGAAAACACCCGCGTTAACATGATTATAAGCGTCGGTGTAGCTGGTCAAATTCAGGGTATCAACCTGCAGCGCATTACCGGTACTGTTGCCCACATCCAGAACGCCGTTGTTAGTGACGTTAATGGTGTTTGCATAGAGCGCTGCATTACCCACGCTCCAACCAGCAGATACGTCATCAGCAATCGTTACAGTACTGTTGTCGATAGACAGAGTATCCGTTGCAACATGACCATCTTCATTGATGTTCAGTGCAGAACCACCAGTCAAGCCAATAGTGTCGGAGATCAGGGTAGAATCACCAACATTGACAACCGAACCACTGTTAATGCTCAGAGTATCAATCAACGACGTTTTGGTGGTATCCCACTGTGAAGCACCGTTCAGCGTGACATTGAACAGACCGCTCTGATAAACCTCATTACCTACCACATGACCATTTTCGTCATAAGAGGTCGTGTCGTTATCGATGCCGTAGGTTGAATCCGGCCACAGGCTGTTAGCGGTGATGTCTATCAGACTAGCTGTAGCTTCAGTACCCGCAGCATAGCTGTCATAAACACCGTCACCATCGGAGTCAACCTGGTGCACGGACATTGCCGCCCCCACCCACTTACTGCCATTGTTCAGGGTCAAATCCAGGCGGTCAGTACCATCCCAGCCGTTGGTATCCAGGTCTGCATCGGTATCACGGTAAGTATCAGCACCGTTCGGGAAGAAGTTTTCATCGAAATTGCTGGAGAACAGCACGTCGCCCATCAGTGTGGAATTGTTCAACGTGGCCGTCGTCTGCATCGCGTTATCCGCATTTGGGTTTGCAATAGCCGCTAATGCAATATCGTCAGCGGTATAAGAGCCGCTGTAGTCGCTTGCATTGCTGGTATTACCAAACCAGCCGGAGGTTCCTTCATCAGACCATGAACCAGAGGTTACAGTAGAATCGCTGACAGAGAGGGTGTTGTTAAACACTTCACCACTGTTTACGCCGGTGCTAACGGTATTATCGTCAATATCTGCCCACTCATAACCCTGAGTCAGGGTTATGCCAGCGACATGAGAGTTAGCGGAGATAGACAGATCAACTTCTTGATCCAGCGTGATAGCCGTACCCAGATTATAAACATCGACTACGTGCGAGTCAGCTGCGTCATTATACGTACCGTTGTAGGTATAATGTTCGTAGTTGTCATCAATCGTTGAATTAATAACGTTCATCGCCAGGCGATCGTAGTAATAGTCGGTACCCGTACGATTAGTACAATCCGTGGCCATACATTCGGATGTCACCATACCATGAATGGTACTGTTTTTAATCGTCAGGCTGTTGTTATTGCTGTTAGTAGACAACCCATCATCCAGGTAATAAGTCGAAATAACGCCGTTGACTGTGGCGTTATTGATTACCGGATAAATATCACCATTATAAATACTATCAGTGTCGTAATTATTCCAACCAACATACCCATCATAATAAACGCCATCAGCATATGAGACATCATTATAATGGGTGAACGTTGTGTACGTATTTCCAGAAATATCAGTTGAAGCATTTGCCTGAGAAGTAATTGCCAAAGTGCAGGCTAATGCTAATTGTGAGACTACCAGCTTCTTTTTCCAAGTGTGCATTTGTCATCCCTCCTCAGGGACGTAATATTGTTGATCCATCAATTATCAATGCAAATAAAAACATTTTATGTTTCACAGAAGCGATTATGCGGTTTCACAAAGGAAAGGTTCAATTACTCTTTAACTTAAGTCCGATTACAGACAATAGATAAGATCACCCACTAAATAATGGAAAAATGAAAAAACCATTTATTTTAAATGGTTACGTAGAAAACAAAGGGTAAAACCATACATTATTTTTATGATTAAATGATAAATACAGAATTAAAAAATATATTTAAAAGCGAGCTAAGTTACTAATCTAAACATTAAACAAATTGCCTCACAACACAATTAATCATAATAAAAATAGTAGATATCACGAAAAATACACACGATAAATAATATAAAGCACACATAGCACCGCCATAATCCCGACATAAAGCCAATTTTCGTAACCCCCCCGCCATCAGGTTCGGGTATACTACGGCCTTCGATTTCACAAACATCAGGCATACCATGACAGACCTAATCCAACGCCCTCGCCGCCTGCGCAAATCCCCTGCGCTGCGCGCTATGTTTGAAGAGACAACACTGAGCTTAAATGACCTGGTGTTGCCGATCTTTGTTGAAGAAGAACTCGACGATTACAAAGCCATCGAAGCCATGCCAGGCGTGATGCGCATTCCGGAAAAACATCTGGCACGCGAGATTGAACGCATTGCCAACGCCGGAATCCGTTCGGTGATGACCTTCGGTATCTCCCACCACACCGATGACACCGGCAGCGACGCCTGGAAAGAAGACGGTCTGGTGGCGCGCATGTCGCGTATCTGTAAGCAGACCGTACCGGAAATGATCGTCATGTCCGACACCTGTTTCTGTGAATACACCTCTCACGGTCACTGCGGCGTTCTGTGCGAGCACGGTGTTGATAACGACTTAACCCTTGCTAACCTCGGCAAACAGGCGGTCGTTGCCGCCGCAGCGGGCGCAGATTTCATCGCCCCTTCCGCCGCAATGGATGGCCAGGTACAGGCGATTCGCCAGGCGCTGGACGCTGCAGGCTTCACCGATACCGCGATCATGTCCTATTCCACCAAGTTTGCCTCTTCGTTCTACGGTCCGTTCCGTGAAGCCGCAGGCACTGCGCTGAAGGGCGATCGTAAAACCTATCAGATGAACCCGATGAACCGCCGCGAGGCAATCCGCGAATCATTGCTGGATGAAGCTCAGGGTGCAGACTGCCTGATGGTCAAACCGGCGGGTGCCTATCTGGATATCCTGCGCGATATCCGCGAGCGCACCGAGCTGCCGATTGGCGCTTATCAGGTCAGCGGTGAGTACGCGATGATCAAATTCGCGGCCATGGCCGGTGCTATAGATGAAGAGAAAGTAGTGGTGGAAAGCTTAGGCTCGATCAAACGCGCTGGCGCAGATCTGATCTTCAGCTACTTCGCACTGGATCTAGCTGAGAAAAAAATCCTGCGCTAACGTTTTTGTTCCATGCCGGGTGGAGTAAACCATCCGGCCTGTTATCGCCAGCCTAAAGACTCTAACGAGTAACAACGCTTAGCGTCTTGCTGTTTATGATTCATTCTGAAATTCAACATTACAACCAATATGAATTATTCGTAAATGAAGGCTAAAATGACATATGTATTCCATTCTTCTATTTGAAGGTATAGTTATAGTACAATTTAATAACTTCATCATCTAATTATAAAAAATCAATCACTCATAAAAATAAAACAAATAAAAAAGAAACTCATTCACTTTATTTATTGCTTAATAAAACACATCCTAACTTTCAATAAATATTGTTTCTTTTGACTCATTAAATTACATGCTGTAATATCTTTGTTGCGACAAACACACTAATCCATCCTGTCTTTCCAACAAGAGCTTTTAATATTTAAAAAACAGATATTGTGTTTATATTCATTGAACACCCGGATAACACTTTCATAGAAAAGTGAAGGATTTGATCATGGTTACATCATACCAAAAAGGGATATTAGCAATAGGTGCGCATCCGGACGATATTGAACTCGGATGTGGTGCCTCGTTATCCCGCTTAATAAAAGAAGGTTATCACGTTACTGCCGTCGTCATGACCGCAGGGGCTGAAGGGTGCGTTTTAAAAGCCGACCGACACGCAGAATCTCAATCGGCATTAACATCATTAGGTTGTCATCAGGTTTTTCAGTTTCATTTTGAGGACACACGAACACCATACTTTGTTGATACGATGATCAAATCACTTGAAGATGTCATCACAAATCACATTCCCGCACGAATAAACATCGTGCGAGCTTATACTATGCATGATTCTGACCGGCATCAGGATCATCGTGCGGTACATAAGGCTTCTATCGTTGCCTGCAGAAATATTCCCCAGGTTCTCGGTTATGAAACCCCCAGTACCTGGCTGACGTTTGTTCCCCAGGTTTTTGAAAACGTCAGTGAGAACTGTTTTATTCAAAAACTTCGTGCGCTTTCATTTCATCAAAGCCAGCAGCAACGTGATTATATGCGTACAGAACGTCTGCGTACCGTAGCCCAATTCCGAGGACAACAGGCCGGATGTGAATTATCTGAAGGTTTTGTTGTTCACAAAATGATTCTCTAATTATATGAAAACAATAATTTTTATTATGATGAGCCTGTGTATATTACTCTGGTTCCTCACAACCTTAAAACGAAAACCTAGTTTACGTAAAGACAGTATTGACGCCATTATTCCGGCCTATAACGAAGGCCCTTGTCTGGCACAATCACTGGAAAACTTGTTATTAAATCCCTATTTTCATCGCGTCATATGTGTAAACGATGGCTCCACGGATGATACCGAAGCCATTATGCACAAGGTGAAAGAAAAATGGGGCGCTCGCCTGATTACCGTGACGCAAAAGAATACCGGGAAAGGTGGTGCCTTAATGAATGGATTAAACTATGCCACCTGTGAGCAGGTTTTTTTAAGCGATGCTGACACCTATGTCCCTCCTGATGGTGACGGTATGGGATTCATGTTAGCGGAAATAGAAAATGGCGCCGATGCCGTTGGCGGAATCCCCTCAACACATCTGTCTGGTGCAGGGTTGCTGCCACATATCCGTGCAACAGTAAAACTTCCGATGATCATCATGAAGCGGACATTACAGCAGTTGCTCGGCGGCGCACCTTTTATTATCAGCGGAGCCTGCGGCATGTTTCGTACTGACGTGCTGCGCAAATTTGGTTTTTCCGATCGAACCAAAGTGGAGGATCTCGATTTAACCTGGACCCTGGTCGCAAATGGTTATTGTATCCGTCAGGCAAACCGCTGCATTGTTTATCCTCAGGAGTGCAATACCCTGGGCGATGAATGGAAACGATGGCGGCGCTGGATCGTGGGCTATGCCGTTTGCATGCGTCTGCATAAGTCACTCATCCTCAGCAGATTCGGCATCTTCAGCATACTCCCCATGGTGCTGGTCGTGTTGTATGGCGTAGCAACCTATTTCATTACATGGCAGCACATCACGCTCACTATTGGCTCACATGCGATTGTGCTTTCCTTGTTTCCCATTATTTGGGTTGGAGTGGTTTGCTCAATTGGAGCATTTAGTGCCTGGTATCACCGATGCTGGAAACTTATTTTTCTTGCGCCCTTTTCTGTTTTTTATGTACTTCTGGCTTATTTAATTTGGATTGTATATGGATTTATTGCCTTTTTTACTGGACGTGAACCCCTACGTGACAAACCCACACGCTATACCGCGGTGGTGGATGCGCCAAACAATTACGCCCACCCAGCTACCCACGGTGGTGAAGAGCTATCTAAAGCTTAACGAACAGAATAATAAATCCGTATCCATTGCCCCTGGCGTTGTTATTGATGAAAGCGCGGGAGCCGTGACGATCGGTGCTGGCAGTAAAATTTGTCATGGTGCGGTTATTCAGGGACCCGTTGTAATTGGTGCCGATTGCATTATTGGTAATTACGCCTTTATTCGACCGGGTTGCTTGATTGGCAATCAAGTGCGTATTGGCTATGGCACCGAAATCAAAAACGCAGTATTGGAATCGACGGCCACCATCGGTCCCCAATGCTTTATTTCTGATTCGGTTATTGGCAAAGGTGCTTACCTGGGCGCACAGGTAAGAACCAGCAATCATCGCCTCGATGGTAAAACCGTGCATGTCAGGCTGGACGATGAAGACATTGATACCGGCTGCGAAAAATTAGGGTGTTATATCGGTCCCGGCGCGCGGCTTGGTGTTCAGGTCATTATTTTACCAGGTCGATATATCGCAGCTGAAAGTACGATTGGCCCACGGATAACCATCGAGCAAAACCTGCCAAAAGGTAAATACATCCTCAAACAAGAGATCTCCTGTCTCGTAGGTGAAGAATAATGAAAAGGACTTTATTTGTATCGTTGATACTCGGCACGGCTTCTCTCCCGGCAAAAGCAACCGACCTGAAGCTGACAGCCGGATACGACTTTACTGATTATTCGGCAGGGCATGGCACCCGTAACGTCATGTTCAGCGAATTAAAGACGCAGATTGACAATGGTGCCGCGATTTTCAATATTTCCGAAGGCAGACGCGATTACGACAACGGTGAATCATGGAACGCGTTACGTGGCCGCGCGACCGTTTGGTATAACTGGAATCAGTGGTTATCAACAAAAACGGGTCTGGCAATTGCCGAAAACACCCCCGTTTTTGCCAGACGCGATGCTCAGCAGGATATCAGCGTAAAAGTTCTGCCTAAAACCATGTTTACCTTTGGTTATCGCTATGCCAACTACTTTGACGATACGGACGTTAATGCTTTTTCAGGCGGAATATCGCTGTATACCGGGCCGTTTATCACCTCATGGCGTTATACGCATTACGATACCGAAGATGCAGGGGGAAGCTATAGCCACATCGTTTCACTGCGTCTGAACGACCTGAACGGTAAAGGAAATACGCAGCTCTGGCTAAGCCGCGGAACGGGAGCCTATACCTATGACTGGTCACCTGACACCAAAAAAGGCACGTTAAAAAGCATCAGCCTGCGTCGCAATCAGCCGCTGACCGAGCAATTAACTCTCGGTCTAACCCTCGGCAAACAATGGTATGACACGCCGGTTGAGAGCTATCACAGCCAGCAAATTCTCGCCGATCTCACCTGGCAGTTTTAAATCTCTCCCCCGCGATGGGGGAGAATCAACCCCCAATGAAATAGCCATTATCTCGGCCCTCACGCCACCATCCGGCAATCAATGCCTGATGCGCTGCGCTTATCAGGCCTACACTCGCTACAACACCCGGCAAATTATTGCGATTTTGTTACATTCGTTACATAACTGCGCCTGGATGATTGCCAGCGTGGCGCTGGCAGGCATCATAGATATCCTTGTCAGGCAAGAGAGCAATATCATGATTCATGTTGTGCTGGTGGATGACCATGTGGTGGTGCGTTCCGGCTTTGCGCAATTACTCGGTCTTGAAGAGGATCTCGCCGTTATCGGCCAGTACAGCAGTGCGGCAGAGGCCTGGCCGGCATTACTGCGCGAGGACGTCAATGTCGCGGTCATGGATATCGCCATGCCGGATGAAAATGGTCTGAGTCTGCTAAAACGGCTCCGGGCGCAAAAACCCGGCTTTCGCGCCATTATTCTCAGTATTTATGACGCGCCGACGTTTGTACAAAGTGCGCTGGATGCCGGGGCCAGCGGTTATCTGACCAAACGCTGTGGACCGGAAGAGTTGGTACAGGCGGTGCGCTCAGTCGGCATGGGAGGCCATTACCTGTGCGCCGATGCGCTGCGGGCGTTACGCGGTGGTGAGCAACCTGCACAGGTGCTGGAGGTATTAACCCCGCGCGAACGCGAAGTGTTTGATCTGTTGGTCAAAGGTGACAGCGTGAAAGAGATCGCCTTTAAGCTCGACCTCAGCCATAAAACGGTCCACGTCCACCGCGCGAATGTGCTGGGCAAGCTGCAATGTCAAAGCACCATCGATCTGGTGCATTTTGCTCTCGACCACCAGTTGCTGACGGGGCATTAATGTCTCGCTCTGCTCGCCACTGGGTTATCTCTCTGTTTATTCTGCTGGCCTGGGGTTCGGGCTGGCTAATGCTGTGGACGTTAGGTTTTTACCTGACCCATAACGGTCAGCAGGCGGCATTATTTCTGCCGCACGGCGTGTATCTCGCGCTCTTGATCCTGTTGTCCCGCCGCTACTGGCCCGCGCTGGTATTGCCGCCAGTGTTGATCCTGTTCTGGCTGCACAACGAACAGTTACTCAATGGTTATCTTCTGCTGGCCGCACCGCTGATAAGCCTGATACCGGCCAGTATCGGTCAGTCATACTGGCACCGCTTCCCGCTCTACTGGCAGCGGCTCACCTTGTTGCTGGCTGCCGTGACGGTCACGTCGCTGCTCAATACCACGCTGCTGTCTCCCTTTATTCAAAGCCCGGCGATGTTGATTGGGCTGGCATCGTTTACCGGTGGCGTGCTGCTCACCCCGTTTGTTTATCTGATCTACGAATTTCTGCGCCAGCAACACCGCTATCATTTACTCGGTCTGGATACGACCAATCCACCGCTGCGCACTTCACTTATCATCTGGTGCAGCCTGTTCTTTATTATTGGTATTGGCACGCAGATGGTGCTCTCGCCAGACATCGAACGCCTGCTGCTGATTGTCGTGTTCCTGCCCAACGTGGTGATGGCATGGAAATTCGGCTGGCAGGGCGGCGTTTTGTCCGGACTGCTCGGCAGTATGATGATCACCATCGCCCGCCAGATAGGCGTGGGATTTAGCAACCTCGTCGAACTGGAGATTTTCCTCGCCACCCAGGCGCTGCTGGGCATAGGGCTGGGAATCGCCATCAGCCGCCAGCAGCATCTGGCGCAAAACCTGCACCATTATCGCCAGCGTCTGGAAAGCGAACTGGCGGCCCGCCGCGCGTTAACTGAACAACTGATCCGCACGGAAGAAAACACGCGCAAAAGCCTGGCGCGGGAACTGCATGATGAAATTGGCCAGAACATTACCGCCATTCAAATTCAGTCTCAGTTGGTTAAACGTTCGCAGGGTCCTGAGCAAGCGCTCGACGCGGCGAACCAAATCAACGATCTTGCCCGGCGTATCCACCACTCGACCCGCCAATTACTGCGCCAGCTACGCCCGCCCGCGCTTGACGAGCTGTCTTTTAAAGATGCGCTACACCATCTGGTCAATGAATTTGCCTTTGCCGAACGGGGTATTCACTGCCGGTTTGATTACCGACTGGCAAATACGCCTGAAAATGAAACGGTGCGCTTTACGCTGTACCGTCTGTTGCAGGAGTTACTCAATAATGTCTGTAAACATGCCGATGCCAGCGAGGTGTCGATTGCGCTGCGCCAACGGGATCGCTGCCTGTTGCTGGAAGTCACGGACAACGGCGTGGGCATTCTTCCTGAAAAAATTCCCGGCTTTGGTATCCAGGGGATGCGTGAACGGGTCAGCGCGCTCGGCGGCGAGCTGACCCTCGAGTCTCACCACGGCACGCGGGTAATTGTTAACCTGCCCACAAATTTGCAACAAACCGCCCTTTAACCAGGAAAAAGTCTTAGTCACTCCGGACTTTCTCTCATCCCCTTTTGCTTTCGCTTACCTATAGTCAGCACAAACGGAGACAGCTATGCATGCACGCTCAGCCAGCGAAACAGACCAACGCTATCGGGCACTACGTCCCCGGCTGCTGATGTGTATGGTGGTGGGATACGCCGCGTTTTACCTGACGCGCAAAAGCGTTAACTACGTGCTCCCGGCACTGCAAACGGATCTGGGACTGGATAAAAGTGATATCGGTCTGTTGGGTTCGCTGTTTTACCTGACCTATGGTTTGTCGAAGTTTACCGCGGGACTCTGGCACGACAGCCATGGGCAGCGCGCATTTATGGGAATAGGCCTGTTCGCTACCGGCATCCTGAACGTGGTGTTCGCGTTTGGTGAATCGCTAACGCTGCTGCTGGCGGTCTGGACGCTCAACGGATTTTTTCAGGGCTGGGGCTGGCCGCCCTGCGCCCGCCTGCTGACCCACTGGTATTCGCGTAACGAACGCGGCTTCTGGTGGGGCTGCTGGAATATGTCAATCAACATCGGTGGGGCCATCATCCCACTGATTAGCGCCTTTGCCGCCCATTGGTGGGGATGGCAGGCAGCGATGCTGGCACCAGGGATCATCAGCATGGCATTAGGTATCTGGCTGACGCTGCAACTGAAAGGCACGCCCCGCGAAGAGGGACTCCCTACCGTTGGAGAATGGCGGCATGACCCGCTGGAACGTCGTCAGGAGCAGCAAAGCCCACCGATGGGGTTGTGGCAAATGTTACGCACCACCATGCTGAAGAATCCGATGATCTGGCTGCTGGGGGTGTCGTATGTGCTGGTGTATTTGATCCGCATCGCGCTCAACGACTGGGGCAACATTTGGCTGACGGAAAGCCACGGCGTGAATCTACTCAGCGCCAATGCCACGGTGATGCTGTTTGAGGTCGGCGGCTTGCTCGGTGCGCTGTTTGCCGGCTGGGGATCGGATTTGCTGTTCAGCGGCCAGCGTGCGCCGATGATTTTGCTGTTCACGCTGGGGCTGATGGTTTCCGTCGCCGCGTTGTGGCTGGCGCCGGTTCACCACTACGCGCTGCTGGCTGTCTGTTTCTTTACCGTGGGCTTTTTCGTTTTTGGCCCACAGATGTTGATTGGTCTGGCGGCCGTCGAATGCGGACACAAGGCGGCAGCAGGTTCAATCACCGGTTTTCTCGGGCTGTTCGCCTATCTGGGGGCCGCGTTAGCGGGTTGGCCGCTGTCGTTGGTCATAGAACATTACGGCTGGTCGGGGATGTTCAGTTTGCTCTCGGTTGCCGCTGTCTTTATGGGTTTATTGCTGATGCCGCTGCTCATCGCGGGTATCGCCCCTTCTCTCAGTCAAAGGATAAAACAATGAAACTGACGCTTACCTCTACCCTGATTGCCTCTACTCTGGCGCTGGCTGCCTTCAGCAGTGCGGCACAAGCACAAGGTCGTCTGGTGGTCTATTGCAGCGCCACGAACGAGATGTGTGAAACCGAAACCAAAGCCTTCGGCGACAAATATGACGTGAAGACGTCGTTCATTCGCAACGGCTCCGGCAGTACGCTGGCGAAAGTCGATGCCGAGAAGAAAAACCCACAGGCGGATGTGTGGTACGGCGGTACGCTGGACCCGCAGTCTCAGGCGGGCGAAATGGGTCTGCTGCAACCGTATAAATCACCAAACCTCACACAAATCATGGAGAAATTCCGCGATCCGGCAAAAGTAAAAGGCAACCTCTCCTCCGCGGTTTATGTCGGTATCCTGGGCTTTGGCGTCAATACTCAGCGTCTGAAAGAGAAAAACCTGCCGGTGCCAAAATGTTGGAAAGATCTGACCAAACCGGAATACAAAGGCGAAATTCAGATTGCCGACCCGCAAAGCTCAGGCACCGCCTACACCGCACTGGCGACCTTTGCTCAACTGTGGGGGGAAGATCAGGCCTTTGACTACCTGAAACAGCTCAACGCCAACGTCTCTCAATACACTAAATCAGGCATTGCCCCTGCGCGTAACGCCGCCCGTGGCGAAACGGCGATTGGCATTGGCTTCCTGCACGACTACTCGCTGGAAAAAGAACAGGGTGCCCCGCTGGAGCTCATCTCCCCATGCGAAGGTACCGGCTATGAAATTGGCGGCGTCAGCATTCTGAAAGGTGCGCGTAACCTCGACAACGCCAAACTGTTCGTTGACTGGGTACTGTCAAAAGAGGCTCAGGAGCTGGCGTGGAAGAAGGGCAAGTCCTATCAGATCCTGACCAACACCACCGCCGAGACCTCGCCAAACTCGCTGAAACTCGACGATCTGAAGCTTATCAATTACGACATGGATAAGTACGGTTCCACTGACGTGCGTAAAGCGTTGATCAATAAGTGGGTTAGCGAAGTGAAGATGGGTAAATAAAACATGATGACCTTCTTCGGATAAGGTTACGTAGGCCGGATAAGGCAACGCCGCATCCGGCAACGATTGTCACCCTGAATGCCGGATGGCGCATACGCTTATCCGGCCTACATCAGGATTGAACACCGGAAACGCTATGTCACAGACACTTGCACTCCATCCCGTGAAAAAACGGGATGCGATATTCCTTTGGGTTTTGCTCGGCTGGCTGGCATTTGCTCTGCTGCCGAGCTGGAGCCTGGACTACGGTCTGCTGGAGTCGACGCGCGACGAAATTCTCGACGCCTACAGTTGGTCACATTTCAACATTAGCTGGCTATGGTATCTGCTGCCGAGCCTGCTGCTGGTGCGTCCGTTTAATGAAGCCCGACGCGAACAGCGCAGCCGCCATTATCTTGACGCGGGCTGGGCATTCTTCTGCATGGCCTTTATCGTTGCCAGCGCCACCCTTGAAGGGCGCGGCTTAGGTTATGCCACCATCGTACTGTTTGTCGCCCTGGGCGCAATCATGACCCTGGCGCTTACCCGTCTGGAATGGCTGGGTGGTGACCGTTTCGTCATCGGTTCACTCACCGCGATTGTCGCGCTGATCGGTATTTTTATCGTCTGGCCGAGCATCGCAATTTTCATTCCGATGTTCACTAACGACACCGGGGAGTTTGCCCCGCTGGCGTTTATGAATGTGCTGTCCCAGGCGCATATTATTCAGGTGATCCTCAACTCGATTATGTTGTCGATTGCCGTTGGTATTGGCTGTACCTTCTTCGGTCTGGTGCTGGCGATCTACACCACCCGCATCGCCAAACGCAGCGCCATTATCGGACGTATTTTCTCGATTCTGCCGATCGTCACCCCGCCGTTTGTCGTTGGCCTGGGTGTCACCCTGATGATGGGACGCTCCGGCTACATCACCGAATTTATGGTCGAGTGGTTTGGCTTAACCAACACCAACTGGCTGTACGGCTTTACTGGCATTTGGCTGGCGCAGGTACTGGCCTTTACCCCGATGGCGTTTATGATCCTCGACGGCGCGATCAAAACCATTCATCCCTCGCTGGAAGAGGCGTCATACACCCTGCGTGCCAGCCGCTGGCAGACCTTTAACGGTGTATTTGTCCCGCTGCTGAAACCGGCGCTGGCGAACGCCTTTTTGATCGTGGTGGTGCAGTCGCTGGCCGACTTCAGTAACCCACTGGTGCTCGGCGGCAACTTCGACGTGCTGGCAACGCAAATTTACTTCTATATCACCGGCTCACAGCTCGACTACCAGGCCGCCAGTACGCTGGGCGCTTTCCTGCTGCTGTTCTCACTGCTGGTATTCTGCGTGCAGTACATGTGGATCGGTAAACGCTCGTACGTCACCGTTTCTGGTAAATCCTATCGTGGCGACGTGCAGCCGCTACCTGTCACGCTGGTGTGGAGCGTGGTTGCCCTGCTGGCGGTGTGGATTGCCTTTAACGCCCTGCTGTACGGCAGTATTTTCTACGGCAGCTTCACCGTCAACTGGGGCGTGGACTACACCCTGACGCTGGCGAACTTTACCAAATTGTTCGGCCAGGGAATGAGCGACGGTGCATGGCCTTCACTGCTCGATACCCTACTCTACGCCGGGATTGCCGCACCGATCACCGCCATCTTCGGTCTGCTTATCGCATGGATTGTGGTGCGTCAGCAGTTCAAAGGTAAGAAGACCATCGAGTTCACCACCATGCTGTGCTTTGCCGTACCGGGTACCGTCGCGGGTGTGTCCTATATTCTGGCCTTTAACAGCGCCCCGGTATACCTCACCGGTACCGCAGCCATCGTCATTATCTCGATGGTGATGCGTAACGTACCGGTCGGTATTCGTGCGGGTATCGCGGGCTTAGGCCAGATCGATAAATCACTGGATGAAGCCTCACTCAGCCTGCGCGCCGGTTCGCTGCGTACTATTACGCATATCCTGCTGCCGCTGCTGCGCCCGGCAATCCTCTCGGCGCTGATCTACAGCTTTGTCCGTGCTATTACCACCGTCAGCGCCATTGTGTTCCTCGTCACACCGGATACCCGTGTGGCAACGGCTTACATACTGAACCGCGTAGAAGACGGCGAATACGGCGTGGCGATTGCCTACGGTTCGATTCTGATCGTGGTGATGCTGGCGATTATTTTTATCTTTGACTGGCTGATCGGTGAATCACGTACTTCCCGTTCAAAAGCCAAAAACCAGGCGTAATGGAGCGCACTATGACTCAGAAAAATTTCGTTGAACTGCGCAACGTCACCAAACGATTTGGCAGCAACACGGTTATCGACAATATCAACCTCACCATCCCGCAGGGGCAAATGGTGACGCTGCTCGGCCCGTCCGGTTGTGGCAAAACCACCATTTTGCGCCTTGTCGCCGGGCTGGAAAAACCAAGTGAAGGCCAGATTTTTATTGATGGCGAAGACGTCACCCACCGTTCAATTCAGCAACGTGATATCTGTATGGTGTTTCAGTCCTACGCCCTGTTTCCGCATATGTCGCTGGGGGAAAACGTCGGCTATGGTCTGAAAATGCTTGGCGTATCGCGCTCAGAGGTGAAGGCTCGCGTCAAAGAAGCGCTGGCGATGGTCGATCTGGAGGGTTTTGAAGACCGCTATGTCGATCAAATCTCCGGGGGGCAGCAGCAGCGCGTGGCACTGGCGCGCGCGCTGATCCTCAAACCAAAGGTACTGCTGTTTGATGAGCCGCTAAGTAACCTTGATGCCAACCTGCGCCGCAGCATGCGCGATAAGATCCGCGAGCTGCAAAAACAGTTTGATATCACCTCGCTGTACGTCACCCACGATCAGAGCGAAGCCTTTGCGGTGTCCGATACCGTACTGGTCATGAACAAGGGGCACATCATGCAGATTGGCTCACCGCAGGATCTCTATCGCCAGCCGGCCTCACGCTTTATGGCGAGCTTTATGGGCGATGCCAACCTGTTTCCGGCGACCTTCAGCGACAAATACGTGGATATCCACGGCTATCATCTGCCGCGCCCGCTGCACTTTGGCACGCAGGGGGAAGGCATGGTCGGCGTGCGCCCGGAGGCCATCACGCTTAGCGATCGCGGCGAAGAGAGCCAGCGCTGCGTGATCAGCCACGTGGCCTATATGGGACCGCAGTATGAGGTCACGGTGGAGTGGCACGGGCAGGAGATTCTATTGCAGGTTAACGCCACGCGTCTGCAGCCGGACGTTGGCGAACAGTATTACCTCGAAATCCACCCGTACGGCATGTTTATCCTGGCGGATGCGGCATAAGGTTTTGTGGTTTTGTAGGCCGGGTAAGGCATCAGCCGCCACCCGGCATTATTCTCAACGCTGCGCGTTCAGCTCAGCAATATCCTTCGGCGTGGTGCGACAGCATCCGCCAATCAACCGTGCGCCCGCCGCCTGCCACTGCGGTAGATAATCCGCCAACTGCGCGCAATGCTCACCGTGATGATGCCAGGTTTTGCTCACCGCATCGTACTGCTCGCCGGAATTGGGATACACCACCAGCGGCAGCGCCGTTAAGTCGTGTAAATGCTGCAACGCAGCGGTGGTCTTTTCCAGCGCAATGCAGTTAATGCCTAACGCCACCACCTGCGGATATTGCGCGAGGAAAGCGACCACGTCGCGCAGCGGTGTACCGTCGCTCACATGTTCGCTGTCACGCAGGGTAAACGAGAACCATGCCCGCGCACGTGGATACGCGGTCAACAATTCAGCCAGTGCGCGAATTTCGGCAAAATTTGGCAGGGTTTCACAGGCCAGTAGATCGGCCCCGGCATCCAGCAACGCTTCAACACGCGGACGATGAAATGCCTGTAACGCTTCAATGCTTAACGCGTAATCGCCACGGTACTCGGAGCCATCGGCCAGAAAGGCACCATAAGGTCCGACGGAACCCGCCACCAGTAACGTCCCGGCCTGCGGATTTTCCGCCAGATACGCCTCACGCGCTTTGCGCGCCAGCTCCACGCTTTTGCCAATCAGCGCTTTCGACTGCGCCTCATCCAGGCCAAGCGTGGCAAAACCCGCGGGAGTTGCCTGATAGCTGGCGGTGATTGCGCACTGTGCCCCTGCCCGGAAGTAATCCAGGTGAACTTCGCGGATAAGCGCCGGGTTTTCTACCAGCACCCTGGCAGACCACAGGCTGTCGGCTAAGTTACACCCTCGCGCTTCCAGCTCCGTCGCCATCGCGCCATCCAGCAGCAGGATATCCTGTTTATCGAGGAGGGCGCGTAACGGATTATTCTGCGACATGTTCTGGCTCCTGTTTTGCTTTACGGGGTTGAGTAAGGAAATAAGCACCATAACACAACGCGACAAACGGTAACCCGCACCACAACGCAATTCTCTGCGCCGGATCGAATGCCAGTCCCACACAGGCCACCAGGCACAGCACAAAACCCAGTACGGGTACCAGCGGATACCACGGGGCGCGATAATGCAATTCACTCAATGCGTTACCCTGCTGCAGATGGCGGCGGCGAAACACAAAATGCGAGGCGCAGATACTCAGCCATACCGCCACTACCGCAAATCCGGAGATCGCCGACAATGCGACAAACACCGTGTCCGGAGCCACGACGCTGGAAAACAGCGCCAACACACCGCCCAGCATACTGACCGACAGCGCCGTCAACGGTACGCCATTTTTCGTGACCTGCGCAAAACAGGCTGGCAACGTTCGTTCATTCGACAGCGACCACAGCATGCGCCCGGAAGCATACAGCCCGGAGTTCGCCGCAGAAAGAATGGCGGTCAGGATCACGAAGTTAAAAATATCAGCGGCATACGGAATGCCCACTTTCTCAAACACCAGCACAAACGGGCTCTTCTCCACGCCGGCCTGCTGCATTGGGATTAGCGCCGCCAGTACAAACACAGTGCCGATAAAGAAAATAATCAACCGGGCGATGGTGGTACGAATCGCCACCGGGATCACCTTGCGCGGATTTTCCGTTTCGCCGGCGGCAATACCGATAAGCTCAGTCCCCGAAAAGGCAAAGTTCACCGCGACCATGGTCATCAGGATCGGCAGGCCGCCGTGCGGGAACCAGCCTTCCGCCGTGATGTTACTCAGTCCCGGTGCGGGTGAACCATCCTGCATCGGGATAAAGCCGAAAATAGCCGCTCCGCCGAGGAGAATAAACGCGATGATAGTGACCACTTTCACTAACGAAAACCAGAACTCCCCTTCGGCAAAAAAGCGTGTAGAGATAACGTTGAGGGCAAAAATAATCGCGCAGAACACCACACACCAGATCCATACAGGCACCTGAGGAAACCAGTACTGCATACAGAATCCGGCAGCGGTAAAGCTCGAACCCAGCGCCACAGTCCATGTCAGCCAGTAGAGCCAGGCGACGGTATACCCCGTCGCGGGTCCGAGGTAGCGCGCAGCATAGACGTGAAACGCCCCGGTTTCCGGCATCGCGACCGACAACTCGCCCAGGCACTGCATCACCAGCCAGACCACCAGCGCACCTATCAGATAAGCCAGCAGCGTTCCCGCCGCCCCCGTGGTCGAGATGATGTACCCGGTATTGAAGAATAACCCTGTGCCAATCACGCCGCCTAAGGAGAGCATAATCAGGTGACGCGTTTTCATCGTGCGCTTCAGTGGCGCATTTTGTTGTGTTGTTTGCATATAACCTTCTAAACGTATGGACATCTAAACATCCAAAGAAGGTTTGTTATACCGTGTTTGTTAAAAGAATGCAAAGTCAACCCTGCACCAGATACAGATACCCGCGTCGGGCGCTTAACACTGGATGAGGGTTAATAATGAGATATAAAAAGGGCCGCCAGCTCATAACGCCTCCGTTGCCAGACTGTATGTAAACTCTGGCAACAGAGCCGCCGACTTGCGTTCATCCGGAAGTAGGAAGCGAATGTTCCCGTTCATACAACCGGATGACCCTCAGGAACCGCTGGCCTGGACCGTCATCTGCGATTTACGGCTCATCAGGATAAAAACAGCCAGACCGGCCAGCAGAATGCCCGGCGCAGAAGCCGCCATCACCCCCACCGTTCCGGTGCCCAGCGCCAGCATTTTCCCCGCCAGCAGCGGGCCGCTCATCGCGCCCAACCGCCCAACCGCCACCGCAGTGCCTACGCCGGTAGCGCGGATTGACGTGTTGTAAAACAGCGGTGCCAGCGCATACAGCACGCTTTGTCCGCCGGTGGCAAACATGCCAGCAACAAAGCCGGCCATCAGCATGCCGCTCCATGACGAAACCGTCCCCAGCGCCAGCAATGAGACCAGCATCCCGGTGTAAATCAGTAACGACATCACCACCGGACGTAGCTTGTCCATCAACGCCCCGAGGATTAACGTGCCGCTGGCCGCACCGATTTGCAGAGCAAACATCACGCCTGCCGCCTGCGATGGGCGAAAGCCCTGCTCCACCAGCAGCATCGGCAGCCAGTTAATCAGCATGTACACCACCAGCAAGGTGAAGAAATAGCACAGCCACAGCAGCAGCGTAGCGGTCGCGGTAGCAGGTGCGAACAGCGCGCGCAGTGGCGCAGCGGCCACCTGTGTTTGCTGGGTATAAACCTGTGATTCCGGCAGCCAGCACATCAACAGCGGCACCAGCAGCAGCGGGATCACGCCTCCCACCCAGAATACCGTTTGCCAGGCAGACGCCAGGCCGCTAAACCCGAGCGCCGCCGCCAACGCTGCACCAATTGGCACACCGCAGTACATCAGGCTCACCGCTGTACCACGAAAACGTGGACCCGCTGCTTCGGAGGTTAACGCAATCAGGTTCGGCAGTGCGGCTCCCAGCCCGACGCCGGTCATTAGGCGGGCGATGACTAACGTTGAAAAGTCCCACGACAGCGCCGTTGCCAGGGAGAACAGGCCAAACAGCGCCACGGAGCCAATGAGAATGCGCTTGCGCCCATAGCGGTCGGCCAGCATACCGCCCACCAACGCGCCGGGCAGTAATCCCAAAATCCCGGCGCTGAAGATCCAGCCCATTTGCATTTTATCCAACGCAAAGGCTTGAGCGATACCAACGGCAGCGATACCGGCGGCTTGTAAATCCAGCCCCTCCATCAGGGCGACTAAAAAGCAAAGCCCGACGGTCAGCGTCAGGCGCGAAGAGGATGCGGGGGTACGGGTCGTCATAAGATGTCCCTCAGAGGTCACGATGCAGGTGAATCGCGGCTGATACATTGCCAGCCGCGTAATCATTTTTACTTGCTGTTGCGCAGATCCAGCGCCACATCAACGATCATATCTTCCTGGCCGCCGACCATTCGGCGTTTGCCCAGTTCAACCAAAATATCGACCGCGCTCAGACCGTAACGCGCTGCCGCCACTTCGCAATGGCGCAGGAAGCTGGAGTACACCCCGGCATAGCCCAGCGCCAGTGTTTCACGATCCACCCGCACCGGGCGATCCTGCAGCGGGCGCACCAGATCGTCGGCGGCGTCCATCAACGCATACAGATCGGTGCCGTGCTGCCAGCCGAGCTTATCCGCTGCGGCGATAAACACCTCCAGCGGCGCATTACCTGCACCTGCGCCCATCCCCGCCAGGCTTGCATCGATACGATCGCAGCCCTCTTCCACCGCGGCAATTGAGTTCGCCACACCGAGGCTCAGGTTATGGTGGGCGTGCATCCCGGTTTCCGTTTCCGGTTTCAGTACAGCTTTCAGCGCGCGGAAGCGGTCGCGGATATCGTTCATATTCATTGCGCCGCCGGAATCAACCACATAGATACAGGTGGCACCGTAGTTTTCCATCAACTTCGCCTGCTGCGCCAGGTTCGCTGGCGTGGTCATGTGGCTCATCATCAGAAAACCGACCGTATCCATACCCAGCTCGCGCGCATACTGTATATGCTGGGCCGACACATCTGCTTCGGTACAGTGGGTCGCCACGCGCACGACCCGGGCACCGGCCTGATACGCATTTTTCAGATCGTGAATGGTGCCGATACCCGGCAGTAATAACGTGGCGATTTTGGCGTGTTTCACCACCTCCGCTGCGGCTTCAATCCACTCCAGATCGCTGTGTGCACCAAAGCCATAGTTAAAGCTGGAGCCCTGTAAACCGTCACCGTGTGCCACTTCAATGGAATCGACTCGCGCGTCGTCCAGCGCTTTGGCAATCTGGCGCACGTTATCCAGTGAATACTGGTGACGAATGGCATGCATGCCATCGCGCAGGGTCACGTCAGAGATATAAAGTTTCTTACCGTTCATGCTGCTTCTCCTGCCTGACGGGTGAGTGACTGCGCCATCTTCTCTGCGGTCGCCAGCGCACTGGAGGTCATAATATCGAGGTTGCCGGCGTAGGCTGGCAGGTAATGCGCCGCACCTTCCACTTCCAGATAGACCGCAGTTTTCAGCCCGGAGAACTGGCCGATACCCGGCAGATTCACTGGTTTATCCTCAGGGATGACGTCAAACTGCACACGTTGCTTCAGGCGATAGCCCGGCACATACGCCTGTACCGCCGCAGCCATTTCATTAATCGACGCCTCAATTTCCGCCTGCGAGGCCGCTTCACTCAGTACATACACCGTATCGCGCATCATCAGCGGCGGCTCGGCAGGGTTAAGCACAATAATGGCTTTACCTTTTTCCGCGCCACCCACCACTTCAATCGCCTTCGACGTGGTTTCAGTAAACTCATCGATATTGGCGCGGGTGCCCGGCCCCGCCGATTTACTGGCAATTGAGGCAATAATCTCGGCGTAATGGACACGTGCCACACGAGAAACCGCCGCGACCATTGGGATCGTCGCCTGCCCGCCGCAGGTCACCATATTGACGTTCTGCTGATCAGCGTTGGCTTCCAGATTCACCACGGGTACGCAGTATGGGCCAATGGCCGCGGGTGTGAGATCGATCAGGCGAATGCCTGGTTTCACCGCCCGTAAGGCGGCATCGTTTTTCACGTGCGCCCCCGCGCTGGTGGCATCAAAGACGATGTCAATATCGGCAAACTCCGGCATCGCTATCAGCCCCATCACCCCTTCGTGAGTGGTGGCAACGCCCATGCGCCGGGCGCGTGCCAGACCATCGGACTCCGGATCGATACCGACCATCACCGCCATGTCCAGATGCGTGCCGTGACGCAGAATTTTAATCATCAAATCGGTGCCGATGTTGCCGGAGCCGATAATGGCGACTTTACGCTTACTCATGACTGACTTCCTTTTGTAACCGCCGCAGAAAAGGTGGCGGCGACTGAACCAATACCGTCGATATGGGCTTCAAAACGATCGCCCGCATTCACCGCCACCATCGGACCTAACGCCCCGGTGAGAATGATGTCTCCCGCACGCAGCGGCTCGCCGAGGCTAGCCATTTTGCGCGCCAGCCAGACGGCGGCGTTGATCGGATGCCCCAGACATTCGCTGCCGCGTCCGCTGGAGACCTCTTCGTTATTGCGCGTCATTGTCATCGCACAGTTTTTCAGATCTAATCCCGCCGGACGTTGCGCCGGACCACCGACCACATACACGCCGCAGGAGGCGTTATCCGCCACGGTATCGACAAACTGAATTGACCAGTCGCGGATACGGCTACCGACCACTTCCAGCGCCGGTAATACCCACTCAATGGCGTTGACCAGCTCATCAAAGGTGGTGTCGGCATCAGGCAAATCGCGGTTCAGTACCAGCGCAATTTCGGCTTCAATACGCGGTTGCAGCACGCGGGAAAACGGGATAGTTTCGTTATCGCCGTAGCACATGTCGGCAAACAGTGTGCCGAAGTCCGGTTGATCGACACCCAGCTGTTGCTGCACTTTCGGGTGCGTCAATCCCACTTTGCGCCCAGCCACGCGACGCCCGCGCGCCACATCGTACTGCACGTTGATGCGCTGAATAGCGTAAGCCGCCTCGGCGTTGTCCATGCCAATCAACTCACGCAATGGCCCTATCGCTTCGCCCTTTTCCTCCGCCTGACGTAAATCGGCGGCTAACTGCTCAAGATTTTGCTTCGTCATGTCCGTTCCTTAAGGGCGTGCGAGGAAGTTCAGCACCAGCTGATTAAAGGCTTCCGCATGTTCCCACTGCGCCCAGTGCCCGCAATCGCGGTAAATGTGCAGCTCAGAGCCAGCAATACCGGAAAGCAGACGCAGCCCCGCATCCATCGGCACAAAGCGGTCGTTGCGCCCCCAGACGATCAGGGTCTGAGCTTTGATTTCCGCCAGACGTGGACCGAAATCCGGGAATTGTTTCGGGTTAGCTTCCAGACTCTGAACAAAATTTTCCAGGTGGTCGCGGCGCGACAGCATGTTGTTCAGACGCGCCTCAAACAGTGCTTCGGTCAAATCACTGGTATCGAAAACGAAGATTTCCATCATCAGTTTCAGGTTTTCGATGGTCGGTTCGCGATACAGCTGATTCAGGCGCTTGATTCCTTCGGTCGGCATCGGGGTAAACAGGCTCATGCCGCCCGTCCCACCGCCCATCAGCACCAGTTTGCCCACGCGTTCCGGCCAGCTCAGGGTAAATGCCACTGAGCTGTGGCCCCCCATCGAGTTACCCAGCAGATGAATTTTCTGAATATCCAGTTGATCAACCACACTTTTCAGGATGCGGGCATTGAGATCGGATCGCGACCCACGGTTAACGATCCCATCGCTTTTTCCCCAGCCAGGACAATCCAGCAGGATCACCCGATAACCGGCCTGCACCAGCGGATCGATATTACGGCTGAAGTTCGCCCAGCCCGTCGCCCCCGGTCCTGAACCATGTAACAGCACGACGGTTTCTTCGCCCTGCCCACAGTCATTAAAATGCACACGCAGGGTTTCACCTGCTTCCTGCACCTCCAGAAAACGGCTGGTGGCGGCTTCGGTTTGCGGTTGGTAAGTCATCATGTTCTCCTGCATATTCAGTTCTGTGTAGTGGCACTCAGGGAGCCAAACCCGGCGATCCACTCCGGGATCGGGCGGTAATAACGGCCTTCACTGCGCCAGTTGCCAAAGGCAGAAATGGCGGCGAAGGCGGCAACCCAGGTTTTAACTTCGTGTGTTGATTTGCCCGCCATCGCGGACAACTCTTCATTACTGACCGTGTCCAGTTCCTGCAAACGCCCCTGCTCAAGCAGGGTCATAAAGCGGTTATCCCAGACGGGGTTAAGCGGGTGCAGCGTGTTTTGATCGGTCACGAACTTCTCGGCGGCGCTGATTACCCGCTGCTGGCGCAGTTCTCGCTCGTTTTCGGGTAGCTGTTTGCCGCTGCCGAGCAGACGGTCACGCATATGCGCGTCAGCCTTTGCCAGTTCCGGTACCGGCGGCTGATGCGACAGCCCACCGGAACCTAAAAACAGCACACGCTTATTCAGCGAACTGGCGAAACGACCAATCGCTTCGCCGAGCATACGAGTACGCTGGAAGCCCGGTAGCGGCGTGGCGACACCGTTAATAAACACGGGTAACACCGGCACCTTATCCAGGCCGCCGAGCAGAAACTCCAGCGGCTGCGCAAAGCCGTGATCGACCTGCATGTTGTAGGAAACGGCGAGATCAATGCCGCTTTTCATCACCGCATGGGCACAAGCTTCAGCGAGATCTGTCGGCACCGGCAGTTCCCCCGCCGCGCTGCCGAAATCGCCAATTGCCGTGGCACCTACGCCTAAACAGAACGGCGGCATCACGTCATAGAAAAAACCGTTGTAATGATCGGGGGCAAACAACACCACTAGTTCAGGATCGAACGCCGCAATACGTGCACGCGCGCTGGCGATCACGCCGTTGACTTCATCGAGCACAGCCTGCGCCGGGTCGACATAGCCCACCAGCGGTGAGTGGGAAAGACAGTGAAGATAAGCGTGCATATCAGGCTACCTTTTCAACAAGAAGATCGGCATTGACGCGGGTGAGCGTCATCACCGACGCCAGTTTATTCAGGGTATTGCCCAGGGTTTGCGGAATGGCAACGGCAGCAACAAAGCGATCCGGGCGCATCACCACCAGTGCGGCGTTATGCTGAGCAAACCACGCACGCAAACGGTTCTGCGTATCACCAATGCGGATAACGCCGTCATGGTTATCCTGATCGGTGGCAATCTGCGTATCCGGCACCACCTGAATAAACCGGGTGCCCAGCGCCTGCCACTGCAGGATCTGCGCCTCGCTCATGCCCCACAACGGATTACAGCCCCAGCCAATGACCGCAAAATTCGCCCCGATAACGTTGTCGAGCAGCGTCACCTCGCCCGTTTCCCGCGTCACCTTCGGCTGGATAAACATTTTGCCGACCGGTGACGTTTTCGCCTCGCCTTCACGTACCAGCGCCCCGACGTGATACTGCGGCATCGGTTTAAAGCGCATTTCCAGGAAGTAGCGTTTGACTGGCGGAAGGTAGTTCAACAACCAGGAGACTCCGTCGCGCACCGCGCCGTGCCAGCGTTTCGGCGGAGCCAGCACGTTGCCTGCGGTAACGGACAAATCAATCATCGCTTTGGCGTGGTCACGGCGTTCCTGCTGGTAGGTATCCAGCAGCGCATCACCGGCTTTACCCTCGATCACCAACGCCAGTTTCCACGCCAGGTTGAAGGCATCACGCATGCCGCTGTTGTAACCCTGCCCCTGCCAGACCGGCATAATGTGCGCCGCGTCGCCTGCCAGCAGTATGCGGTCAATCCGAAAACGTTCGGCCAGACGGGCGTTATGGGTATATACACGTTGGCGGATCAGCTCGACGTTATCCGGGTTCGGCAGCACTTTGCTCAACAGCTGGCGCATATTCTGCGGCTCACTCAGTTGCGCTTCAGTTTCCCCCGGCATCACCATAAATTCAAAGCGACGCACCGCATGAGGCAGCGCAGCGGAGACATACGGACGCACCGGATCGCAGCACAGATAGACATGCGGCGTGCTGAGCGGGTCGTTGGCGATATCCACCACAATCCACTGATTCGGCGCGGTTTTGCCTTCAAACGGTACATTCAACGAACGTCTGACATTGCTGCCGCCGCCATCGCAGGCCACCAGCCACTGCGCCTTCACCGTTTCGCGCTGACCATCTGGCGTTTTCAGGTTCAGCGTCACTTCGCCGTTTTGTTGGCTGAAGGCTTCCAGTTCGCAGGAGAACAGGCAGCGCACATTGGGAAAACGCGACAGCCCTTCCAACATCACCGCGTCCACTTGTGGCTGAATGAACGCGTTGCGGCGCGACCAGCCAAATTCGTCGGTCATCGGCTGGATATCGGCAAAGCAGCGGCCTTTCGGCGTAAGAAAGCGCATCGCGTGCCACGGCGTGGTATGCGGCAGAACGTTTTCGACCAGGCCAACGGACTGCATGGTGCGCAGCGCTTCATCGTCAATGCCGATGGCACGGGGATAGTCGATCAGTTTGTCGAGTTTCTCCACCACCAGTACCTCAATGCCCATCTGGCCAAGGTAGTTGGCCATCATCAGCCCTACCGGGCCGGCACCAGCAATCGCCACCTGCACGGTGTGCTGTACAGCAGGCTGGATATCCGGGTTTATCGTTGTCATTTCAGAACCTCACTACTCGGACAAAACGCAATTGCAGACCCTGGCGAGGCGCAACTCATTTTGTTAAAAAGATGTGAATAATTTTTTATTGTGCGGTCAGTATAGGAGTGAGTTTTTGCGCTACAATCAAAACATGCCTGGATGTGCACTAAGTGCACAACGTTGTTTTACCTGTAGATTTGTCAATAAATATGAAAAATGACGACGCTGCCGAATACAAAACCGTACGCGGATTAACGCGCGGATTAATGTTATTAAATATGTTAAACCGGCTCGATGGTGGAGCCAGCGTTGGCCTGTTGGCTGAGCTGAGCGGCCTGCACCGCACCACGGTCAGGCGACTACTGGAAACGTTGCAGGATGAGGGTTACGTCCGGCGCAGCCTTTCCGATGACAGCTTTCGTTTAACCATTAAAGTCCGCCAGCTCAGTGAGGGATTTCGTGATGAGCAGTGGATTTCTGCCCTGGCTGCCCCGCTGCTGGGCGATTTGCTGCGCGAGGTCATCTGGCCGACCGATGTTTCCACCCTGGATGTGGATGCAATGGTGGTGCGCGAAACCACCCACCGCTTCAGCCGCTTATCGTTTCACCGCGCGATGGTTGGACGTCGCTTACCGCTCTTGAAAACCGCCTCCGGCCTGACCTGGCTGGCATTTTGCCCGGAGAATGAGCGTCAGGAACTGATTGAAATACTGGCCTCGCGACCCGGAGAAGAATACCAGTTGGCGCGTGAGCCACTGAAGCTCCATGCCATCCTGACCCGCGCGCGGAAAGACGGCTTTGGCCAGAACTATCGCGGCTGGGATCAGGAGGAAAAAATCGCCTCCATCGCCGTCCCCATTCGCAGCGAACAGCGGGTGATCGGCTGCCTGAACCTGGTGTATATGGCCAGCGCGATGACCATCGAACAGGCTGCGGAAAAACATCTTCCGGCCTTACAAAAGGTGGCAAAACAGATAGAAGATGGCGTCGAATCGCAGGAGATTTTGGTTGCCGGGAGGTGAGGTGGATCACAGTTATACGCATCATCTGATTGATAGCTGGAATGATTCACTCATCAGCCGATATCACGCGGTGTCATCTTGCTTAAATGATATCTTCATTGCAGAGTGTGCATTCATTTTCTGCCAGGAGGCTACATGTTAAAGGTTATTGCTGAAGATTTTATAAAACCTGAATATATTGAAACCGTTCTCCCTTTGTATCGTGAACTCATATCCGCCACGAAGAAAGAACCACTCTGTCTTGCTTATGACCTCTATATTGATGAAAAAGATCCCGGCCATTTTATTTTTATAGAAGAATGGCCAAACCACGCGGCGCTTGATGAACATTGTGCGAGCGAGCATTTCAGACGACTTGTGCCGTTAATCGATCAATACACGCGCAAAGAAGCACGTTACATATTGATGAATAACATCGTAAATCCAGGGGCGCAAAGTCTCTTGTGAAGAAGCTTTAATCTTTCCTCCTGTATAAGGTTACGCTACTCTCACAAATGCGTTCGCTGGTAACATGCTTCGGGACATGTAGCTTGATTAAGTCACGGAAAGACTTAGGCTAAAATATGGTACTTGATTGCAAATCGAAGGATAAAAAATGAAAAAAACGACTCCAGAATATACGACTGTTGACTTATCTCGTTGGGCAAGAAAAGAGCATTTTGAGGTATTTCAGTCTTTTGCTCAAAGTACCATTAACCAAACTGTTCTGTTAGACATTACCGCGGTACTAAAACATATAAAAGAGGTTGGCTGGAAATTTTACCCTACGATGATTTCCCTCCTTGCTAACGTTGTCAACAAGCATACTGAATTCCGTATGGCCATAAAGAACAACGAGCTTGTCATATGGAATGAAGTTCATCCAAGCTATACCATTTTCCATAATGAAACTGAGACTTTTTCATCATTATGGAGCCGCTACGATGGCAATATTCATCACTTCCAAAACACTTATTCAGAAGACGTAGCACGCTATTGTCATAATCTTTCTTATTGGCCGAAGGGAGAGTCTCCGGAAAATGTATTTTTCGTATCGGCTATTCCCTGGGTCAGTTTTACCAGTTTTAATATCAACATTGCGAACATGCAGAACTTTTTTGCCCCCATGTTCACACTTGGAAAATACTATGAACAAGATGGGAAAGTAGTGTTACCTCTCGCCGTTCAGGTACATCACTCCGTGTGCGATGGTTTTCATTTAGCAAGACTAATCAATGAACTACAGGAAATGAGTCATGACCTACGGCACCATTCAGAGGAACGCAACGTCTGATGCAGCAGACGTTTCTTTATATAGCGTGAACAGCAAGAATAATCGCCATGTCTGTGAACAAGCGGGGTCGACATGAACGGTCTGGGAAGAACATAAATTGGGGTTCGCGATAGCAAAGGTAATACCTAAAGCTTTCGCAAAAGTCTGGCCGGATTACCAGCATACACGCCTTTTACCAGCACGGGCTTTGTCACCACACTACCGGCACCAATCACCGCACCACTGCAAATTTCCGTTGTTAAAATTGTGGCTCCACTCCCCACCGTTACTGCATTGCCTAATACAATATTAATCCAGCTTTTTGCAGAAGCGTCAGGACTTCCGCTCTTGAAAAGATCGTTAGCAAAGGTCACGCCATGCCCTATAAAGCAGTCCTCGCCTAAGGTAACGTTCTCACAGATGAAAGTATGGGACTGCACTTTAGTTCTATCGCCTATGACGCATCCCTTTTGTATCTCAACAAATGGTCCGACAAACACATCATGGCCCAGGTCGCATTCATAAAGATTCACAGGCATGACTATTGTGACATTTTTACCTTGTTTTACGTCACGAATACCACTTTCAATAATATTCATATCAGCACTGTCCTTACTCAAGATAATACGTCTCAGCATTGAAAACCTGAATTTTCAGGAGATCCTTCGCTATCTATTATCAGATAGTCAAGGCCAGAAATTTCAATTAATGCGTTTCTTTTAGCGATAGTACTTTATCTATTTTTTTACAATCAACACATCTTATCAGACATGTTGATTATAACAAACTTACAATTTATAAAATCTGCCATAATGACAGATTTCTTTAATTTATAATTAGAGATTTGCAACGTTATGATATACTTTTTGAACATCATCATCATCTTCAAGGGCATCAACAAGTCCTTCAAAGATTTCTAAATCTTCTGGTGAAAGTTCAATTTCTGATTGAGCTATCATTTCTAATTCTGTGGTTGAGAATTCAGTAATCCCCGCTGCTTTGAGGGCTGCAATTCCTTTATGGAGGTCTGTAGATTCAGTGTAAATAATGATGTTGCCTTCTTCTTCGGTGACATCACGAACATCAACTTCAGCTTCAAGCAAAATTTCAAAAATATGGTCAGGGTCAGTGCCTTTAAATACGATCACACCTGTATTATCAAACATGTAGCTGACAGAACCTGCCGCCCCGATATTCCCGCCTTTTTTATTGAAGATTGAGCGAATATTAGCAATCGTGCGGTTAACGTTTGAAGTCAGGGTTTCAGCGATAATCATGGAACCACTTGGACCAAAGCCTTCATAACGTCCTTGCAAGAACGTTTCGCCGCCGCCACCTTTGGCTTTATCAATAGCTTTATCAATAACATGCTTTGGAACCTGGGCTTGTTTCGCACGTTCAATAACGAATTTTAAAGCTGTGTTTAATTCTGGGTCTGGTTCACCTTGTTTAGCCGCAGCATAGATTTCCACACCGAATTTTGAATATACTTTAGACGTTGCACCGTCTTTAGCCGTTTTTTTACCAACAATATTGGCCCATTTACGTCCCACTGGAATAGTCTCCTCGAAAATTTATTTACATAACAGGCAGGTTAATAACCTGCCTGTTTTTCCCGCCATATTATATCACCATATGTAAATTCTCGTCTATGAGAAATAAAAACATCCAAACCTTACGGAGTGTTACTTTAATTTCATCAATAATTAACATTATGGATAAGTTATTCCAAAATTTTATTCTGGTGCTTCTGTTTTTATTTTTAATAATGGAGTCGCAGCAATAATAGATAAGACAAGAGAATCAAAAGTAATAACCCCGGCACAGTTCCGCGTTCACTTTTTATATAAGACGTTCACATTTGCTTCTGACACAAAGCCACTTTTGCGCCCACATACCTGCCCAGTCTGGCTGAATGCAAAAAAAAACCGAAACACTGCTTTTGAAAAGCGCAGCGTTTCGGCATTCATTCACTCTGAAGGACGTCAGACTTTCAGCAGTTTCACCGTCTCGTCGATGTCAATTTCATCTTCCGAGAAGATCAGCGTCGTGCCCTGGAAGGTTGTGATCGCCAGCTTTTTCAGTGTGCGCATTTCGCCTGGCTTCACGTCTGATTTCGGTCGGATGCTGTTCATCAGCACGCCGACAGACAGCACCGCGTTTTCTTTATCGATACGGGTTTCAACCGGTACTTCTTCGCTGTACACCAGGTAAGACTTGATCGCTGTGAGCTTCAGGCGCTCGCCCGCGATATAGATGTACTTGCTGTCGGGTATGACTTTTACCGCATAGGCAGACAGGCCTTTGTTGTTGGTGGTGGGTTCAAAAGTCACCGCCGCGTCTTTCTTGATCAGCTCAGGATTAGCAACCTTAATCACATGAAAATAGCGGTTGTCGCCGTTTTCATCTTTGATAAATCCAAAGCCTTTATCTTTAAACCACGTTGTGATTGTTCCGTTCATTGCTGTTTCCGCCTGATTAAACCGAATACTCGTAGAGTATACCTACTCAATTTGCGCGCAGTGTAAAACACAGGCCCCGTCTTTGGCTACTCGTTACCCCAGCGATTGAGGAACTCCGCGATATCATCAATACGCTGTGCGTCGACGCCGGCCACCGTTGCCATCTCCTGCTGCGCGTCTTCGCTGATCTCTTCGTTGTTCATCAAACGGGTGATCAGTTGCTGGAAGTAGTGCGCCAGCGCATCGCGTTCGTCATCGCTCACCGGCTTTGCGGCCTCGGTCGCGTACTCATCAGCGATATCATAATATTTTAGCGGAATGTCGTTGTTCATCAGGTGCTCCGGGGTAAATGCGTGTGCCAGCAGTTGCCTGCCGCGTCTGGGGTGAATGATAGCATTGTTATTTCATGGTTCGCGATCTGTTTTATTCACTGTAATACGTTGTATTTATCCGCTATATTTTCTGGAACAACTTCGCATTTAATAAATCTTCCCATACTTGAGTGACTGTATTTTTATTCAGCTCGGTATAATAGTGGAGGATTAAATAGTGTTATAAAAAAGAAACATAAGCTTAGTTTAAATCAACTCTCTTTAATCATTTTCCAACGCATTAAATAACTCAGACGATAACCCGGTGATTAAACACAGCCAATAAAGATTCGTTCGGTAGGCCTGATAAACGCCCCGCCCTCTCTTACTGACATCATTGCGTTGCTATTGGCCCAATCCCATCGGTAGTCGCCCATTTGCCCACATTCATCTTCTGGACAACACTCTACGATGACACCACTAACCCAACACGTAGAGCGCACACCATGAACATCACGCAAATCCGTAATGCCACACAGCGCATCACCTTTGGTGGAATGACTTTTCTGGTCGATCCTATGCTGGCCGCGAAAGGCGCATATCCGGGTTTTGCCGGAACCGCACGTGCCGAAATTCGCAACCCAACCGTCGATCTGCCCATCGACATCGATACCTTGCTAAATGTCGATGCGATTATCGTGACCCATCTGCATGAAGATCACTGGGACGAGGCTGCCGCTCGAGTCGTGCCGAAAGACAAACCAATTTATGTGCAAAATGACCATGATGCACACGTACTGCGGGAGCAGGGTTTCACACAACTCACCGTGCTGACGCACAATACCGTGGTCGGTGCTATCACTCTGCGTAAAACCGGCGGCCAGCACGGCTCAGATCGCGCCTATGCCATTCCACAAATGGCAGAGCGCCTGGGTGATGCCTGTGGCGTTATCTTTATGCATCCGGCGGAAAAAACGTTGTATCTGGTCGGGGACACCCTCTGGCGAGACGAGGTGGAAGCCAACATGCATACTTTCCAGCCTGGCGTGGTGGTTCTGAACGCGGGTTTTGCGCACGTCATCGGGTTTGGCCCAATTATCATGGGCGCGGAAGATGTGCTGAAAACCCACTTCACACTACCCGAAGCACAAATTGTGGCGACCCATATGGAGGCGATTAACCACTGTCTGCTGACCCGCGCGGCTCTGAAAGCGTACGCCCGCGACAACCAGATTGCGCAATATGTCCACGTGCCGGAAGATGGGGAAACCCTGACATTTTAATCTCTACAAAGGAATCGTATGCAGCCGCTTAACGTTGCCATTGTTGCCGTGGAAGATTTCAGCCCGTTTCACTTCTCGGTGCCGTGCATCATTTTCAGTGACAAAATGGCGGCGAAAAAGCGCTTTGAGGTACAGATGTGCGCCGAAAAACCGGGCATCATCTCCTCGCAGGATGGTTTCTCCGTTACCGCAACCCATGGCTATGACGCGGTGGAGGCTGCGGATATCGTGGTGATCCCCTGGTGGGGCACCACCGCGCAGCGTCCACCGCAAAGCCTGCTTGATGCGCTCAACCGTGCACGACAAAACGGCGCACAGATTGTCGGGCTGTGCCTGGGGGCGTTTGTCCTCGGCTATGCGGGGTTACTGGATGGTAAACGAGCAGCCACACACTGGGAGTTCGAGCAGGATTTTCAGGCGCGCTTTCCTGCGGCCCAGCTGGATATCAACGCACTTTACGTGGATGACGACGGCATAATTACCTCAGCAGGTACCGCCGCTGCGCTGGATTGCTGTTTGTACGTGATCCGCCAGCGTTTTGGCAGCACGGTGGCGAATCAGATTGCCCGCCGGATGATTGTGCCACCGCATCGTGAGGGCGGTCAGGCCCAGTTTATCGAACAACCGGTCGCGAAAAATACCCAGGATCAACGCATCAACGCCCTGCTCGACTATTTGCGCCAACATCTCCACGAGCCGCATAATCTCGACGTTCTGGCGCAGCGGGTGATGATGAGTCGTCGCACGCTGACCCGTCATTTTATGAAGGCCACCGGGTCAAGCGTGGCGGAATGGCTGATTACCGAGCGTCTGCGCCGCAGCCAGATTTTGCTGGAATCCAGTCAGCTACCCGTTGAACGCATTGCCGAACAGGTAGGTTTTCTCTCCCCTGTCACCTGGCGGCAGCATTTTAAATCCCACTTCGGCGTCAGTCCGGCTGAATGGCGTAAAACCTTTCGCGGCGATTAACCTCTTTTTTGCGCCAGCCAGATGGTGTGCCCGGTGCAGAGTGGATCTTCCATCACCCTCTCTATCACCGTAAAGCCGTGTGCCGACAGCAATGCATGGTACTCATCAGGCGCGAGGCTGGCGTGAAACAGCGGCTCGCCCTCAAATTGTCCCATGGCGATGCCATTGCCCGTGCCGCTGGTAAACATCAGCGCGCTGCCGGGATGGCTGAGGCGGTCAAAAATGGGGAACATCTTTTGCTGGTCCAACTGGGTTAAATGGAAAAAGCTGTCCCAGGCGATCAGACCGTCAAAAGTTTCATCAAGCGTTAGCTCGCGCATATCCTGCTCCAGCCAGCGCTGCCCGGGAAAGGCGAGCCGGGCACGCGCCAGCATCGGCGCCGAGCCGTCAATCCCCGTTAGCTGCAAACCTTGCTGGATAAAATAACCGGCAATCGGCTGACCGTTTCCGCAGCCAATGTCCACAATATGGCCCTGCCCGCCCATCACCGCGATGAACTTATCCAGCCAGTTTTTTTCAAACAGCGCGCACGAACGCTGGCGGGCAAAAGCCTCCGCATGACGCCGATAGATAGAAAGAATGTTGTTTGCCGCAGCATCGCTCACGATGTCCTCACTTTTCTGCTGTTCTATCATTATGTTAAGCATAAAGGCTGTTGGCCTGCCAGCGCCCAATTCATGTCCCTGGAATGCAACTCGCAGAACCCGACCACAAATAGCCAAAAATAGTCTGCGCTGTGGCATGATAGCGCGTGGATAATGTCATGATCAGGGTGAACAATGTGAAACCGGTAACGCTATACGATGTCGCAGACCATGCTGGCGTCTCTTACCAGACCGTCTCACGCGTCGTAAATCAGGCCAGCCACGTTTCCACAAAAACCCGGCAAAAAGTTGAGGCCGCGATGGCGGAGCTCAATTACATTCCTAACCGCGTCGCGCAGCAACTGGCAGGCAAACAGACGCCGTTGATTGGTGTAGCCACATCGAATCTTGCTCTGCATGCCCCCTCGCAAATTGTGGCCGCCATAAAATCCCGCGCCGACCAGTCCGGTGCCAGCGTGGTGATCGCCATGGTTGAGCGTAGTGGCGTTGAGGCGTGTAAAGCCGCGATACACAACCTGCTTTCTCAACGCGTAACCGGGCTTATCATCAACTATCCGCTGGATGAAGAAGACGCCATGATGGTCGCCGCCACCTGCGGCACGGTGCCCGTATTGTTTCTCGATGTCTCTGACCAGGTGCCGATTAATAGCGTCGTTTTCTCCCATGATGACGGCGCGCGACTCGGCGTTGAACATCTGATTCAACACGGACATCAGCGCATTGCCCTGCTGTCCGGGCCGCACTCATCGGTCTCCGCCAGGTTAAGGCATAGCGGGTGGCATAAATACCTGGCTCACCATCAGCTACGTCCCATTGCGGAACGTGAAGGTGACTGGAGCGCCCTGTCCGGCTTTCATCAAACCATGCACATGCTTAACGACGGTATCGTTCCAACCGCTATGCTGGTCGCCAATGATCAAATGGCGCTGGGCGCAATGCGGGCAATCAGCGAATCTGGCCTGCGAGTTGCAGCGGATATCTCCGTGATCGGCTACGACGACACCGAAGACAGTGCCTGCTACATCCCGCCGCTGACCACCATCAGGCAGGATTTCCCCACGCTCGGACAGACCAGCGTTGACAGGCTGTTGCAGCTTACGCAGGGCATGTCCGCCCCCGGCAATCTGCTGCTACCGGTCACGCTGGTCGAACGGAAAACCGTACTTCCGCCCGACACACAAACCGCCACGCCACAGATGCTGGCGGAGTCGTTGATGCAACTGGCGCGTCAGGTCTCTCTGCTGCCATCCGGCGAACGCTAATTACTGTGAGTCAGTTCACCCATTAAACCCGCCCGGCTTTACAGCGTCTCACCGCACGCCTTATGTTTATTGAATTGTGAGCGAATAACAAACATGAGATACCGCTATGACTCTAAGCTCGGACTCACTCGCCGCCGTACTGGCGCGCCGTGACTGGGAAAACCCCGGCGTCACACAGATAAACCGTCTGGAGGCACATCCACCATTTTGTAGCTGGCGCTGCGTGGATGATGCCCGTAACAACCGGCCTTCATCCCAACGGATTTCGTTAAATGGCGAGTGGCAGTTCGCCTGGTTTTCCGCACCAGAGGCCGTGCCAGAAAGCTGGCTTGAGCATGATTTACCGCAGGCCGATACCCTCTGCGTACCGTCTAACTGGCAGATGAGCGGTTATGATGCGCCAATCTACTCCAATATCACCTATCCATTCCCGGTCAATCCGCCCGCTGTTCCGACACAGAACCCTACCGGGTGTTACTCGCTCACATTTAGTATCGAAGATGCGTGGTTAGATGAGGGTCAGACGCGCATTATTTTTGACGGCGTGAACTCCGCGTTTCATCTGTGGTGCAACGGTCGTTGGGTCGGCTACGGTCAGGACAGCCGCCTGCCGTCTGAATTTGATCTTCGCGATTATCTGCTGCACGGCGAAAACCGCCTGGCCGTCATGGTGCTGCGCTGGAGCGATGGCAGCTATCTGGAAGATCAGGACATGTGGCGCATGAGCGGCATCTTTCGCGACGTTTCTTTGCTGCATAAACCCACAACGCAGATCCGTGACCTACGCATCAACACCCGCTTTAATGATGATTTCAGCCGTGCGGTGCTGGAAGCGGAAGTCCGGATAGCAGGCGACGAGCGTGAAGATGTACGCGTAACCCTGCAATTGTGGAACGGCGAAACGTTGGTTGGCGAGCTCACCTCACCGCCCGGCAGCGAAATTGTTGATGAACGCGGCGCTTATCACGATCGCACTACGCTGCGCCTCAACGTTGAACACCCGGCGTTGTGGAGTGCCGAAACGCCTAATCTGTACCGCGCCGTGGTGCAGCTTCATACTGCTGACGGTACGCTGATTGAAGCCGAGGCCTGTGACGTCGGCTTCCGCGAGGTCCGCATCGAAAACGGCCTGCTGTTGCTGAATGGTCAACCGCTGCTGATTCGTGGTGCTAACCGCCACGAACATCACCCGCAAAACGGTCAGGTGATGGACGAAGCGACGATGGTGCAGGACATCATCCTGATGAAACAGAACAACTTTAACGCCGTGCGTTGCTCGCATTACCCAAACCACCCGCTATGGTACATCCTGTGCGACCGCTACGGCCTGTATGTGGTGGATGAAGCCAATATCGAAACCCACGGTATGGTGCCCATGAATCGCCTGAGCGACGACCCTACATGGCTTCCTGCCATGAGCCAGCGCGTCACGCGCATGGTACAGCGTGACCGCAATCACCCAAGTATCATCATCTGGTCGCTGGGCAATGAGTCCGGTCACGGCGCGAACCACGACGCGCTGTATCGTTGGCTGAAATCGGAAGATCCCTCTCGTCCGGTACAGTACGAAGGCGGCGGCGCGGATACCGTAGCCACCGACATTATTTGCCCGATGTACGCCCGCGTAGACCAGGATCAGCCCTTCCCGGCGGTCCCCAAATGGTCAATCAAAAAATGGCTGTCGATGCCCGGCGAGCTGCGCCCGCTGATCCTCTGCGAATATGCTCACGCGATGGGTAACAGCCTCGGCGGCTACGCCAAATACTGGCAGGCATTCCGCCAGTATCCGCGTCTGCAAGGAGGATTCGTCTGGGACTGGGTCGATCAGTCGCTTATTAAATATGACGACAACGGTAATCCATGGTCAGCCTACGGCGGGGATTTTGGCGACACACCGAATGACCGCCAGTTCTGCATGAACGGACTGGTATTTGCCGACCGCACGCCGCATCCGTCGCTGTATGAGGCCAAACACGCACAGCAGTTTTTCCAGTTTACGCTATTGCCTGGCCCCCAACGCCAGATTGAAGTGACCAGTGAATACCTGTTCCGCCACAGCGATAACGAAATCCTGCATTGGTCCATCGCCCTGGACGGCAACCCGCTGGCCACCGGAGAAATCGCTCTGAATATCGCCCCACAGGGCCGCCAGTTGATCACCCTGCCGGCTATCCCGATGCCGGAAACCGCAGGCCAGCTGTGGCTGACGGTGCGCGTGGAACAACCCCAGGCTACTGCGTGGTCAGACGCCGGGCATATCAGTGCCTGGCAGCAGTGGAAGCTGGAAGAGAAACTCAGCCTGGCGCTTAAACCTCGCGCCAACACAGCGCCACAGCTGACGACCCGCGATGATACATTTACGGTAATCGTCAGCGATAAACGCTGGGAATTCTGCCGCCAGACAGGTTTATTGACACAATACTGGCTGGCCGAAGAAGCACAACTGTTAGCGCCGTTAATCGATCAGTTTACCCGCGCGCCGCTGGATAACGACATCGGCATCAGCGAAGTCACGCGCATCGATCCTAATGCCTGGGTCGAACGCTGGAAGGCCGCAGGCCATTACCATGCTGAGCCACTACTATTGCAATGCGAAGCCGAAGCGCTGTCGAACAGCATCCTTATCACCACCGCGCATGCCTGGCAGTATCAGGGTGAAACGCTGTTCGTCAGCCGTAAGTCATATCATCTCGACGGCCACGGCGAGATGCAGATTGCCGTGGATGTCGATGTGGCCAGCGGAACACCGCACCCAGCGCGTATCGGCCTAAGCTGCCAGTTGGCGCAGGTGGCTGAACGGGTAAACTGGTTAGGCCTTGGGCCGCACGAGAACTACCCGGATCGCCTGAGCGCTGCCTGTTTTGATCGTTGGGATCTGACGCTGGATGAGATGTATACGCCGTACGTCTTCCCGAGTGAAAACGGCCTGCGCTGCGGGACACGCGAATTACGCTACGGGGAGCACCTGTGGCGTGGTGACTTCCAGTTCAACATCAGCCGTTACAGCCAGAAGCAACTGATGGAAACCAGCCATCGTCATCTGCTGCAACCTGAAGCCGGAACATGGCTCAACATTGACGGTTTCCATATGGGCGTCGGCGGGGATGATTCGTGGAGCCCTTCAGTGTCGCCGGAATTTCAGTTGAGCGCGGGG
The DNA here is from genome assembly GCF_035064245.1 of Citrobacter sp. R-1.5.2. Lineage (NCBI taxonomy): Bacteria > Pseudomonadati > Pseudomonadota > Gammaproteobacteria > Enterobacterales > Enterobacteriaceae > Citrobacter > Citrobacter sp. R-1.5.2. The sequence continues at coordinate 136,228 of NZ_JASEYC010000004.1, read as the reverse complement.
CGTTATCATTATCAGCTGAGTTGGCGCTAACTCTGCGCCGGATGGCGCGGCGCTCATCCGGCCTACGGTACGCGGTTTCGTAGGCCGGATAAGGCGAAGCCACCATCCGGAAACGCCTTACTCCTCGATCGCCTGGCGGATTTGCTGCAACGATGTCGGATCGTCAATGGTGGTCAGATCGCCAGGATCACGGCCTTCGCAGATCGCCTGGATCGTACGCCTGAGCATTTTTCCGGAGCGTGTTTTCGGCAGTTGCGACACAAACCAGACATGTGCCGGACGGCCAAAGTTACCAATCTGGCTGTCCACCAGCGCCATAATCGCCTTCTCTTCAGAATGCGCAATGTCGCGGTCTTCCAAACTGTCACTCTGCTTTGGAATGACAAACGCGACGGCCACCTGCCCTTTTAGCGCATCTTTCACCCCCACTACCGCTACCTCAGCTACGTTCGGATAGCTGGAGATACTCTCTTCTATCTCGCGCGTGCCCAACCGGTGCCCGGCGACGTTGATCACGTCATCCGTACGCCCCAGAATGAAGTAGTACCCGTCGTCGTCACGAATGCCCCAGTCAAAGGTGGCGTACACCTGGCGGGAGAACAGCGACCAGTAGGTATTCACAAAGCGTTCGTCATCGCCCCAGATGGTCTGAATGCAACCCGGCGGCAGCGGCCCTTCAATCACCAGCATCCCCTTCTCATTTGCAGCACAAGGTTCGCCAGTCACTTCATTGAGGAGTTGCACGTTGTAGCCGTACATCGGCACGCCAGGACTGCCCAGACGCGACGGTCGGTCGTCCAGCCCGCGGGCAATCGCCATAATCGGCCAGCCAGATTCGGTCTGCCAGTAGTTGTCGATAACCGGAACCCCCAGCGTTTGGGTTACCCAACTTGCCGTCGGTTCATCCAGCGGCTCGCCGGCCAGATACAGCACTTCCAACGAGGAGAGATCGTGATTCCGGATCTGCGCGGTCGGGAATTTCTTCAGCACGCGGATGGCGGTCGGTGCCGAGAACATCCGGCTGACCTGATATTTTTCAACGATTTTCCACCACACGCCGCAGTCCGGCCAGGTTGGCAACCCTTCGTACACCACTGTCGCCATCCCCGCCAGCAACGGGGCATAGACGATGTACGAGTGTCCCACCACCCAGCCGATATCCGACGCGCAGAAGAACACGCCGCCCGCTTTGCCACCAAAAATGGTGTCCATCGAGGTGGCCAGCGCTACCGCATAACCGCCTACATCACGCTGCACGCCTTTTGGTTTACCGGTTGTACCGGACGTGTAGAGAATGCAGGAAGTTTCATTCGATTCCAGCCAGACCACCGGCACGCGTGCGCCGAGATGCTGTTGGCGCAGCGCGGCAAAGTCGAGGTCGCGTCCTTCAACCCACGCCATTTTCGCCAGGCCACGATCAACCAGTACCAAATGGCGCGGTTGATGCTGAGCCTGCGCAATCGCATCATCAAGCAGCTTTTTATACGGCAGGATCTTGCCGCCTCGCGCCCCGGCATCCGCCGATACGATGACCTTTGGCTGGGCATCGTCGATCCGCGCCGCCACACTGTGCGAGGCAAATCCGCCAAATACCACGGAATGGATCGCCCCAATCCGCGCACAGGCCAGCAGCGTAATGTGCGCCTCGGCGATCATCGGCATATAAACCAGCACCCTGTCGCCGCGCTGTACGCCCAGCGACAGCAACATCGCCGCCGCGACGTTTACCTCGTCATACAACTGACGAAAGGTAAATGTGCGCTCTTCTTCGGTTTCCGATGAAACCGCGATCAGCGCCAGCGCGTCAGGCTGTTTCTCCAGCCAGCGGTCGATGGCGTTATGGCACAGATTCGTCGTCCCGCCACAAAACCAGCGAGCAAACGGTGGATGACGATGATCCAGTACCTGAGCAAACGGCTGCTGCCAGTCAATACGCTGGGCCTGCTCGGCCCAGAACGACTCAGGTTGCGTAATCGAACGCTGATAAAAATCGCTATAAGACATAATGCTCTCCTGTTGAACTTACGCCTTGCCGCACGCAGGTTTAGATAACGAACAAATCAAGGTATTCGTTGACTGGCATCTGCTCCAGGCTTGCTCTGTTCAGGGAGACATCCAGAATGCGCTGCTGCTGACGGGTCGGGAACTGACGCGCCAGGTTGATTTTGAATTTTTCGACCAGTTTCGGCATCCCGTCATGACGACGACGCGCGTGGCCGATGGGGTACTCCACCACCACTTCTTCAAAACGTGATCCATCGGTAAATTCCACGGTGATGGCGTTTGCGATGGCGCGTTTTTCCGGGTCGTGATAGTCCGCGGTAAAGGTTGGGTCTTCGAAGCAATTGATCTTCTCGCGCAGCGCATCAATGCGTTTGTCCTGCGCCACACCGTCTTCGTAATCCGCTGCGGTTAAGCGTCCGAACAGCAGCGGGATAGCCACCATATACTGAATGCAGTGGTCACGATCCGCCGGGTTATTCAGTGGACCTTTTTTATCGATGATACGAATACAGGCTTCGTGCGTACGAATGGTCACTTTTTCGATATCCGCCGCCGTTTTACCCGCCGCCTGCAGTTGTTCATACAGCGTCATCGCCGCTTCAACCGCTGTTTGTGAGTGGAACTCGGCCGGGAAGGAGATTTTAAACAACACGTTTTCCATCACGTATGAGCCGTACGGACGCTGGAAGCGGAACGATTCCCCTTTGAAGGAGACGTCATAAAACCCCCAGGTTTTTGCCGTCAGCGCAGACGGGTAGCCCATCTCGCCGGTTTTCGCCATCAGTGCCAGACGCACGGCACGTGAAGTGGCATCGCCAGCAGCCCAGGATTTACGTGTGCCGGTATTCGGGGCATGGCGATAGGTACGCAGCGACTGTCCGTCGACCCACGCCAGCGACACCGCATTGAGGATCTCATCGCGGGTCAATCCGAGCATTTCGGCAACAACGGCGGTCGAGGCGACTTTCACCAACAGGACATGGTCAAGCCCAACGCGGTTAAAGGAGTTTTCCAGTGCGATACAGCCCTGAATTTCGTGGGCTTTAATCATGCCGGTCAGCACTTTTTTCATGGTTAACGGCGCTTTTCCCGCCGCCACCGCATTGCGTGACAACCAGTCAGCCGTCGCCAGAATACCGCCGAGGTTATCGGAAGGATGGCCCCATTCAGCGGCCAGCCAGGTGTCGTTGAAGTCCAGCCAACGGATCATCGCGCCGATATTAAATGCCGCCTGAACGGGATCGAGCTGGAACTGGGTACCCGGCACACGAACGCCGTTCGGCACCACCGTACCCGGCACAATCGGCCCTAACAACTTTTTACAGGCCGGATATTCCAGCGCTTCCAGGCCGCAACCGAGGGTATCAAGCAGGCAATAATGTGCAGTGTCATACGCCACCTTTGAGGTGATCTCGTAATTCATAACGTAGTCAACGATATCAACAATTTCACGGTCAAATTCAGGGCGGACGTTCGAAATATGTGCAGACATAGGGTACATTTCCTGTTTTTTTATCTTTAGCGGTTTGGCATTAGCAACGTTTTTCAATTGCAACGAATTCGCGATCTTCCGGGCCAACATAATTGGCGGAAGGACGGATAATTTTGTTGTCCTGACGCTGTTCGATAATGTGCGCCGCCCAGCCAGTAACACGGGCGATGACAAACAGCGGTGTGAACATTTCGGTGGGGACGCCCATCATGTTGTAGGAGACCGCCGAGAACCAGTCGAGGTTAGGGAACATTTTTTTCGTTTCCCACATCACCGCTTCCAGACGGTCGGCGATGTTGTACATTTTCAGCGAACCGCCTTCCTGAGAAAGCTGTTTCGCCACGCGCTTAATCACCTGATGACGCGGGTCGGCAATGGTGTACACCGGATGTCCAAAGCCAATCACCACTTCTTTGTTTTCAACCCGCTTGCGTATATCCGCTTCGGCTTCATCCGGTGTTTCATAGCGCTGCTGGATTTCCAGCGATACCTCGTTGGCTCCGCCGTGTTTCGGGCCGCGCAGTGCGCCAATCGCCCCGATAATCGCGGAATACATGTCTGAGCCAGTACCGGCGATCACTCTGCCGGTAAAGGTGGAGGCGTTAAATTCGTGCTCGGCGTACAGCACCAGCGAAATATGCATCGCCTTTTCCCAACTTTGCGACGGCTTTTCGCCATGCAGCAGATGCAGGAAGTGGCCGCCAATCGAATCATCGTCAGTTTCCGGCTGAATGCGCTCGCCGTTGTGGCTGTAGTGATACCAATACAAAAGGATTGAGCTAAGTGAGGCTAAAAGTTTGTCAGCGATGTCGCGCGCGCCAGAGACGGTATGCCCCTCTTTTTCCGGTAACGTACAACCTAACGCGGAGACGCCGGTGCGCATGACGTCCATTGGGTGTGATGCTGCCGGCAGCGCTTCCAGCACGGTACGCACGTTAGCAGGTAAGCCACGCAGCGCTTTTAATTTGCTCTTGTAGGCGTTGAGCTCATCGCGGGTAGGCAATTTTCCGTGGATCAGCAGGTGCGCAACCTCTTCAAATTCACACTGCTGCGCCAGGTCGAGAATATCGTAGCCACGATAGTGTAAATCGTTACCGCTTTTACCAACGGTACACAACGCCGTATTTCCGGCGGGGACGCCGGACAGCGCGACGGATTTTTTCGGCTTAATGACATGGGTACTGTTTTGCAGGATCGTTGTGTCGCTCATGTTGTCCTCGTTATTTTTTATATATAGGGTATTGAGGGTATGCATCGCGTAGTACGTTGTAGGCCGGATAAACGTAGTGCCATCCGGCATTGCCTGATGGCAGCTGCGCCTTATCAGGCCTACGGCTTCGTGGTGTACAGCGCGTCGAGTTTCTCTTCGAACTGGTAGTAGTTGATGCTTTCGTACAGCTCGTTACGCGTCTGCATAATGTCGATCACGCTCTTTTGCGTACCTTCCTGGCGCAGCACGTTGTATACCCGTTCAGCGGCGCGGTTCATGGCACGGAAGGCAGACAGCGGATAGAGCGCCATCGCCACATTTGCACTGCGCAGCTCATCGGTAGTGAACAGCGGTGTCGCACCAAATTCGGTAATGTTAGCGAGGATCGGCACCTGCACCGCGTCTGCAAACTGGCGGTACATAGACAGCTCGGTGATCGCTTCCGGGAACAGCATGTCAGCGCCCGCTTCGACATACGCCTGCGCACGATCGATAGCCGCCTCTAACCCTTCCACCGCCAGCGCATCGGTACGCGCCATGATGACAAAGTTGGGATCGGTGCGCGCATCCACGGCGGCGCGGATCCTGTCGACCATCTCTTCTTTCGAGACGATCGCCTTGTTCGGGCGATGACCGCAGCGCTTAGCGCCGATCTGATCTTCAATGTGCAGCGCAGCAGCACCGGCTTTGGCAATCGACTTCACGGTTCGCGCCACGTTAAATGCCGACGATCCAAACCCGATATCAGCATCCACCAGCAACGGTAGTGGGCAAACGTCGGTGATACGGCGGATATCGGTCAGCACATCATCCAGCGTAGAGATACCGAGGTCGGGCAATCCCAATGAGCCGGCCGCCACGCCGCCGCCTGACAGGTAAATTGCCTGGTATCCGGCGCGTTGGGCCAGGAGCGCATGGTTGGCGTTAATGGTACCCACGATTTGTAATGGATTTTCTTTGGTGAGCGCAGCGCGGAACGCCTGCCCTGGGGAGTGTAGAGACATATCCCGTCCTCTTGTTATCAACTTGTTATCGTTCGTTGATTAACCTAAAGCAAGGGGTATGCCAAAGACCTGAATTTTTGCTCAAATTCTATTTTTCATTTTTAAAACAAAGAATTACATTTAAAATCTGCATTTTTTATGTACAAAAGCGTGTCAGCTATCGTTTCATGAAACCGAGATGAACGTTTCATTGCAACATTTATGAAACACAACTAAACCCAATATTCGGTTCCTTACTTTTTGAGTTGGTTATGGCTGATACGCATCTTCCGCCGCGGATGAATGACGACAAACCGGTTATCTGGACGGTCTCCGTTACGCGTCTGTTTGAACTGTTCCGCGACATCAGCCTGGAGTTCGACCACCTGGCGACCATCACCCCTATCCAGCTCGGTTTTGAAAAAGCGGTCACCTATATCCGCAAGAAGCTGGCGACCGAGCGATGTGATGCGATCATTGCGGCGGGCTCCAACGGTGCCTATCTGAAAAGCCGCTTATCAATTCCAGTGATCCTGATTAAACCCAGCGGCTTCGATGTGCTACAGGCATTGGCGAAAGCGGGAAAACTCACGTCATCGATTGGCGTCATTACCTATCAGGAAACCATTCCTGCGCTTCTCGCCTTTCAAAAGACCTTCAATTTACAGCTTGAACAGCGTAGCTATATCACCGAAGAAGATGCCCGAGGACAAATCAACGAGCTGAAGGCCAACGGCACTCAAGCAGTGGTCGGGGCGGGACTCATTACCGATCTGGCGGAAGAAGCCGGTATGACCGGCATCTTTATCTATTCAGCTGCTACCGTGCGCCAGGCCTTTGTCGATGCGCTGGATATGACGCGCCTGACGCTACGGCGAAATGGTCAATACGCGTCTGGCGATACGCTGCGCACCCGCTATGCACTGGGAGATATGCGCGGCCACTCTGCTCAGATGGAACAGGTACGGCACACCATAATGCTCTATGCCCGTTCTCGCGCACCGGTGCTGATTCAGGGCGAAACGGGGACGGGGAAAGAGCTGGCGGCGCAGGCCATTCATCGTGAATATTTCACCCGTCAGGAGAATCGACGCGGTAAACCCTCACCACCGTTTGTTGCCGTCAACTGCGGGGCAATCACCGAATCCTTACTGGAAGCGGAGTTGTTCGGCTATGAGGATGGTGCTTTTACCGGCTCACGGCGGGGCGGACGCGCGGGTCTGTTTGAAATCGCCCACGGCGGAACACTGTTTCTTGATGAGATAGGTGAAATGCCGTTGCCGTTACAAACCCGGCTGTTGCGCGTACTGGAAGAAAAAGAGGTCACCCGGGTAGGTGGACATCAACCGATTCCGGTAGAGGTACGGGTGATTAGCGCCACGCACTGCAACCTGGAACAAGAGATGAAACAAGGCGAATTTCGTACCGATCTGTTTTATCGCCTGAGCATTCTGCGCCTCAAACTCCCCCCGCTACGCGAACGGCTACCCGATATTTTACCGCTGGCGGAAGGCTTTTTAAAACAGTCACTGGCGGAATTAGATGTGCCGTTTTCTGAGCCTGTGCGCAAAGGTCTGGGGCTCAGCCAACATATGCTGCTGAATTACGGCTGGCCGGGGAATATTCGTGAGCTGCGCAATATGATGGAGCGTCTGGCATTATTTTTAAGCGTTGAGCCACAACCAGAACTTAACGTCCATTTCTTGCAGCAATTATTGCCAGAGCTGGCGACTGTCGCCGAAATACCCCAGATATCATCATCACTGACACCACAACAGGTGCTGGCACAATTCAACGGCGATAAAACAGCGGCGGCACGATATCTCGGTATCAGCCGAACCACGTTTTGGCGCAGGTTAAAAGAATAACCCGCCAGTACAGAGGCTGGCGGGTATTTTATCTTTCAATGCAGCGCATTATTTTTTCTTGTAAATATTAGCTGTGCCATGGATTTTGTTATCCGTTTGGCCGGAGGTTAATACCACCACATCAGCGCCTTTCTCTTCGGCTTTCTTCAGCAGCTCTTCTTTAGCATCTGCAACAGAAACTTCATTACTCGTTGAAATATCACCGATTTTTGTGTATTGCGACTCAACCTTTTCAAACTCAAGTTTTGTCATAAATTCCGCAGCATAGGCGTTGGAAAAAACTAAAGCTAACGCACCAATAAGTACTTTATATCCAGTTTTCATATCAAAGCTCCAGGTTTTGTTATATATGCCATCATCGACCCCTGAACATCCATCATGCGAGTCAAGGATGATTAATAAGTAGTTCAGCCTGATTAAAAGATCCAGAGCCAACGGAAATATAAAGAAATCTTGCGCCGTAGCCACAACAGGCGATCCAGTGCTGCCGCGTTATCCGACGATTCCGGTGACACAAATAGTGTTAATGATGACATTGAGAAATTAACTGCGTTTGATGGTGCACTGTGAGTGAATACTCAGAATATTGATTGCACTAAAACTATAGTAGGTGCAGATTCTTAAATGACCTGCGGGTAAACATTCATTTTCTCACTGATGGAATCGTTGTCTATGGAACCTCTGCACGCCGTCGTGCTCACCGTTAGCCTGTTTGTTTTAACCTTTTTCAACCCCGGAGCAAACCTGTTCGTGGTGGTGCAAACCAGCCTGGCGTCGGGACGACGCGCGGGTGTAATGACCGGTCTGGGCGTTGCCTTGGGCGATGCGTTCTACTCCGGGCTTGGCCTGTTTGGTATGGCGACGCTTATCACCCAATGTGAAGAGATATTCTCACTGATAAAAATCGTCGGCGGTGCCTACTTACTGTGGTTTGCCTGGAATAGCATACGCCATCAGGCCACACCGCAAATGCCCACCTTACAGCAACCAATCTCCGCCCCCTGGTACGTATTCTTTCGTCGCGGGCTGTTAACGGATTTATCCAATCCGCAAACCGTACTGTTTTTTATTAGTATTTTCTCGGTCACCTTAAGCGCAGAAACCCCAACCTGGGCCAGGCTGATGGCATGGGCAGGCATTGTGCTTTCTTCTGTTATTTGGCGTATTTTTCTCAGCCAGGCGTTTTCTCTTCCTGCGGTGCGTCGTGCATATGGCCGTATTCAGCGCGTTGCCAGCCGGGTGATTGGTGCCATCATCGGCGTCTTCGCCTTAAGGCTGATTTATGAAGGTATTCGCCATCGTTAATGCGTAAAGAGAGTTTCACTTGACCATCGTGAGGTAATTGTCCGTAATACCGCCTGAATTTTTCAATCACATTTGAGTGGCTGTGAGATGGAACAGGTTGATCCCGTAAACGACACATTACTCCTTACAGAATGGCGGGCGCTAATACGCCAGACATCCCCTGAAGTTCATACGATCCTCACAGGGTTAAGCGACGATGAGATCCGCCATTTAGTGACCGTTTTTTATGACTACATGCTCTCTCACGCGGAGAGCGCGTTGTTTCTGAATACCGAGCAGGTCAGTACGCGCCTGAGCGGCAGTATGTTTGACTGGTTGCGCAGCGTGCTCGGCAGCGCATATGAAGACCTCCCGCTCTTGCTGGCAAAACAGCGTGAAATTGGTGTGGTACACGCCCGTATCGGCCTGCCTATCGATCTGGTTAACCGCGGGGCGCGTAAGCTAAAAGAAGAGCTGTATCAGTTGCTGAAAAGTAAGGCAGACTACTCTGTCAGCCTGTTGAGCGATGCTATCTGTTTCAGCAGTCTGGCGATGGATACCGCGCTGGAGGCCATGACTGTTTCCTACTCTCCGAGCTATCAAAACTCGATGCACACGCAGGAGCAGTATCGGCTGCAGACCATTTACGACGACGTCAACGTCGAGCGCGAACGGCAAATCCGTTCGTTTACCGATTGGGAAAATCAGTTTATCTACAACATCGCGACCGGATTACCGTCCGGTGATCTGGTGTTCCTGGCAGACTCTGATTTTGGTATGTGGTTCTCCCATAAGGGAAAACACATTCTTGGCAGCGGTAATCTGCTGGCAGAAATGGAATCCGTGATCGCTGAAATCGATAACCGTCTGACACAGACGCTCTCGAATCAGCATCAGCCTGGCGAAGCCGAACGGATGAGCTTATTGCAGGATGTCCGACAGCTCTCGGCCAAAATCCATTTTCTCCTCGCCTCAATGTTTGAAGCGCTGGTCAAACAGGAAAATGGCAAAGATTCGCTGACCCAGCTGCTTAATCGCCGCTTTATTCCAACGATTATGCGCCGTGAAATCTCGCTGGCGTTACATTCACGAAAACCCTTTACCCTGGCAATGCTGGACATTGATTATTTTAAGCAGATCAACGACAGCTACGGACATAATACTGGCGATATGACACTGAAAAACGTCGCAGCCGTTATTTATGAGCACATCCGCAGCAGCGATTACGTATTCCGCTATGGTGGTGAAGAGTTTATGATCCTGCTGGTCGAATCAGACGAATCGCAGGCCTCGATTATTCTGGAAACGCTGCGTAAGAAAATTGCCGAGCTGCGTATCGCCGCGTCCGTGACTGAATCCTTCTCTATTACCGTCAGTATCGGCGTTGCCGAATATGACTATCACCCCGACTACAAACAACTGGTTGATAAAGCCGATCGCGCGCTCTATCTGGCGAAAAGCCATGGCCGTAACCGCGTAGAAACGTACCAGGAATGACTGTCGTCCCCCACAGATAAATAAATACCCCGTTCAGGGTATTTATCTGACCTGTGATAAATATCGTGCTGTTATTTTTATACATGCCCATTAGCGTGATAGAAATGGCAGCCGATTAATAAGATGCAAATCAAATACACTATATCTTTATAGCGGTAGCATATCCCGGTGATGAGTCTTCCTGAATGCAGGGGGAAATATGAGGGATAATAAGAGATCATGAGCGGGAAGAAGAAAACGCGCTGGCAGCGCCGCCCTGGAACAGTCGGAGGGAAACTGCCGTGGAATGACTGGCGCAATGCCAGTAGCTGGAGAAAAGCCACCCAGTTTCTCCTGTTGGCCATCAATATCTATATTGGCGTGACGTTCTGGTATTGGGTTCGCTATTTCGAAACAGCCGGTACCAGCGTTTATATCCCAAGACCCGGCGGTATTGAGGGCTGGCTTCCCATTGCCGGTCTGATGAATATCAGATACACACTGGAAACCGGTTTTCTTCCCCCCATTCACGCCGCTTCCATGCTGCTGCTTGTTGCCTTTATCCTGATGAGTTTGCTGTTAAAAAAAGCGTTCTGCTCGTGGTTGTGCCCGGTGGGGACGCTGTCTGAGCTGATAGGTAATCTGGGCAAAAAAATAGTGGGTCGCAACTTCACCCTGCCTCGCTGGCTGGATCTCCCTTTGCTGAGCCTGAAATATCTGCTGCTGAGCTTCTTTCTGTATATCGCCCTGTCGATGCCAGCACAAGGGATTCAGTATTTTCTGATGTCAGCTTACGGCATGATTATTGACGTTAAGATGCTCGATTTCTTTCGTCATATCGGCACGACAACGCTCATCGTGGTGGCGGTTATCAGCATTATGAGCCTGTTTATTCGCAATGCGTGGTGCCGTTATCTGTGCCCTTATGGCGCACTGCTTGGTCTGTTCTCTTTGCTTTCGCCGTTTAAGATCCGCCGGAACGCCGACAGCTGTATCGATTGCGGCAAATGCGCAAAGAACTGCCCGTCGAATATTCCGGTCGATCGCTTAATTCAGGTACGCACCGTTGAGTGCACGGGGTGTATGACCTGTGTGGAATCCTGTCCGGTAGCCTCGACGCTGACCCTGTCACTGAAAACACCGCCTGGCGCACAATCAGGGCACAGCGCAGCGCCGAAACCATGGTGGCGACAAGGTAGGTTATCAGGGTGGACAATGACGCTACTGCTGCTCGGTATTTTGTTTGCCGCCGTAGGCTATGCGGTGTACGCCAACGTCTGGCAAACGCCGGTGCCGGATCATATGTATTTCCAGCTGATCCCGAAGGCCAGAATGATCGGCCATTAATGGTTTGATCTGTCTGCCTTTATGCCGGGTGGTGACGACACCCTACCCGGCCTGCACATCGGGTATCACCGGCTTACTTCTTCGCCCCGGATTTACCAATACCCCGATACAGTTCGTTAATCCGCTTCACAGATTTAATGGACCGCTGCGGCGCGGTAGACGCGACAGACAGCACGATCATTTCCAGACACACCAGTACCGTACCGTGAAGCGGCATTTTCCCATTCTCGCCGCCACGTGGCACGTTAATCACCACATCTGCTTCTTTACTAAAACGGGAGTCCAGTGCGTTCGTCAGTAAAATAACCGGGACACCCAACCGCCTGGCCTCACGAATGGTCGTCAGCCCTTCCCGGTGCGGTGATTTTTGCGCCATCATGATCAGCACATCTCCCCGCTGCAATGCGATCAGTTGCTCCGCGAGGTTAATCCCGGTGCGATTAAACGCTACCGCAGGCAGGCCAATACGGCTAAGCAGACGCGCGGTATAATCCGCCAATACGCCGGATGCGCCAATACCAAAAATCCCCACCTGACGAGCTTCTACCAATAATGCCACCGCCTGCGCAATTGCATAGCGGTTTTGCGGTGTAGAAAGGGCTTCACAGGTGCGCTGATGCCCCTGCAAGACAAAATCAATACTGGAGTTCACATCGCAAGAGAGCGTATTCACCGTGGTGGTCATCTTCTCTTCTGAGGTCACGCCAGGACCAAACCAGTGTTCAATGGTCTGCTTTAAATCGCGCAACCCGGCAAACCCCAGTGCCTGAATTGCCCTGACCACCGTCGCATCAGAGGTTTGAGTGGCGGCTGCGATTTCGATCGCCGTAAACTCCAGCACCACTTCGCGGTTCTCGTTGATATAACGCGCCACGGCCTGCATACGTGGCGAGAGTAAATGCGCCCTGGCGCGAAAACGGTCACCATAGACATCAATACGATTTTTGGCTTTTTTCGCCGTCAGCATGATTATTTAGCCTCCGGTAGCCATCGTCCGGCGATGTGCGTTTGCACCTGCGCCACCATCAGGCTCAGCGAGGCATAGGAATTGGATATCGCCTCTTCACGGGAGAGTAAAACGTAATGTCCGCGCTGGCAGGCGGTCAGGAACTCACACCAGCCCGGCATCACCGCATCCATCGCCGCGATTTCATCCTGCGGTTTACCGCCGGTATCGCCACGCCAGGTCGCGAAGACAAAATCTGCATCCAGTTCAGGCAGACGTTCCGCACTGACATCAATGCGCCCACCCGGCGGAATGCTGTCAATAAGCTTCGGGAAGGTGAAGCCAGCATCGCGTAACACTCGCCCCAGGGAATGATAGGTGTGCAACGCATTAATTTTGCCCTGATTGGCCTGTATTACCGCCACAGAGATGTGCTGCGTATCGACCGTCCGCTTGAGCTGGGCAATTTCTTCACGGTAGCGCCGTTCCAGCAATGCCAGCCGGTTCTGCGTACCTGTCAGTTGCGCCAGCTTGCGGTAGATCTCCGGCGCACCGCCATCGAGATGGTCGATACTGACCGTCGGCGCTATTTTTTCCAGTTGCTCAATCGGCGTGTTACGGCTGGGTTCGGTGATAATTAAATCCGGTTTCGCTGCGACAATGGCTTCAATATCAATGTCTGCCGTACCGATATACGCCATGTTCGAATTATCAAAATCCACGCCGGTCAGCAGCACGCCGGAGCGTAAAAAATGGCTGCCATCCGGGCGCGTTCGGCCGTGACTGGCCACCGGAGGCACGCCCAGCTCGATCAGCGGAATAGTGATGTCGAGATCGTGCAATGACACAATGCGCTGCGGATGTAGCGGTACGTTCACCACCCGCCCGAGATCGTCAGTAAATGACTGAACAGGCCCCGCCGCCTGGACGGTGCAGCCGACCAGCAGCAGCAATGAAAAGATTAAGCGCATATACCCTCTTAACAATTACAAACGATCCCGGCGACGCCAGAGCAACAGTAAAAAGAACGGTCCACCGACCAGGGCAATGACGATCCCTGCTGGGATTTGCAGTGGTGCAAACGCCAGACGACCCACGGTATCGGTCACCAGCACCAGCAACGCACCGATCAACGCACTTCCCCACAGCAGCGCTGTTTGTCCGCCACGCAGCCAGAATCGTGCCATGTGTGGTGCCATCAACCCGACAAAACCGAGGCTACCCACGCAGGCAACACTGGCGGCGGTGAGTACAACCGGCGCGAGAAAACGCAACAACGCCAGTCGGGGTAGATGTACACCCAGCCCCGTTGCCGTCGCATTGCCAAGTAGCGCCACATCCGAAGCTCGCGCCGTGGCAAATAAGATAATGGCCGCAGGCAACGTCCAGACCAGCGCCACCAGCAGCAGTGGCCAGGTGGCGGCATGAAGGCTGCCCGCCAGCCAGACCAGCGCAGTCTGTACGTCACGGACATCGGCGGTGGTCATAAATACGCCCATTCCCGCCGCAAAGAACCATGACACACCAATGCCTATCAACACGAAGCGAGGCCGGGAGAAATCACGGGCCAGCAGCATCACCAGTGTGGCGACCAGTGCGCCACCGGCCATTCCCGCCAGGGGCCGCCAGACCAGACTTGCGGACGGGAAAAGCAGCACCAGGGCCAGCACCACCACGCAACTCCCTTCTTTGACACCGATAAGCCCGGGATCGGCCAACCCGTTGCGGGTGATCGATTGCATTGCCGCCCCAGCCAATCCGAGCATCGCCCCGCACAGAAGCGCCATCAGCAGTCGCGGCAGTCGTACATCCCAAACGACATACTGTTGCTGAGCCGTCAACACCTGAGGATCAAACAACGCCCGTCCGATAGCGGAAGCGGGAACCGGGAGTGAACCCTGCATCACGCCGAACAGCAGTAATGCGATGGCCAGCACCGTCAGGCCGAGGCTGTACAGCACGGTTTTGGGACGAATGACACGAGAAAATCCCCCCACCCGCCATGCACGAAGCCCTGCACGCTGCAGCATATCGTTCATTTCAAAAACCTCGACGCAATGAAAATAAACGCCGGAGCACCCACCAGGGCGGTCATGATCCCTGTAGCCAGCTCCTGCGGAGCCAGCACCGTGCGGGCGGCAATATCCGCCAGCAGCAGCAGCGCCGCACCCAGCAATGCCGACGTCGGTAGCATCTGACGAATATCGTCTGTTACCAGACGGCGGATCACGTTAGGCACTAATAGACCGATAAACCCCAGCGGCCCCACGACGGAGACTGCCGCACCGCACAGCAGCGCAATGGCGATCATCGCCAGCACGCGTATGCGCAGAATGTTCACCCCTAACCCACAGGCCATACGGTCGCCGAGGGCCAGAATATTCAGGCCCGGCGCGATAGCGAGCGCCAGCACCATACCGGCAAGCGACGGGGGAACGGCGCTTTTGACACTTTCCCAACTCAGACCCGCGAGATCCCCCACCAGCCAGGTGCGCATTGCCAATAGGGTTTGTTCATCCAGAATCAGGATCGCCGCAGTCAGCGATGACACCATGGCCGACAACGCCACGCCGCACAACGTGACCTTCAGCGGCGTTAAGCCACCGCGCCCGGCAGATGAAAGCGCCATCACCAACGAAAAGAGTGCCGCAGCACCGCCTGCCGCCAGCAATGGCTGGCTTGCCCCCGTCACGCCAAGCGCGGCACACAACACAACGACAAACGCCGCACCGGCATTCAGCCCCAGAATATGCGGCTCTCCCAGCGGATTACGAATCAATGCCTGCAACAGCATACCCGCAACACCTAACGCCGCGCCGACCAGCATCGCCGCCGTCATACGCAGCAGACGTAAGGAGACAATAATCCGGTGGTCAAAATTTTTCGCATCAAAGTGGAACAGCGCCTGTACGACGGTCTGCGGGCTGATAGTGCGTGCGCCAACACCCAGGTGCACCACCGCCAGAACACACAACAGCAGCGTTAACACGGGGAGCGCCAGCATAAACCGGCCACGGCGACGAGCCTGTGTGGTTGCCATGACCGTCATTGCGCTTGCCCGCCCGGCGCGCGGAACGGCATAAAGAACGGTTTGCCGGTGAGAGGATTCACCGACATCTGCACGTCAACGTCAAATACGTGCTTAATCAACTCGGGCGTGCAGTTTTCGCCATCATGCACGACGCCCTGCAACGTCCCCTGCTTGAGGAACACCAGCATGTCCCCGTAATTCACGGCAAAATTCAGGTCATGCAGGACCACAACCACTGTACGGCCATGATGGCGAGTCAGTGAATGCAGCAGTTCGAGGATCTCCACCTGATAGCGCAGATCGAGAAACGTAGTCGGCTCATCCAACAAGATGACCGGCGTTTGCTGTGCCAGCGCCATCGCAATCCAGCAGCGCTGACGTTGCCCACCGGAAAGGCTCTCTACCGGTAAATGCGCAAAATCAGCCGTTCCGGTCAACTGGAGTGCCTGCTCCACGGCGCGTTCGTCATCGTCCGTCCATTGCGAAAGCATGTTCTGCCAGGGAAAACGCCCGCGCGATACCAGTTCGAAAACGGTGAGTCCTTCGGGCACCAATGGGGATTGCGGCAGGATCCCGAGCTGCCGTGAAACCGCTTTGGTGGGCTGCTGATGAATGGCTTTGCCATCCAGTAATACGCTGCCACCGTGCGGTTTCAACATACGGGCGATTGTGCTTAACAACGTTGATTTACCCGAGCCGTTCGCCCCCACCAGCACCGTCATTTTACCTTGCGGGATAGTGAGACAGATATCGTGGACAATGGTGTTATGGCGATAACCCGCAGAAAGCTGTTGTAGTTCAATGCCCGTTCTGTGGGCGGTATTTTCCACATGCTGTGGCATGTTCACTCCTGCGCCGCCGCATGGCAAAGCCTGCATGCGTAACTCTCTAAATAAAAATAAAACTCATTCTCTTTGTGATCTTGCTGGCTTGCACTGTAGTAGTCAAGCAATTACACCCTGTAGTTACATCACTTGTAACCAACAACTAAAGCACAAATAAAAACCGCTGAAAAATCAATAAAAATCATTCTTTTTCAATGTATTGAAAATTAAATACCCTCAAAAAAAAGACGGTTAAATTGCGGTAAATCGCCTGTAGTTTCTTTTTCATTTTTACGTTTACTACTACAAACGCCCATGATTGAATGATTCTCAATTACACATCTGACGCCAGTAACGCTGGTTTACAGATGGATAAATGCAGGGCTGGCAAGCCGGGCAATGAATTGAATCAACCTGTTTCCCTGCCCATTTTTGGCAGGGTCTTTTGCGGAATAAATAAAATAATGGCTGAGTTAACGACTTACTTTTCGGGGATGAAAGGGCGGGCATTGTGCTCTGCTCTCTTTCTGGGCATGACAACAACATCTACGGTATTCGCAGCGGAGAAAGAGACAACTCCGCCTAAAGGGGAAGATACCATCACTGTTCGGGCAGATGCGTCGTCTGCCGATCAGGCCGTAACATCGGGTTACCAACCGCTGAGCTCGTCCACCGCGACGCTGACATCCATGCCATTGTTGGATATCCCACAAGTGGTGAACACTGTCAGCGATAAAGTTCTGGAAGATCAGCATGTCACGACGCTGGACGAAGCGCTGTATAACGTCAGTAACGTTGTGCAAACCAACACATTAGGTGGCACACAGGATGCGTTTGTCCGCCGTGGCTTCGGCGCAAACCGTGACGGCTCGGTGATGACCAACGGTCTGAAAACCGTGTTGCCGCGCAGCTTTAACGCCGCCACCTCACGCGTGGAAGTGCTGAAAGGCCCGGCCTCAACCCTGTACGGGATTCTCGATCCCGGCGGGCTGATTAATGTCGTCACCAAACGTCCGGAAACGCAGTTTGGCGGTTCGATTTCAGCAACCTCCAGCAGCTTCGGCGGCGGCACAGGACAGTTTGACGTGACCGGGCCGATTGAAGGCACGCAGTTGGCCTATCGCCTGATCGGCGAATATCAGCATGAGGATTACTGGCGTAACTTCGGCACGAATCAGAGCACTTTCATCTCCCCGTCCCTGACCTGGTTTGGCGACAACGCCACCGTCAACGTGCTCTACTCACATCGCGACTATAAAGCCCCGTTCGATCGCGGCACCATTTTCGATCTCAACACCAAACACGCGGTGAATGTGGATAGCAAAACCCGTTTTGATGAGCCGTTTAATATCACCGATGGCGAATCGGATCTGGCGCAGTTGAATGCCGAATACCGTTTCAACAGTGAATGGACAGCGAAATTCGACTACAGCTTTAGCCAGGATAAATACAGCGATAATCAGGCTCGCGTGATGGCTTATGATTCTGCCACCGGAAATCTGACCCGCCGTGTAGATGCCACTCAAGGCTCCACCCAGCGCATGCACGCCACACGTGCCGATTTGCAGGGCAACGTCGATATCGCTGGCTTTTATAACGAGCTCCTCACCGGTGTCTCTTATGAGAACTACGATCTGCTACGCACCGACATGATCCGCTGTAAGAACGTAAAAGGGTTCAATATTTATAATCCTGTCTACGGTACGTTGGGTAAATGTACTAACGTTTCTGCCGCTGATAGCGATCAGACCATTCAACAAGAGAGCTATTCTGCGTATGTGCAGGACGCGCTGTACCTGACCGATAAATGGATCGCCGTCGCCGGGATGCGTTATCAGTACTACACCGAATACGCTGGCAAAGGCCGTCCGTTCAACGTCAATACCGACAGTACCGACCAACAGTGGGTGCCCAAATTCGGTATGGTTTACAAACTGACGCCGTCCGTATCGCTGTTCGGTAACGTGTCGCGATCCTTCATGCCGCAATATTCTATTGCCAGTTATATTGGCGAACTGCCACCTGAAACCTCAACAGCGTATGAAGTGGGGGCAAAATTCGATATCTTTGACGGTATCACCGCCAATATTGCCCTGTTTGATATTGATAAACGCAATGTGCTGTACAACGAAATGATCAATGGCGAAACCGTGGCGAAAACGGCGGGTCGCGTGCGTTCACAAGGCGTGGAAGTGGATGTCGCCGGTTCGTTGACCACCAACACCAATATCATCGCCAGCTACGGTTATACCGCCGCGAAAGTGACGGAAGATCCTGATTACAAAGGTAAGCCGCTGCCTAATGTACCGAAGCATACCGGCTCATTATTCCTCACCTACGATATTCAGAATGCCTTTATGGGTAATACCCTGACGATTGGCGGTGGGGGTCATGGAGTGAGTCGCCGTTCCGCAACCAATGGCGCAGACTATTATCTGCCGGGCTATTTTGTCGCCGATGCCTTTGCCGCTTATAAAATGAAGCTGCAGTATCCGGTCACATTGCAACTCAATGTGAAAAACCTGTTTGATAAGACCTATTACACCTCATCCATTGCCACCAATAATCTGGGTAATCAGATTGGTGACCCACGAGAAGTGCAGTTCACGGTGAAAATGGAATTCTGATCTTCTTCATCCATTGACCCTGCCAATTCTGGCAGGGTTTCCCGCTTACTCCACCATTTTAAGATAATTGCACTTGTGCTGTCGCCGCCCCGTTTATACAACCCTAAAGATCACCTGTAATACGATGACGTTTATTTTGTTATGGGCGACTGGGGACCACAATAATGAATGGGATAACATTATGACTAAAACAAAACTGACGCTGCTATTACCTTTATTTTTAGCTGGCTGTTCAATGAGTGACGGGGAATTAAGAAATACCTATGCTCAGCATTATCAGCAGCCAGCGGCTTACGTTGAAGTCTATAAGCAAAAAATAGCCGGCATGGATATTAATGCGCTGGCGCAATATGCCGCCGCAGAAGATAAGAAAAAAATGCGCGGGCAGCCAAGACTGAAAATTGACGAATTCATTACCATTGAGAACGTTCAGGCGAAAGATAATCGGGTAGTCTACGATTATACGCTTTCAGAACGCTGGCTGGCGCTGTCTGCAGATAAACAGCGCGAGAAGCAGAGTAATATGAATAAAGATTTGATCTACCGAACCTGTTCGTTGGAGACGGTACGTCTGGCGCAGGCAAAAGGGCTGGAAGAAGAACATAACTATTACAGTCAGTATCCTGACAAGTTAGCCTTCACCCTGAGAACCAGCGCGCAGATTTGTATGCAAAACGGTTTTACAAAATAGCCGCACTCACTATGCCTGATGCGCTGCGCTTATCAGGCCTACAATTTGCACGCTGCCGTAGGCCGGATAAGGTGCCAGCGCCGCATCCGGCTAAAAAGAGAGACTCAGAATTTCCAGGATACGCTACCCACAATGCTGCGCTCTGCGCCAAAGTAACAATAAGAAAGCGAGTTGCAGGCCGCGACATAGCGTTTATCGGTCAGGTTGTTAACGTTGAGCTGCGCACTGAGTCCTTTTATACCGATGTTCGTTAAGTCATAACCCACCGCCAGATCCACCAGCGTATACGATGGCAGGGTGTGAGTATTCTGGCGATCGCTGGTAATACCATTAACGTAGCGCACGCCTGAGCCCAACGTCAGCCCCTCCAGTGGGCCCCTTTTCACATCGTAGCTTAACCAGGTGCTGGCCTGATTGCGCGGTGCATAAACGGCACGTTTACCCTGTTCTTCCGGGCTACTTTTCTTATAGCGAATATCGGTGTAGGTATACGCCGCCTGCAAACGGAAACTGTCCGTCAGTTGGCTAATAGCTTCCAGCTCCACCCCTTCAGATTCAATTTCGCCAATCGAACGGTACGGATCGGTCGGCTCTTCTTTGGTGGCAATATTGGTCTGATTAATGCGGAACACCGACGCGCTAAACTGGCTATTCAACCCTTCCGGTTCATATTTCAGCCCGGCTTCCCACTGCTTGCCTTTCATCGGTTCCAACAGGTTACCGTTCTCATCAGCAAAACTGGTTGGGGTAAAGGCGGTGGAATAGCTGATGTACGGCGCAACACCGTTATCGAACAAATAAAGCAGAGCAGCGCGACTGCTGAAGTTATTTTTGTCCAGATCGCTGCGAGTGCCGTTTTGCTTATCAATATTCGATATGCTCACCTGATCGTAGCGGCCACCGAGCGTTATACGCCAGCGATCCCATGACATCTGATCCTGCAAATAGTAGCCCGTCTGGCGCAACTTGTGCTTCTCGCGCGCATACATATTGATGTAATCCGGCTTCGCCCCGTACACCGGGTTAAACGCATCGATCGGCGGAAATGCCCCGTAATAGCCGGTAGTATTGTTGCTGCGATCCTGATAATCGATGCCCACCAGCAAGCGATGATTGACCTGCCAGGTATCAAAACTACCATCCAGTTGATTATCCAGGGTAATCGCCGACATTTTTTCGTCTGAGCCGGAATAACCGCGATTAAGCTCTGTTTCATTCAACCAGCCCGCCGCATACACCTGGTTCAGTTCAACGTCGGTATGCAAATAGCGTAACTTTTGCCGCACCGACCAGCCGCTATCAAACATGTGCTCAATGTTGTAGCCGACTATATTTTCACGGCGATCGTATTTGTCGTATTCGTCCTCGCCTTCGTAGAAGGTGTTGGCGATCTTCTGCCCATAGTGTGGCACAACGGTGCCGTCATACGGCAGGCCAGAGTGGCTGCCACCTTCCGGGTCACGGTGCAGATAGGCCATCAGGTCAAGACGCGTCTGATCGGTGATGCGCCAGGTCAGACTGGGCATCAGCGCGTAGCGCTCTTCTTTCAACGGGCCAAACTGCGAATCAGCATAGCGCGTCATGCCACTCAGGCGCGCCGCCACGCGGTCGTTATCGTCCAGCGCCCCGGTGACATCAAACGCGGCGCCGCGCTGATTGTTGTTTCCGGCAAATAGTTTCACTTCTCCGCCCGCATCAAACGACGGTTTACGCGATGTCAGCGCCACGATCCCGCCCGGAGACGATCGGCCGTACAGCACGGAGGCCGGGCCGCGCACCACTTCAATATTGTCGAGAAACCACGGATCGACCACCAGCGAACTGTGCGAGTTAGTGTCGCCCATCATTTTCAGGCCGTCGAGATAGACGTTGTCCAGACTACCATCGGAGAAACCGCGCAGCACAATGTAGTCAAAGCGGTTGGAGGCACCAATCTGGTTACTGTACACCCCAGGCGTGTAGCTAACAGCCTGCCGCACGCTGGTTGCACCTTGCTCTTCAAATTGTTCACGGGTAACGATAGAGACCGATTGCGGCGTTTCGATATCCGGTGTGGCAAGCTTGGTTGACCCACTTTGCATTTGCGAGGTGACAACCACCGTATCGTTTTTTGGTGTTTCCTGCGCCAGCAGAGGAAAAGCCACACTGCCGGTCACCCATCCTACCAGCAGCGCCAACCGAGTCTTCGCGAACATGAACATCTCCCAAGGCATATCTAATTGTAAATGAGAATTATTGCCATTTTTGTATCAGGAGTCGCTATGCCGAATGCCAGGTTGCGTATGCGAAACGCCAAATTATTAATCTGCCACGCGCATAAAACGGGAAAATGGATTAGCAAAGTTTGAGAACATCACCAGGCGGGAAGCCATAGCGACGACGAAAAGCTGTAGAAAAGTTGGTGGCGTGCTGGTAGCCAGACATCCATGCCGCTTGCTGTACGCTATATCCTTCCAGCAAATAGCCACGCGCGCGTTCCAGGCGGCAGTCACGCAGGTAGTCAAACACCGAGCAGCCATAGGCCATGCGAAATTTACTGCGCAAACTGCTGGGGCTCATCGCTGCGCGCTGCGCCAGCTCGTTAAGCGTGTAGTCATTTTCAGGGGTTTGCTCCAACAGGCGACGCACACTTTCCAGCCGTTGCTGCTCGCCACTGGCAGCGAGGCATGTACCGCTCTCTACCTGACAAACGCTGAGACCGTGACCAAATAATTGTAAAATCAGCCCTTCCAGCATCAACTGGCGGGAAACCTGGCTGAGCGAGCCCTGCTGCGCATATTGTAATCCGCTGAGTAAAAACCCCGGCACCTGCCAGATAAGCGTTGGCGTCTGGCAGCTTTCCCACTCACGCATAAGGGATTCAAGTAATCCTGTGCGCCATGCCCCGTCAGGATACAACCCGAGTGATAGCGTCCGTAGCTTGCAGTCTGCAGGGTGACGGGCGCTCATCGCCTGGCGTTCACTCAGACGCGAACTAAACGCCATGCCGGAACGTACCACATGTTCCTGTCCGTTGAGCGTCAGTATCACGCAACCCTCCAGCACCACCAGCATATACAAGGGACTACTGTGTCGGGAGGTGGTTTCATACGGTTGCAGCACCTGTACATCAGAGTGTGTGACGCACATCCCGCAAGGGAGCATCAGCTCCTCCACTTCCCCTTGCAACACGGCACTGGAACACGGAAGACCCGGTTTTTGCGCCAGTAACGGAAAACGGTAATCGATCCCGTAACGCTCACCAAAGTCCCTAAACTCACTGACGGAGAAGGTGCGGGTAAAACGTCTGGATGCATTCTGGGCGGTGGTGTTGTTCATGCTGTCTTCTGCACAGGAAATGGAATTTGCAACGTTCGATGGGTGGCAACATTACCATTACCTGCACAACACAACAATAATAATGAGAATTGTTATCAATATGACATTCGCCGGGTTACTCCAGCCAGAGCAGCTCGGCTATGTCAGCCTCGGGCGCAGCTTCTTTTAACCAGCGATACAGCAACTCAATATTTCGAAGCCGGGTTGACGCTTTTGGCCAGACGAGGTAATAGCCGTCTCCTGTCGCGACCGCCTGTTTAAACGGTAACGCCAGCATCCCACTCTGAATAGCCGTCAGGCTTAAGAGCAGATCGGCGACCGCTACCCCATGCCCGCTCATTGCCGCAAGACTCCCCTGTTCCAGGGTATCGAACACGTTGCCACGTGCCAGGTTCAACGCAGGAAACGCTCCGCTACGCTGCAGCCAGCGACGCCAGTCGCGGCGATCGGCGGAAGGATGAATCAATTCACAGACGGCGATATCACTTTGCGCCTGAGCCTGTAACGCAGGCGCGCATACCGGGATAAGCCACTCCTGAAACAGCAAACGGCTGTCCGTATCCTCACCAAAATAACCATTCCCCAACAGGATTGCACAGTCATACGGTTCGCGACTGAATGCGACGGAATCGGTGTCCATCCACACGCTGGAGATTTCAATCACCGGCGTTGGATGGGCTTCCCGGAAATGACGCAGCACATCCAGCAGCCAGCGCATGGTCAGCGTTGAGGGTGCTTTCAACCTCAGCTCATGACTGCTGCTACGAAAAGCATGGCAGGCATGTTCTAAACTTTGAAACCCGGCCGTCAGCTGTTGCGCTAACCCCTGTCCTGAAGGCGTTATCTCAATACGGGGGCCGCTACGAACAAACAGTTCGCAGCCAAACCAGGCTTCCAGTGTGCGGATATGACGGCTTACCGCACCAGGCGTGACGTTCAGTTGAATAGCCGCTTTACTAAAGGACCCCAGACGGGCAGCAGCTTCGAAAGCTCTCAGGGCATACAGTGGGGGTAGCGTCATCATCGGCTTCTATGTTGAGTTTTACTCACAGTAGAGCGCAGTTTTATTCGTTTTTCAATGTGACACGCAGGCGGAATACTGATGAAAAATAACGTCAGGATCATCAGATATGAATCTCGCTTTACTGGCTGTATACAGCCTCTCGGTGCTAACACTGTTGCTAACGCCTGGCCCTGTTGTGGCGCTGATTACCGCGACGGCGGTACAGTACGGCTATCGCCAGGCCTTTATGACGCTATGCGGAACGAACGGTGCTTCATTGCTACTGCTCGCGCTTGCTGCGCTGATGCTGGCGGGGGTGGTATCACTCTCTCCGCTGCTGCTGTGTGTGCTGGGTCTCGCCGGATCGCTGTATATCGGCTATAGCGCGTTTTGCAGCCTGTGGGCCAGAAATCAAGCCGCCCGCGAAGACTCTCGTCAGCCGTCTCATGGGGGATTTATCAACGGTTTTCTGATTGGCGTGTCAAACCCGAAAGATATTCTGTTTTTCGTTTCATTCTTTCCACAGTTCATCACCATTACACATAATTTCGCCACCAGCGTGCTGGTACTCACGCTGGTATGGATCTTTTTTGACGTTGCCGTTCTGTCATTTTATATCGTGATTTTCAAACGCTGGATGCCCACGCGGTTTGTCAGATACAGCGTTTTTATCTCATCCCTGTTCCTGCTGGCGGTAGCGGTGTTTGGCATTATCTACAATGTGGCCGCACTGCGGTTACAGATCACAAATTAGCATCACAAGGGTTCCCCTCGAGGGACTGCCTGTTATCATTCAGCATGTAAATACCTTTCAACTCAACCCGAGGCTTTGATGCTGGAGAATGTCATCATCAGATAATCAGTTTGCCGACCTTATCAGGCCGGACTGGTTATCAATGCGCCGAAATCGAATGCGGACACCGCAGTGTGTTTGCACGTTTTGCACATGATGATTAAACAGGTTTCCCAGTATGAATTTATCCCGTCAGGAACAACGTACCTTACACGTTCTCGCCAAAGGTGGCCGAATTGCGCACGTCCGAGATAGCGCTGGCCGCGTCACATCCGTTGAATGTTATAGCCGCGAAGGATTGCTGCTCTGCGACTGCACGCTTGAGGTGTTTAAAAAGCTCAGAACCAAAAAACTGATCAAATCCGTCAATGGTCAGCCCTACCGCATCAACACCACCGGATTAAACAATGTTCGCGCCCAGTTAGATAATCGCTAAGGAGAGAGTGATGGATATTCCCAGAAATTTTACTATTACTGGCATCAAATACCCGCCACGAAAGATATTGCCCAGGCATGCGGGGGCAGCTCAGTGGCTGGAGGTGAACCCAAACGATGACTTTACGCAGGAAGTCAGAGAGCAACTGAGGACGTCACCAGGACGCCATGTCACCTTTACCCGGGAATATCTCGGCTGGGGGGTATTCGCACTCATGCAACGGTAATTTTTTGCAGTCGGTATAGCCGGATGGGTTATACCGACCTGCAAAGCCAGTACCCGTTACTTCACTAATACTTCAACAAATTTAGCCAACCAGGCAGGATGGGCAGGCCATGCCGGCGCGGTAACCAGATTGCCATCGACGTGCGCCTGGTCAATCCCGATATCGGCATAATGCCCACCGCTCAATCGAACTTCTGGCGCACACGCTGGATACGCGCTACAGGTCCGATTTTCTAACACCCCGGCTGCCGCCAGCAATTGCGGGCCATGACACACAGCGGCGATAGGTTTACCCGCAGAGTTAAAGTCTTGTACCAGTTGAATGACATCCGGATTCAGACGCAAATACTCCGGAGCCCGCCCACCTGGGATCAACAAGGCGTCATAATCCGCCTCGCGTGCATCAGAGAAATTCGCATTCAAGGTGAAGCGATGCCCTGGTTTTTCACTGTAGGTCTGCGCCCCATCAAAATCGTGAATGGCGGTTTGAACATAGTCGCCTTGTTTTTTATCCGGGCAGACGGCATCAACCCGGTGACCGAGCATTTGCAGAGCCTGGAAAGGCACCATCGTTTCATAATCTTCGACATAATCCCCGACCAGCATCAGAATCTTCTTCATGCACATCCCCCACTCACGGTTATTAATAATGAGAAATAACGGCCATCTTTACTATAGTTCACACGACTCAGAACATTAATAAATACCGCAGAACAATCGGCTGGATCACAGTCTATACAGAGGCCCGTCAGAAGGGCTTTCTGTGAGTTAGATAAAGCAACGTGCATTTAATAAATATAAATTATCTATAAATATATAGTTGAGAAATTCTAATATCGGCAAATTTTACGTATCACATTGAATATCACCAATTGCAACATATAATCTCTGTGTTATATTTCACCTGGAATTCAGGGAGCCTTTTTATTTTTTATTTAATAAATAAAAAATCTCCATATTATTTATCTTCTATACACAAAATCATTTACGTTGCATTGAGGCGGTAAGTGAACGAATCCCCTGGAGCGGACATAAGTACGTGACTGGGGTGAGTGAGCGCAGCCAACGCAGGGGCTGCTGGAAAGTACAGCTCATACTGTCACCTGGATGGCGTTTGGTGCCAGTGCGGCGATCTGGGAATCTCACCGACTTCCCGTGGTGCGGAAAAATCTGGCGCTGGTCGCAAACACCATTGCGGCCTTTGACCCCGTGAATATGCTGATGCGCGAAGAAGAGCACGCGCTCGCGGCAAAGCTATGCGGGCCATCAGTTAACCTGCTGGTTCATCGGATTGACGACCTGTGGATACCGGTACTTGTGAAAAGCCCCCACCGCGTGCCCGGCGGCGTTGGATTTAACTTCAACGGCTGAGGTGAGAAGCAGGAACGTGATCACGCTGGAAGGACCATCAACTATTCGCCAGAGCTATGCGAACAGTGATTTTGCCGCCAGTTATATCAATTTCTATCTGTGCAATGATGCCGTCATTGCGCCGGAGTTTGGCGATAAACGCACGGACCGTAACACGCGCGATATTTTGCAGGAGCAATTTACCGGTCGTGAGATTATTTAATTGAATATCGATGGTATCGCGGCCGGTGGCGACGGTATTCACTGTGCGACCCAGCAACAGCCTCGTTAGCGGTTGGTTATGCTCGCCTGGTTTCGGGCGGGTTACATGTAAAACAGTGATAGCGTATCTACCGGATGTATTCTGTTTTGCAACCTCACCACGTGAGGGAAAATGCAAACAAGGTACAACTCTTATCATCATTTTTTTTCCAGCCTGAAGGTAATTTTGGAAAAGATAAATGAAAGTATACTTTTATTATCCGAAAATTAGATATTTCGAATGAAGAAAAGCAAAGTTATCCCAAAATAATACTCACATCACATAAGTGAAAGATTCTGCTCTAATATGCTTTAAAAAAGAAAAACCGTTAAGTCATAGATAAGTTCTCGTAGTAAAAACGTAAAAACAGCACCCTACGGATAGCACTTACCGCAACTACCAATCTTGATGGTAATTTAATTATTGACTCAGATCAATCTATATGATCACTATTTCATCCCTGTATGAAAACAAGCATATAAAGTTAAGATAAATTCACATTGTGAATAAATCAGGTATACTCAGGACGAACTTTTTTATGTTCTGTGAGAAGGGTAACCCCCTCTGGTAACCGCACTGTTGCTCATTTCAGCATGACTTTCGTCGCATGAAGGCTCAACAACCTCGTTTACGCAAACAGCATAAATTATATAAAAATCAAATAGTTCACATTAAAACAATAATAAAACAAAGTTAGTAATTGTTATTCCATCACCAATAGTAACGCAATGAAATTAATACACCACTTAGTATTGTGGATTTATTGTATTACCGGGGTAAAAGTTATCACGTTATAAAAAATACAGAATTTCATTTTGCCCTATATGAAATCGCTACTTATGCGAAATTTAATCACCACACAGCTTTTTATCGTTGCTAATTTATGATTTAAGGAAAAACAAAAGTGAACTCTTTTAACCGAACTACTGCTTGTCTGCTAATTTCCGCAACATTACTGCTGAGCGGTTGCGCCAATACTGGAAGCACACTGCTGTCAGGAGCAAAACCGGATCCACGCCTGACAACCACCGAGCAAGCCCAATTTTTTAGCGCTTCTGGCGCGCAAGGTTGCGGCATTGGTGCGGTATCAGGCGCTGCGCTTGGCGCTGTAGTTGGTGCTCTGGCTGGCGACACCAAGAAAGCAATTGCAGGTGCTGCCATTGGTGGTGCTGCTGGGTGCGCAGCGGGTATGACGGCTAACTACTATCTTGATGGCCTGAAAAAAGATTATGCCTCCACAGCCGATCGCCTGCAGGCAATGGATACGGATATCAGTAAAGATACCGCTGCAGTAGAAAAATCTACCCTTGCTATGAAACAGGTTATCAGTGAAAACCAGGCAACCTTAACCAAAATCAGCATCCAAAAAGATAAGGCTGGCTTTGATAAAGCAGGTGCTAAAACGCAATTAGCACAAATTGATGCCAACATCAGCAAGATGAAAGAGACCGTGAAAGGCATGAAAGACAAAGAGTCTGCCTATAAGGTCGCTTTGCAAGGTCAAACTACTGCCACATCTGCAGAGAAAACCAAGCTTGCTAATTTGAACAAAGAGTACAGCAGCCTGAATAGCAAGATTAGTGACCTGGAAAAAGAAACTAACGAGTTTTACGAACAACGCCAGGCTATTTCTCTGGGCTAACAACTTTAGGCCGATAGGATTATCGGCCTTTTTTAGACCGCTTTGACATGTAAAGCATCGTTATTTGACTCAATTTATGGATTATTTGATGAGAAAATATCTGCTTCTCGCCACTATTGTGCTTACCGGCTGTACCACATCGCCACAGGACTGTGATTTACACGCACAAGATCCGAGTTTTATTACCAAACTAAGCTGCGCCACATCCGGCGGTTATCGTCAGCAAGTTGATCAAAAAGAGCAGCAGGTTCGACTCAGCCAGTATGAAAATGAGTCGGCGAAGCAACAGCAGGCTTATACCCAAAACCGACAGCAGAACGTCAATCAGAAGCTGGCCGATGAACAAGCAAGGTTAAATGCCGTGCGTTCAGACCTGTCACAGACCCTTGCACAGCTGAAGTCCAGCAAAATAAAAAGCAGTGAACGCCAGAAGGAAATTCAACAATTGCAGGACTTGCAGCGGCAGTCTCAGCATGCCAGTGGTGCAAGTGAAATTGCTGCAATTGAAAAGAAAGTCGCAGAAGCCAAGCAGAAAATCAAAGTTCTGGAAGAAGCAAATACCCTTCGCTAAGGACGCACGAAAAGTGGCGCTGGCCACTTTTTCTGCTGCTGAAGAAAACGGCTCTGGCTTGCTGATATGCAGCTGCATGCATACCACGCATATAACTCACAACAATAATGATTTCGGTTATGCAACGATTAATAACTGCTGCGCCTATTGATGAAGCGACTCTGACAATCTACGAGGAGACGGTTGCAATCATACACCGTCATCTTCCACCATCTCTGGCACTACTCTACGCCACTGCCCGTCGTGGTTCACAAGGACATCTGGAATGGTGGACTGAGCGCCAGGGTCTGGCAAAGCCCTTTTCTGCGCTAAGCGATGCGGAACAATCCGCCGTCCAGAGTAAACGTCAGCAGTACCAGGATATTCTGGCCGGTTTGATTGAGCAGCTACTCGCACGCGGCGAAGAACATTCAGCGCATGCCTTACAAAAACTGCTAACGCATTCGCGCGATCTTAACTGCTATAGCGTAGGTGGCGAACCGGTGCTAATCAACTGGGCCATTGTCAGTGAAGCCCCCCTACCTCCCGTGATCGTTATCCCGTGGTGGCGACGCTTCCTGCCATGGCTATTGTTGCTGTTATTGTTGCTGCTGATCGCTTGCGCCTGGTGGTGGCATAAAAATGCCTTAACCCCGCCCCCTCCTCCGGTACATCACGATGTGCCTGCTGCTGCGCCTGCTGTCGCCCCCGCCAGCACGAACTTAACCCAGGCAAACCCCAGCATAAATCTGGAGAAACGCAAAGATTTTGGGCGGATTAAAATCAACCTGACCTGGCAACAGGGAAGCCATAAAGAGCCTATCGACCTCGATATCGCCGCTTTTATTCGTTTTAAAAACGGCAAGATCAGTGGTGCCGAAGCGTTGAGTAAGTTCCTGGGTAACTATGACAAACCGCCATATCTGTTGCTGCAACAAGATCTTCGTGAGGGTAACGATCAAGATGGTGAATGGCTCTTCATTAATGGCAGCCACTGGCAGGATATAGATGAGGTTCTGATTTATAGCTTCATTTACGGCGGTGCCGACAACTGGCAAGGGACCAATGCCACCATCACGATTTATGTGCCCGATCAACCCCCCATTATATCCACGCTGACTGACAGCAATCAGCGCAATAACGTTGCGGCGATAGCCAGACTCAAAAACGTCGATGGCAACATCAACGTTGAACGTCTGGACCGTTTCTTCCCTGACCGGAAGTCGCTGGATAAGCACTATGGCTGGGGTTTTGAATGGACGCCTGGTGCGAGTAAAAAATAGCCTGCATCACTGTGGCTTTTGTTAAATCACAGCCTTACAAGGTTTAGACAATGCGAAATTCGATTCAGGGACCACTGCTGCGTACCGGGCATAATTCCTCATTTAAGGCTCTGGGTGAAACGGGCTATCCCGTTTTTAAGATGGCGTTTCAGTTACGTGAAGCAATCTACCGTCTTGATGCAGGGCGCGATTTGGCTCGTCATTTAGCTATCCCACAAAACGATCAGGGTGGTGACAGAACCGATTGGTACAGCAGCTTCCCTGGCGATGTCATCCCCTGGAGCGGTGCGAGTGAAGCGGAGCGGGAATCAGCGCGCCAGCAATTTACTGCGTTTCAAATGTCAGTGCAGGCGTTAAGTGAACAGTTACTCAATGCTGAGCAAAACGGGACCGGGGGCGATCGCCGCGTCTTCGCGCAGTTGCTGAAGTCAGTCACACATTTCCCGGATTACGAATTTGTGTATCTCGTAAATGGGATCCTGGTGATTACCTTTTGGGGATTTGTCCATCCGGAAGGCGAACAACGTAATCCTATGCATTGGCTGAGTCCGGCATCACTACCAGCAACCCCTCTCGCGGCCTCAACCCCTCTGGCTCCTGTAGACGCCGCCGTAACCCCGGCTGTTACACCTGTTGTAGATACCGTTGTGCGCAGACGCTGGAGCTGGCGTTGGTTACTCTGGTTGCTACTTGCGTTGCTGCTGCTGGCATTATTATTAGGTCTACTACGCGGATGTGTGCCATCACTCTCCATTCCGGGGCTCCCTGCCATCGCCACGGATAAAACGGCGATCGATACGGCTCCTGCCATCGAACGTCCAGCCGTAGGCGTTTCCGATGTAACAACGCAGGTTTCCCGCACAGGTTCAGAAACCGTCGTGGGTTCAGCTGTCGTCCCTGGCCTATCTGAGGGTACTCCAGTCAATGCGCAGCAAGCACTCGAACCAACGTCGCCAGCCGTTCCGGCAGCGACAACAACCGCACAGGTCGGTGACGACACAATTCCGCCAGCCGTTCCTGCAAGTAATGCCAACGCCGATGCGTCGACTACTCCGGCACCTCCTGCTGTGCCTGGCGCCGCAGACGCTCAAACGCCACCCGCAGTTCAACCCGTCACCACGCCGCCAGTCATCCCGGCACAGGGCACTCCGTTGACGCTTCCTCCGGCCCTTCCCGATGGCCCAGCGCAGTTTCTTAACGGCGAATGGCGCGTGAATGGTGGTATTCAGGACAAGCTCACCGGGCGACCGTTGCAACTGCAATATAACTTTGCCCAGGGCAATGGCACCGTCAGCATACGTCAGTCCAGCGGTGTTACCTGTCGAGGCCCTGCCAGCGGCAATGTGCAGCAAGGGGCGCTGAGTATCACCAATCCTGAGCAGATGAAATGTAGCGACGGTTCAAACTTTATTGTGCCGACAATCGAGTGTAAATCACCCGCTGCTGGCCACGCCGATTGTATTGGCAGCAATGATGGGGAAAAAACATTCCCTATTCGCATGCTTCAACCTAATTCCTGAACAGGGACGAGATAACTATGTTGCCTGAGATTGTATCTTTCGATCGTCAAATTACCCTCGTGGGTGACTCTGGGATCCAGTTTATGGATTTCGGATTGTCCCTTGGCCGCCTGCCTGCTGGCGAGTTTGTCAAATTAGCAAACGGTGTACTCACCCGTTTAATTTACAACGAGCAGCGCGATTACTATTTCTATCAGCCGACCCCCGATAACATCGAGAAGGCCAAAAGCCAGTACGATATCCCTGTTGAACAGAGCCTGAAGTTGTTCGACGGCATCTGGTTACCGCTTCCTTTGTTTCGCTTTAGCCCACCGAATGTGTACCAGGAGGGACCGCTAAACTGGGCTCGCTTTCGTTTAGTCAAACTACCAGAACCCGATTTAGATGGTCATAGCCATCGCATGACGCTGGCGATCGACACCCGTATTATGGCTAAACAGCAGGCTGCCGCTGACCTCAGCCCGAACCAGGAAGATGTGAATGCCGGGGCAACCTTCGCCGTCGCAACTGCAACCTATGCCCTAAATTGGTACCTGACGCAGGACTGGATAACCGACTGGCTCAAAGAAGTATTCAAAGAAGCGAGCAAAGGCCGGGATATCGACGAGCGTGAACAGGAACTTGCACAGCAATACCCGCTGGCACATTACCTGAACCTTCTGTCATTGATGGCGATTCCAGTCGAAGGTCTGCAAACCCAGACTGAACCCGTCATTGAACTGCCGCAGTTCAGGGTGATCGCCAATCGGGAAACCAATGCGATCAAACCCATCGCCGTCGACCTGATACTCGACGTGGGCAACTCGCGCACCTGTGGCATTCTTATTGAAGATCACGGGCAATCAGGTTCAGGCATGAGGCATAACTATGTGCTGAAACTACGTGATCTCAGTGCCCCCGAACATATCTATACCGATCCTTTTGAAAGCCGGGTCGAATTTTCGCAAGCCTTCTTCGGCAAAGATCACTGCTCTGTACGCAGCGGTCGCCACGACGCGTTCCAGTGGCCGACTATCGCACGTATTGGTGGTGAAGCCAGCCGTCTGGCGGCTCGTCGTAAAGGCAGCGAAGGTTCAACAGGCCTATCCAGCCCTAAACGCTATCTGTGGGATGAGAAGTTTTATGGTCAGGGTTGGCGTTTTAATGGCAGCTATGTGCAGGACAGCAATCCATTGGCAACGGCAGCACCGTTTGCCAACCTGATCGATGAAAGAGGCGAAGCCCTGCACACCATTGAAGATGAGATGGATCGCATCCCCGTCTTTACGCCACGCTACTCACGCAGTTCGCTGATGACCTTTATGCTGGCAGAAGTTCTGACCCAGGCCATTAGTCAGATTAACAGCCCGGAGCAGCGTATTCGTCAGGGACACGCTGGGATCCCGCGTCAGCTACGCCATATTATTCTGACGGTTCCGCCTGGTATGCCCATGGCTGAACGCTGTGTGCTGGATGAACGCATGCGTCAGGCTGTCGGCCTGGTGTGGAAATCGTTACGCTGGCACAACGGCGAGAACGATCCGTATGAGGACGTACAAGAAGAGCATACGGAAGCAAACATCAAGATCCCATTACCTGAAATCAGGGTGGAATGGGACGAAGCCTCCTGTGCACAGTTGGTTTACCTGTACACCGAGATTAATCAGAACTTTGCCGGTCATCCGGAAGAGTTTTTCGACGCAATTGGCCGACCAGACCGTACCGATCGTGAAAGTATCACTATCGCGTCAATTGATATTGGCGGCGGGACCACCGATCTGGTGATCACCGATTACCGCCTCGATCATAATGGGCACACTGGTGGTGGTACTAACGTACATATCATCCCGCACCAGCGCTTTCGCGACAGTTTTAAGATCGCAGGTGATGACATTTTGCTGGATGTTATTCAGTCATACGTTCTCCCCGCTTTTGAGCAAGCCCTGCGTGAAGCCGGTGTGATGTCCACTGAAACATTGATGTCCCAGTTGTGCGGATCGCAGAATATTAGCGCCGCCGAAGCCGTGCTTCGCCAACAACTGAGCCTGCAACTGTTCGTCCCGCTCGCATTACATATCCTGGGAACATACGAACATTACGATCCGCTTGATGAACAAACGCATACCCTGATTAACCAACGTGTCGGCGATTTGCTACCGGTGGGTTGTATTCGTGATGAAGTCGAAGGATTCGTACGCCGGGAAGTTCAGAAAGCGGGAGGTCCGACCGACTTTAAGCTCGCGGATATCATGCTTAATCTGCCACTCGCCAAACTCCATGGCGATCTCTGTGCAGGTAAGTTCAGCATCGATAAAGTCCTGACTGCACTCTGTGAAGTGCTGTCTTATTATCATTGCGATCTGCTGCTACTCACCGGCCGGCCGTCTCAGTTACCTGGGATTCAGGCGATTATTCGTCGCAACCTTCCGTTACCGCCAGGGCGTATTCTGCCGTTACATGGTTATCAGACGGGTACCTGGTACCCGTTCCATAAAAACGGTCATATCGACGATCCGAAAAGTACAGCTTCAGTGGGTGCCATGCTCACGCAGTTGTGTGCAAACCACAGCATCCCTAACTTCCATTTCCGCACCTCAGAGCTGAAACCGTATTCAACGATTCGCCATATCGGCACCATTGATATGGATAACCTGATTCGCGATGCCGACATCGTTTATCAACATATCGAGTCTGAAAACGGGCAGATCAAGCTTCCGGCCATCACCGATGAAAATGGCGAGAAAACCACACAAAGCATCGTTATGCGTGGCGACCTGCGCTTAGGCTATCGCCAATTGGATGCAGAACGCTGGACTGCGGCACCGCTGTATACCCTCCGTTTTAGCGAAGAAGGACGTAAAAAATTCTCGTCGGCTCAGTCCACGGATAATGGCTCCCCGTATCTCAAAGTCCGACTGACGATCGATAAGGGTAAACGAGCTCGTCAGCTTGGACTGATTAGCGATCGCCTGACGATCGCCGATGTCAGCAGCAACACCGATAAGTCATTTAGCAAACGTGATTTGGATCTGGAACTCAATACGATGCCCGACAGAGGGCTCATTGATAGCCGTCACTGGCTCGATAGCGGGAGTGTTAAAAAATAATGAATAGCGAACAAAAATCTCTCACTCAGGGTTGGGCTGCTATCGCTCAGGGATGCCTGGACGCACTCGGATGGGTCGACAACGTACGCCCCGGTTCACGTCGTTTAGACAACGAAGCAGACAAACTCAACTTGAGTTTGCTGCGTACGAGGAATCTGGCCAATAGCCTGACTCAGGTTGCCAAAACACCGATGACCGTCGGTTTTTTCGGTATTTCTCAGGCAGGGAAATCGTACCTCATTTCAGCGCTCGCTGCTGGTAGCAATGGGTCGCTGGAAGCACTCTACGGCGAAAGGCGTGTTGACTTTATCAAAGAGGTAAACCCTGTCGGCGGAGGTAAAGAAGCGACGGGGCTGGTCACTCGCTTTACCCGTCAGGCACCTGCCGCGCCGGCTGGATACCCAGTGCCGTTGCGACTGTTCAGTGAAATCGATTTGGCTAAGATTCTGGCCAACGCCTGGTTTAACGACTTCAACCATGAGCAATTGAGCTATCAGCTTGACCAAAGCCGGGTTGAAGAGCACCTGCGCCCATTCCTGCAGCGTGCTGTGCAGGTTCAGGAATATAACGGCGTCAGCCAGGAAGATGTCGTCGCCTTGTGGGATTACCTTAACGCCTCTTTTAAAAAGTCAGTTGAGAAGCTTGAACACGCCTGGTGGCCGCAGGTGTTGAAAATTGCCCCGACGTTGAGCCCAAATGATCGTGCAGAGCTCTTTTCCCTGTTGTGGGGAGAACAGCCAGCTCTCACCGAAACCTACCGTTCATTAGCCAATGTACTGGCGAAACTGAACCATACCCGTATGGTATTTGCCCCGCTGGAAACGCTGACTGACCATAGCAGCGGCAGCATCATGAACGTAGATAGCCTGAACAGGTTGGGCTCCAGCCAGGATCGCAACGTTGAGATCCGTTATTGGAAAGAAGAACAACAAATTGGTAGCGCCAACTTAACGCAGGCGGAACTGGCGGCGTTAACCACAGAGCTGATTTTCCCTCTGGCAGAAGTTGAAACCAACAGCGTTGTGGAACAGGTTGATCTGCTCGACTTCCCTGGCTATCGCGGTCGTCTCAAGATCACCGCACTTGAACAGGCTGGCCGGGATGGACTTAACGCAATTTCGCAGCTCCTGCTTCGCGGAAAAGTTGCTTACCTGTTCGAACGCTATACCGATAACCAGGAAATGAATGCGCTTGTCGTATGCGCCAGCTCAGCCAAACAGAGCGACGTTGCTGATGTGGGCCCGGTATTAAACCGCTGGGTAGAGAAAACCCAGGGTAAGAGTGCCGAAGAGCGCGGGGGCCGCAACCCGGGTTTGTTCTGGGCAATCACCATGTGTGATATGCGTATCGTCAACAGCCTGCAACATACCGAAAGCCAGTTAAAAGAAGGCTGGGAAGGTATGATGCACATGACTTTACTAGAGCGTTTCTCGCACTATGAATGGCTTTCACAATGGGCGCCCAACCAGCCTTTCAACAACTGTTTCCTGGTACGCAAACCCGGGCTTGATAACCCTTTCCTGAGGCTTGAAGGTGATGCCGGGCAGGAGAGACTCCAGGAAGTGGGTATCAGCGATCGTTACCGCGATGTACTCGATACCATGGGCAGCACCTTCGTCTGCGGAAAAAATGTGAATATGCACGTTGCAGAACCGAAAGCAGCCTGGCAGGCAATGCTCGAACTCAACGACGGTGGAATGTCGCGCCTGACGAAAGCACTGCGCGGCGTCGCCCATCTCGACTTCAAGTTAAAACGTTTACAGCAACAACTGCTGCAATGTCGCATGGAAACCGGCGATCAACGTCTTGGCCGGTGGTACGAAAAAGACGGTGATGGGCAGATTGTGAAAAAACAAGCAATTGCCAAAGAGTTATGGCAAGGCTTGTCTGCATGTTCCCACAGCATGGGGGAACTTATCGAACGCCTGGTTCTGCCGACTCAGGAGCTCAACAACATTTATTTGAGTATTCGCGACCTCGAGCAGGCACCGCAAACC
Source organism: Citrobacter sp. R-1.5.2 (assembly GCF_035064245.1). Classification (NCBI taxonomy): domain Bacteria; kingdom Pseudomonadati; phylum Pseudomonadota; class Gammaproteobacteria; order Enterobacterales; family Enterobacteriaceae; genus Citrobacter; species Citrobacter sp. R-1.5.2. The sequence goes on along the minus strand of NZ_JASEYC010000004.1, from coordinate 98,980 downwards.
GAAGGCGAAAGCCCGACCATCAATGCTTTCGCAACCAGTCCGTTTGGTGGTAATCCGTTCGCTGATAACCCCTTTGCCAGCGATCCCTTTGCGACTACACCTGTTGAAACCGCCGTTGTTGATGCGCCAGCAACTGCTGCAGCGGAACGCGTAGGCCAGGATGATGATTTCGCGCATCAGGCCTTTAAAGCCTGGGTAGCCCACCTACGGGAGTTGCCGCAGCAACCGTTGCAGTGGCGTCAACTGGGCATGAGCAGTGAGCTGATTAATCAACTCAGCGAAGAGCTAATCACCGCCGCCACACGTTTGGATTTGGAAGGGACATTGAAACATGCCCTGGCGGGTCAAGAGCAGGCTGAAACCACTCGCGTACACATGCGAGCACGTCAGGTTTTACGCGCTCAACTGACCATACGTGATTTTATTGCCTGGTTTGGTTATCTCACCCTGCCAGCAGACAAGGTACCCAACAGCTATGTTGGCGAGAAAAACAAAGTGTTTCTGCGTCAGAAGCAGCTCGCTAACGATGAGTTGCCACAACTCGCCGCCGTTGCACCACAGCCCGGCGTTTCCTATCTGGGTGACTGGCTTTCTGCTTTGATGAGCGTTGTCCTGGACAATGCGGGTCATAGCGCCACACGGGATATTTCCTTCGAACAGAATCGTCAACTTGGTCAGATTATCAGCCAATTGAAACAAGAGAACATGCCATGCTAGCTAAAATCATTGCCTGCCAGCCGGCAGAGCCAGGTACTGCACAATTGATGGTCCGCCTGCGTGGTGAAACCGCAATATTGACTAATCTGACCTTTACTCTGTGCAATAACGAGCAGAACTACCTGCAACCCGATGGCAGTTGGAGCCCGGCGCAACACTGGTTTACCATGAACGGTGGTTATGCGTTAAATAATGGTAGCGGTTTTCGTATTGGCCCAACATTGCTTGACCCATTGCTGGCGACGGCAAGCCAGGTACAAATTCAGATCAAGCTGGATTCTGGAGAAACACGCAATACCACGTTACAGCTGGTGCGCGACGAACTGCTCTCTTCTGAAGCAAGAGGTGAAACAGGTAACTATAGCGGCAGCAGCATGCTGGCTACTCCAGAAGTTCCTTCTGAGCCCGTCATTGCGACAGAAACCGTTGTTACCCCTGAACCTGTAGAGCCGGTAATTCATACTGAAGCGAGAACTCCGGCGAAATCGGGGTCCTCCCGCCTTCCTGTTATAGGCGCGGCAATACTGGCATTAGTCGTGATTGCTGGTGCGCTGTGGTGGTTTTTAGGCCGGGATAAATCACCGGAAGCCCCTCCCGTTGAACAAACACAGCAAGAAACACCGGCCGCCGCACCAGAGCCTGTCGCTCATAGCACCTGTTCTGCACAGGGTTTGAACAGCCAGAACGAGCTTGATTTCGTCCAGAGCTGCGTTCAGGAAAAACTCGACAGTGACAAACTGCTGACCATTATCCAGGCCGCAAAAGAGGCTAAAAAATGTGGTGTTGCACAGCGTCTGTATGCTAACCGTGCCCAGGGTGGCGATACCAAAATCGCGCTCGTGTACGCAGGTGAATACGACCCGAAATACCACCAGCCAAGTGAATGTTTCAAAGCACCGGATAAAGATACTGCAGCATATTGGTACGAAACAGTTCTGCAAACGGAGCCTGACAACCAAACAGCCAAACAGCGTCTTGAGGAGCTAGGAAAATGACCTGGAATCCGATGAGTCGTCTGGTTCTGCCATTATGTGGTCTGTTGCTCAGCGGGCATGTATTTGCCGCTGATGGCGACAAACCTCTGCTCCAGGAAGGTAAGAAAACGTTATATCAACGTGTTCTCACTACCCCCGGCTGCAAACTTGGGACTGCCGCAGGTGATGATAAAGGTCAGCTACAGCCGGCCTTCAGCAGCCTGTATGTTTATCAAAAAGAAGATGCAAACGGCCAGAGCTGGCTTAAGGTCGGGCCGGATAGCTTTGGTAAAACTATTGGCTGGTTACCAAAGTCATGTACCGTCGACTGGAAAATGCAGCTCACATTGGCATTTACCAACCCGGCAAACCGTGACCGTTTGCTGTTCTTTAAAGAGAGAAAAAGCCTTGATGATATTCTCTCTGCCCCCGATCCCGTATCGCTGGTTGCCCCACTTCGCGCCAAGTTAAAACGGGATGGCCACGCCGAAGGTATTCAGGCTGAAGAGCCTGAATATTTTGTCGATCTGCAAAAGCAGTTTTATCTGTTGCCAATCCTGAGCGGCGAAGAGGTCATGACTGAAGATGGCTTCTATACTCGTCTGCTTAACGTAGCCTCCGTCAGTAAAGCTGAAACGGCTAAAAAACAAGAAGATAACGTAAATCAATTGAAAGGGTTTAACGCCTCAGTGGTCTTCGTTATTGACTCAACCATTTCAATGGGGCCTTACATTGAGCGCACCAAAGAAGCGGTTAATAAGATCTATGGCAAGATCAAACAAGAGCATCTGGATGGGCAGGTTAAGTTTGGGTTGATCTCATTTCGCTCAAATACCAAAGCCGTTCCGGGCCTTGAGTACCGTACAAAGATTTACGCAGATCCTAACCATGTGAAAGATGGTACGGATTTCCTGAAGAAAGTCGCTGATTTAAAAGAAGCGAAAGTCTCCAGTTCTCTGTATGACGAGGATGCGTATTCCGGCGTGCTATCAGCTATTGATGACATTGACTGGAGCCCGTTTGGCGCTCGTTACATGGTCCTGATTACCGATGCTGGTGCTATTGACGGTAGCAACAAGCTGTCAGGTACCGGTCTTGATGCCAGCCAGCTTCGCCTTGAGGCGGGTAACCGCGGTATTGCTATCTATACGCTGCACCTAAAAACATCAGGCGGCAAAGATAACCATGCCAAAGCCGAAAGCCAGTACCGCGATCTCTCCAATTTTGACAGCACCCAGTCCAACCTTTACCAGGCCGTAAATGCCGGTGATATCAAGATGTTTGGCCAGCAGGTAGATGCGCTAGCCTCCGCCATTACTGAGCAGGTTAAATCCGCTTACATGGGTGATGCTGCGATTGGTAGTGCGCTTTACGCGAAAGACGATGGACAGAAACTGACACCGGAACAAAAGCTGCTTCAGGATACGGCATTAATTGGACATGCCATGCAGTTGGCCTATCTGGGTAAGCGTAACAGCACACAAGCCCCGTTAGTCTTTCAGGCATGGATTAGCGACCGCGACCTGATTAAGCAAAACATTCCTACCACCGACGTTCGTGTTCTCTTGACCAAAGGTCAGCTAAGCGACTTAAGCGATGCTGTCAGCCAGATCCTTAAAGCAGCAAATGAGGGGATGATCTCACCAACCAAAATGTTTGAGCAACTGCGTACTGTTGCGGCAACCATGGGTGCTGATCCTAACCAGCTGAAACAACAGGACAATGCCCGCATTGGCGATCTGGGGGTACTGGGAGAATATCTGGCCGATCTTCCCTATAAGAGCGATGTCCTGAACCTCGACGAAGAGACCTGGAAAAGCTGGGACGGATTGTCACAGGAGAAATTTATCCGCACGCTGTCATCCAAACTGCGTCATTACCAAAAATATAACGCCGATGTTGATCGCTGGGTTGAGCTGGCAAAAGGAAGCGATCCGCGCGATCGCGTTTATCCCATCCCGCTGGAAATGATGCCCTGATGCTGCGCATAGAAGAGTTGTGCGTTGTTCGTGGTCAGGGCAGTCATGCTCACCGGGTTTACCTGCCGCAGCTCACGCTGCGGTCAGGCCAGGTGGTCGCGGTCACAGGTGAAAGTGGATGTGGTAAAAGCACGCTACTGGAAGCCATTGGCTTATTACTGCAGCCCAGTAAAATCGGGTGCTTCGAGCTGGACGAAGGTGCACAGCAATTTGATATCGCAACGCTGATAAAGGATGAACAACATAATGAACTGGCGGGTATTCGCGCCCGTCAGCTTGGCTTTGTGTTGCAAAATGGGGGGTTGCTTCCCTATCTGAGCGTCAAAGATAACATCCTTCTGCCGTGTCAGTTGCTGGGATTACGCCCCGACAACGCGCTGCTGGACAGAATAATCGATGCTCTCAAACTTGCGCCATTATTGGCCAAATATCCCACGCAGTTGTCGTTTGGTGAACGACAGAGAACCGCTTTCGCACGTGCGATATTGCACCGTCCAAAACTGGTACTGGCGGATGAACCAACAGCCGCACTTGATCCCTACAACGCAAAGATATTATTTAGCCTGTTTATTGAGCTGGTCCGCCAGGAAGGCATGATGGCGCTGATTGTTTGCCACGACTGGCCACTGGTACAACATTTCAATTTACCCTGTTTAACTGCCCAGCCTGAACCGTTAGTGGCATCGTCGAAGCACGAACAGGGAGGAACCTATTTTGTCCTTTAACCGAGCCAGACTGCTGGGCCGCCTGGCTATGCAAGACCTGTGGCACGATCGCATCATTTCTTTTTGCATCGTCTCTTCTCTCGTCGCTGTTATCGCACCTTTATTACTTCTTTTCGGTTTGCGTTTTGGGATTGTGAACCAGCTACAAGAAGATCTGACCAGTGACCCTCGCAACCTGGAAATCCGTATGCTGAGTAGCGGCAGCTACAACCAAAACTGGATCGAAGAGTTACGGCAGCGACCCGATGTGGGTTTCGCCATCGGGCAAACGCGTTCGCTAAATACGCTTGCTGACCTGCAAACAGACAGCACACATTTCATTGAGAACGCTGAAGTTATTCCAACAGACTCAGGGGACCCTTTACTCAAGTCCCTTGAACTCCATCAGGAAAACGAGGTTGTCATTACCCAGGAAGCCGCACGTAAATTAGCGGTCAGTGTCGGTGATTCGCTCTCTTTGCGAGTAAGCAGAATGCTTGATGAACGCCGGGAGTGGGGACGAAAAAGCGTTACCGTCGTGGGGATTTTGCCTGCGACCTATTTTAATCGTGCCGCGATCTTTACCCAGCCTTCGTTATTGCTGGCGCTTGAACATTTCCGCGATGGCTTTGCGGTAACCGGGTTGGGGATGGCCAGCGGTGCGCAACTTGACGGTAAACCACCGCTCTACGCACGCGCCAGATTATACGCCCGCGATATTGATCAGGTTGCCAGCCTTGAGCGCGATCTCCGGGAACAGCGTATCGAAACCACCAGCCGTCTGGCTGATATAGAAAATGTGAAAAGCATCAATCGGGTTTTGGGCATTATTTTTAATACCATTGCCGCCACTGCACTGGTTGGCTGTATTGCCTCACTTATTGGCTCATTTATCGCGAATGTTGACCGCAAACGTAAACATATTGCTGTCCTCCGCCTGCTCGGTTTTACCCGTCCCGCAGTGGGTGCCTATGTGATTTTTCAAGGCTGTCTGCTTAGTCTGGTGGCTTATATCGGCGGCTTTGCGATCTACCTTTTAGCCAGTCAGGTCTTTAACCAGGCGTTAGCGGGCAGTCAGGCAACAGGTCAGATGATTTGTAAGATCACCCCGTTGCACGGCCTCGTCGCTCTGATACTCACCATTGTCGTGGCGACACTGGTCGCCGGCATTGGTGCCTGGCGCGCCATTAATATTGAACCTGCGCAGAGCCTGCGCGAGGCATAACCCATATTCCTACTTGCCCAAGGCATTTATCATTTGCGGAAAACGTTCATGACCCTTACCCCTTCCACATTATCACGCTGGCTGGCGCTGGCTCTGCTGGTGAAGATGTCGCCCGTGCTGGCCGAACCGTGGGCAGAGAAAATCTATAACCCCAAGCCGGATAGCGACGATATTATTTTGCCCATGCCCTGTGAAGGTGCCATGGTATTCCGTCAGGTAGAGATCCCTGTCTCGGGCCCTCTGGATGATATGCCGATCACCTTAGGAGAAGATGGCGGAGAATGGGGGTTTGTTGAACACAGTTATCCAACCTTTATCGCCGGTAGCTTTACCGAAAGCAAAAAAAGCAAAGGTCGTTACTATTTGATGGCCAAATATGAACTGACAGCATTGCAATACCAGGCATTAACCAGCGGTACCTGCCCCACGCCATCACGTAAGTTAAGCATCGCAGAAACCAATATCAGTTGGTTCGATGCGGTAAATTTTGCCGATAAATATAACCAGTGGTTACGCACGAATGCTCTCGACAAATTACCGAAAGAGGATGGCAACCCTGGATTTTTACGCCTGCCCACTGAAGTAGAATGGGAATTTGCAGCACGCGGCGGCCTCAAGGTAAACAGTGCGGAATTCCGTGATTCCCACTACCCGATGGATGACATGAAAAATTACGAGTGGTATTCCGGTTCGCAGTCCTCTAACGGCAAAGTACAGCTCATTGGGCTGTTGAACCCTAACCCCCTCGGCCTACACGATATGCTGGGCAACGTCTCTGAGATGATGTTCACCCCGTTCTATCTCAATAAAATCAACAGACTTCACGGCCAGGCTGGTGGTTTTGTGGTTCGCGGAGGCAGCGTCATCTCGAATGAATCAGAGATCCGTAGCGCGACCCGTAAAGAAATTAACTACTACGATGAAGCCCATCCTTTCACCAGCAAAACCACCGGATTGCGTCTGGTTCTGGTCTCTCCAACCATTACATCAACAGACCGAGTGAAACAGCTGGAGAAAAATTGGGCTACTCTCGGTGCAGATAAACCGGGCATAGATAAGAGCAAAGACGCCCCCACAGACACCGCAAAAGCGCTGGGAAGCCTGGCATCAGGCGTTGAAGACACAGAGCTGAAAAAGAAACTGAAGGATCTGGAAAATCAGCTCCGCGCCAGTAATCAGCAACAGCAGGAAGAACGGGCACAATCGATCCGCGCCAGCCTTAACCTCGGCTCCTTCCTTTGCACAAAATTGCAGGATGATGGCCGCTTTCTTGACTTCCTCAATCACAACTATGAATTGCTGTGTAAGGATAAAGATGACAGTGATAAAAATTGCGCGATCCGAAAAACAAAACTGGGTGAGCAAACAGATCGCCTGCAACAACTGACGAGTTACTACGCCAGTAGTCTGGTTGATTCAGCCACGCTTTATGGTCAGGAAGGTCTGAAACATGAAGTGACGGTTTTCGATCAAATGCTCACCCTGAACAAACGTCTTGCAGGTCTTAAGCCATTTCTCGCCGCGCACTGGCAGAATCAGCAAAAATATCTGGCAAACGGGAAAATTGATGCCGCCGGGTGGCTGGATACTTGTAAGCAAATTAAAAGCGGAAATTAATCTCACACAACGATTAAACACACATGTTTATTAAGGAGTGAAGAACGTGAAGTTTAGCTTAAAAATTGCGGCAATAGTCTTAGGCTGTATTGCCGCCACCCAGACATCTTTTGCCGAGACCTATAGTTCAGAGGATCAGGAACAATTAACTCTTGAGTGTCTGCTAACCAATAATAAATTTGCCAGCGCTTTTATTGCCCAGGATGCTGCCGGATATGCTCTGGGAACAGCATCTTCTCCTATTGCGGAGCTGAATCTTGTCACTAATCAGCCGGGAGTCACAGCGTATTACAGCGCAGAAACGATCGCCGGAGGATCTTTATACTGGATTCGCGTCGTAAAAGGGGTCTATGAATATATTGTTTACGACAAAGAGCAACACGGTGATATGTCTGGCGTCGTCGTCACAAAAAATGGAAAAAAAGTATTCCATAAAGATTGTAAAGAACCAATCAAGGTAGGTACACAAAGCGACAGTAGTATCTTTAGCCGGGTGGCACAGGAAGATGCTGAAGGCGATCGTATTATCGACTTAATCAATAAGTAATATACGTGCGCCAGATCAGACAGGGGATATCGCAAGATATCCCCTGTAGAAATACAGACGAGTTACTTACCGTGTCCTACGCTAATTTTCAGCGGTTGATAATATTGAGGGTCAAAAACTGATAATGGAAGTGCATGCCATGAGCCATCCTGCGAGGCTTCATCAACTTTAGTAATGATAATACTGACCGTATTTTCAACTGAATCACAGCTAAATTCTGTTGCTGCATTAATTGAGCGAGTCGCATCACTATCACCAAATGCCTGAACGTGAAGCGCCCCCGTTTCCAGGGTCGCACCTGATTTATCGGTGAGCTGAAGGGTAATAGTAAGGTCATTAAACGCGCCATTCCCCCCGTTATCCAGAGCAAATACCAACGAACAAACCCCCTGAACCCAGCCGCTGTCAGTATTGCGAATATTGATATAGCGACTCTCACTTTCTGCGCTCATAACTGGATTGATCGTTCCACAAAACCCACCTACCAAAAATAAACCGGCCAATGCATGTTTCATTTTTATATTTCTCTGTTGTGATTTTCCAAAGACATACAAATAGTGTATCTTATCTAGATATTTAAAAATTGAAACGAGCTCATAATTATGCGTTAAAAACGTTAAACATATTAATATTATCTCAACGTAAACCAGGCATCATCGATTTGTTTTAAATTTGTTCTAAGTATTAGAGATGTAGATAATTCTGTAAATTTAACTTTAGACACGGATAACTCGCCACATGAGAAACACATTTTTTGCCTTTACTTTGCTATGCAGTCTGCCTGTTCTCGCATCCGAACCATCCTTAATTGTATGCGAACCGCAAAATACTAACGATCAGTCAGCAACAGGAATCTGGCCAGCCCCTTATTTATCAAAAGATAAACTCTGCCTTGATATTCGTGCTGATTCGGGAGACACATGCGTAAGCAATGGTCAAAGTACGAATTGGTTTACAGAGGCAGTCATTGTAGATATTGATGGGCAGCCTCAAGGACGTGATGATACCTGGTTCAGAGTCGTACACCCGATAATCACCGATAAGACCATCGAATACAAAATCGAAGGGTCACGAGACAATAAAACATGGGGGCTGGTATCCCATGTATCTATCAATCGACTGTCAGGACAGGCTGTTGATTGGTTAATTGGCGAGCATGGCGGTATTTCTTACCAGTGCCATCTGGAAGGGCGTAAAATCTGACCAGGAATGAGGCCAACATACCTGCCCTAATCCCAAAAACAAATAATACACATAAGGTGAATATCATGATGTCGGGAAAAGCAGTTTTCAGTTTTTTCATTTTGATGTTGTTATCCTCTGTTGCGAGTGCCACCACCTACAGAACAGACAGCTTTGGAACGACACGTGATGATCAAGGAAATAGCTGGCGCACGGACAGTTTTGGAACAACGCGTGGCAGCGATGGGAGCGTCTCACGCACTGACTCATTCGGAACAACAAGGGTAACCAGTGCTAACGGAAATACGACCAGTTATCGAACCGATTCATTTGGCACGACCCGCGGTAGCGATGGTTCCGTATCTCGTACAGACAGCTTTGGTACAACCCGAACAACTGACGCCCAAGGAAACACGACAACCTGTCGCACAGACTCATTTGGGACCACGCGCTGCGATTAAATAGGTGCCTCTCTCTTTGCTAATAAAGCGGTATTTTAAAAATAAACGGCAGGTCAATTTATAGGCATCGATAATGAGTAAAGCATGGTCTGCGCGGTTTACAGCATGCAAGAACCTTCACTCATACCGAGAGGGCAGGACCATGAAGATGCACGCCATGACGAAAATACTGCCGTTGATTTGCCTGATCTCAGGCGGGCTGCTCTACTCTGCTGCAGCCAGCGCCATGGGAAATGACGATACCACCACACCAACATGCCCGAAGGGTCAGGTTTACGACAACAAAACCCAAAAATGTTTGCCCGAAAAAAGCAGCATGATCGACGATCAGGATAAAACGCAGTATGCGTATCACCTGGCGAAAACCGGCCATTATCAGGATGCCATCAATTTACTCGATACCTTACAGCAGCCCAATACGCGTGAAGCCTGGAACTATCGAGGCTATGCGACGCGCAAGCTAGGGCGTACGGATGAAGGGATAAGTTACTACCAACGATCGATTGCCCTTGATCCGCACTATGCGAAAGTGCGCGAATATCTTGGGGAAGCATGGATGGTTAAAGGCCGTCCCGACCTGGCGAAAGCAGAGCTGGCCACCATTAAGACTATCTGCGGCACCCAATGCGAAGAGTATCGCGATCTGAAAGACGCGATCGACGGACACCCAGAGTCATAGACCGGAAGATCCAAAAAAATCACCGTCAACGATGCGCATTTTCAATGAATACAGCCGTTGGATCGCATCGTCGACATACCGTTTATTGCCTCAGAAATTCGCGGAGAATGTAGGCAGTTCACAACTCTGTTGTCCCTCGATTACGGTTCGTATTTTCGCGTGATAGGCTTTTCAGATGACCCTTTCTGCTCTGGCCGCTGCGGACTACATGAAACTCAGATTGTCCTTTCAGGTAAAGCTGTTCCTCTCACTGGTGGCTTTTTCCTGCCTTCTGCTGGCGCTGCTTGGCGTATTGCTGTTTCACTTTATCGACCGCCAGTTGCACCACGATTTGGGCCAACGTGCGCGGGTACAGGCCAGCGAAATTGCCCTGATTCCCGGTCTGGCAGAAAAAGTTCAACAGCGCGATATTCCCGGTATCGCACAACTGATTCAGCCGCTGCGCGCTGAAAGCGACGCCAGCTATATTGTGATTGGCGATGCGCGTGAACAGCATCTTTACCACTCAGAATCCCCGGAGCGCCTTAACCTGCCGATGATCGGCGGCGACAATGCTGACGTACTGAAGGGCAAAACCATAATCACAGTGCGCAAGGGCGGGATCGGTGTCTCGTTACGCAGTAAGGCACCTATTTTCGATAGCCATCATCAGGTAATCGGCATTGTCTCCGTCGGTTACCTCACCTCCTATATCGCCAATATCAACGCCCGCCTGCTGTGGCGCACCGGAATGTACGGCCTTGCCCTGCTGCTGCTGCTGTTTATTTTCTCCTGGTTACTGACCCGCACGCTGAAAAAGCAGATGTTCGGCCTGGAACCTAAAGATATCGCCCAGTTGGTGCTACAGCAAAAGGCGTTACTGGAGGCCATGTACGAAGGTGTGTTTGCGGTGAATGCCGATAAGCAGCTAATACTCATCAACCGCGCCGCCAGGGAGATGCTCAATATTCGCCAGAGTGAACAAGCGTTGCTCGGCAAGCCGCTGGATGAGGTGATTCAACTGCCACCGTCGTTTTTCGTGCCAGGCAACACCGCTTATGACAGCCGCCATCACGATCATATTACCGTCCTGAATCAACGGGAAACCATCGTCAACCGCGTGGCTATTGAAGTTGAGCCGGGCACCCAAAGCGGTTGGGTATTCAGCTTCCGCGATAAGAACGATATCAATACGCTCAGCAGCCAACTCAGCCAGGTGACCCGCTATGCCGATAACCTGCGTATCATGCGCCACGAGCAGCTCAACTGGACGGCTACGCTCGTCGGCCTGCTGCAGATGCAGCGCTATGACGACGCGCTGCGTTATATCCAGGTACAGTCAGAGGGGGCCCAGCAGGTGCTGGATTTCCTCTCCAGGCAGTTTGTCTCTCCGGCGCTGTGCGGCCTGCTGCTGGGGAAATATGTCGGTGCTCGCGAGAAAGGTGTTGAGCTGGTTTTCGACCCTGCCTGCCAGCTCTCGCGCCTGCCGGAAGGGCTGAGCGAAACGGAGCTGATGTCAGTAATAGGTAATCTGGTGGACAATGCTGTCGATGCCACGCTGAAAACGCCAGCACGTACCGCGCCGGTGGAAGTGTATATATCGGATCGCAACCACGAACTGGTGATTGAAGTGGCTGACCGGGGCTGTGGCGTTGATGAAGCCATGAAGCCGCATATTTTTGAGCAAGGCTTTACCAGTAAACCCACTGACAGCAGCGAACTCACCGGTGCAGAACATGGTATTGGCCTGTACCTGGTCGCGGGCTATGTTCGTCGGGCCGGTGGCAGCATCGAAATGAGCGATAACATCCCGCAGGGTACCGTATTTTCGGTTTTCATCCCGTTCCAGATTTCACTTTCGACAGGACCTTCCCATGACTGATATCCGCCCTCTTGAGGTTGTTATTGTTGAAGATGAGCCACATCTGGCACAGTTGCATCGGGAGTTTATTGAGCAAAACTTCCATCTGCGCATCGTGGGGATCGCGGGATCGCTGGAACAGGCCCGCGAGCTGATCCTCCGTCATCGGCCGCGCCTGCTGCTGCTGGACAACTATTTGCCGGACGGTCAGGGCGTTGAGCTTATTGATAGCCCGCTGCTCAAACAGTTTGAATGCTCGGTGATATTCATCACCGCCGCCAGCGATATGCAAACCTGCAGTCATGCTATGCGCAGCGGCGCGTTTGACTACCTGCTAAAACCCGTGTTCTCCCACCGTCTGCGGGCCTCGCTGGAGCGCTTTATGTTGCTGGTACACACTCTGCGCCAGGTGAAAGTTGTTGACCAACATGCACTGGATAAACTGTTCAATTTACCCGCGGGTGAGGCATCAACCCAGCCATCAACAAAGGGCATTGAACCGGCAACGCTCGAGCGGGTGAAGCGTATTTTCAGCGAGCATCCTGACACCAGCTGGTCAGTCGAACAGGTAGTAGAAGACGCGGGGATCAGCAAGACCACGGGTCGCCGCTATCTGGAGTATTGCGTGGAAATTGGGTTTGTGGTGATTGAGATTCAGTATGGGAGTATTGGGCATCCGAGGCGGCTGTACCGGAGGGTGGCTCAGGAGTAACAATCACTGTAGGCCGGATAAACGAAGCGCCATCCGGCCTACAACGGCGAGTATTCTATTCTCTCAACCCATCGCCCTCACGGTTTCTATGGTGTTAATTACCGAAACAACGCCAACAATCACATTTCCACCAGCCGGCTCTCTCCCCCCTCTTGTCTCTCCCCTCCCATCCGCTATGTTGACTTTTAGTTCCTCAAATGTAACTAGAAGGTTAATAATAATGGCGAACACATTCCGCATCTCTCTGATCTCTGCTGCTGTTTTCATGTCGTTTTCTGCTCTGTCCGCACTGCCGCAGGGGTATCCGGCTGACTACCAAAAGGTGGTTGATGCCGCCACCAAAGAAGGCAAAGTCGTGGTTTACTCCACAACGGATACCAAAGCGGCTGGGCCGCTGATTCAGGGCTTTGAAGCCACCTATCCGGGCATCAAAGTTGAATATAACGATATGAACAGCACCGAGCTGTATAACCGTTATATCAGCGAACAGGCTGCTGGCGGCGGCAGCGGTGACGTCATCTGGAGCTCCTCCATGGATACCGCGATGAAGCTCGCGACCGACTATGCTATGGAGTATGTTTCAGCAGAGCAGAACCAGCTACCGAAATGGGCTGTTTGGCACAACAAAGCCTACGGCACCACCTACGAGCCGGTGGTGTTTATTTACAACAAGCGCCTCATCCCGGCGAACGAGGTTCCGGATTCTCACACCGCACTGGCCAAGCTGATTGCAGGCCAGGTGGATAAATTCAAAAGCAAAGTCACCACCTACGATATCGAAAAATCCGGGGTTGGCTTCATGCTATCGGTGCTGGATTACAAGGCCGATCCGAACTACTTCAAAACATTGGCCGACGTGGCGAAAGGCGGGTTAGCCGTGCAATCGTCCACCGGTACGATGATGGAGCGGGTTTCATCGGGTGAAAACCTGATTGGTTATAATATCCTCGGCTCTTACGCCGAAGCGCGTGCCAAAAACGATCCGTCACTGGGCATTTCCTATCCGAAGGACTACACCCTGGTGCTGTCACGAGTTTCTTTCATCAGCCAGCAGGCAGAGCATAGCAATGCCGCCAAACTGTGGCTGGACTATGTGCTGTCTGAGAAAGGGCAAAACATCCTCGCCAACCAGGCCGATATTCCGTCTATTCGCAACGATATCGAAGGTAAAAATGACATCGACGGTATGACCAAAATGCTGGGTAGCGCGCTGAAGCCGATCCCAGTTGATGAGTCATTACTTGAGTACCTGCAACCGAAAAAACGTTTGGATTACATCAAACAGTGGCGTGAAGCCGCGGCCAAATAAGAGCCAGAACCGGGCGCACGGTTCACTGGTGCGCCTGGTGCTCGTTTCCTGAATACGTGTTACCGGATCTCCGCTTATGAATGCATTACGCAGAAAGTGGCAAAGCTTGCCGCGTGGCATCGTCGTGCTGTTAACCGCGCTGGTTATCTACACGCCGTTGTCGTTCATCGTGATACAAAGCTTTTTGTCCGCGCCGTTCTTCTCGCCGGCAAAGGACTGGAGCCTTGAATCCTTTGGCTTTATTTTTACCGACCCCGACTTCTATAAAGCGCTGAAAAGTGGCTTTATTCTCGCATTCGGGCTGGTCATTATCGCCATTCCTCTGGGCGGTATACTGGCCTTCCTGATGGTACGTACCGACTTACCGGGTAGACGTCTGATTGAGCCGCTGATCCTGGTGCCTATTTTTGTTTCACCGATGGTGCTGGGTTTTGGCTATGTGGTGGCCGCGGGCCCGGTGGGCTTCCTGTCACTGTGGGCACAATCGCTGATTGGCTTCGTGCCGTGGAATATCTACGACATGTCGAGCATCGTGGTCATTGCAGGCCTGACACACGTACCGCACGCTTATCTGTATATCTCGTCAGCGCTGCGCAGCGTGAGCTCAGACGTGGAGGAAGCCGCGCGTATCTCCGGCGCATCCCCGCTGCAGGTCATGACATCAGTCAGCCTGCCGATGGTTCGCCCATCTATTCTGTACGCCGTGGTGTTGCTGTTTTTCCTCGGTCTGGAAGTCTTTGGTCTGATGCTGGTACTGGGCGACCCGGAAGGCAACATGGTGCTGGCAACCTACCTGTATCAGTTGACCAATAAACTGGGTACGCCGTCGTATCACCTGATGGCGGCAGTTGCCGTGGTACTGATCTGCCTGACCATCCCACTGGTCATGCTACAGCGTCGCCTGATGCGTACCGCTAACCGCTTCGTGACCATGAAGGGTAAAGCCTCACAGGCCCGCGCGTTACCGCTGGGTAAATGGCGCTGGATAGCGGGTGCTGTGGTCGCGTTTTGGCTGACCATCACCATTGGCGTACCGTTGATGGGCGTGGTGCTGCGTGCGTTTATCTCCAACTGGGGGGTGGGTGTGTCGCTGTGGGATGAGCTGTCCCTCAGCACCTTCCGTACCATCTGGGAACAGCCGAATCTGTTGCGGGCCATCGTCAACTCCATGGCGATTGGCGTGATCGGCGGCGCGCTGGCGGTAGGTTGCTATCTGTTTATCGGTATCGCGATGCACCGCAAGCCGGATAACACCACGCGTTTTCTCGACTACAGCGTACTGGTGCCCCGTGCAGTACCGGGCCTGCTCGCGGGTCTGGCATTTCTGTGGGTGTTCCTGTTCTTACCAATGTGGCTCGATAACGCGCTGAAATCCGGCTGGTTATCCGGTATGCCGTGGTCGCAGTGGTTGCGAGACACTTTGATTGTCTGGCTGCGCTCGCTGCGTAGCACCATTTTCAGCGTCTGGCTGGCGTATACGGTGGTGTGGATGGCCTACGGCCTGCGCCTCATCTCCTCAACGTTGCTGCAAGTGGGGCCAGAACTGGAGGAAGCGGCACGCAGCACCGGTGCGACGCGTGGGCAGATTACCCGCCACGTTACCATTCCTCTTTCACGTTATGGGCTGATTGGCTCATGGCTGCTGATGTTCCTGATCTTTGAGCGTGAGTATTCAACGGGCGTCTATCTGCTGTCGCCGGGCACGGAAACCATCGGCTCGATGCTGGTATCTCTGTGGGCGGCAGGTGCTATCGACATCGTCGCCGCACTCTCGTTTATCAATATTCTGTTGGTGGTGGTGGGCCTGGGTATTGCCCTACGTTTTGGAGTGAAATTACATGATTGAATTATCGGTCGAGAACCTGCACTTAACCTACGGTGATAACCCGGTGCTAAAGGGCGTGACCATGGACCTCAAACGGGGCGAAGTGGTTTCGTTACTGGGGCCGTCCGGGAGCGGTAAAACCACCCTCCTGCGCGCCGTGGCTGGGCTGGAAAAACCGACACAAGGGTCAATTACCATCGGCAACAACAAAGTCTACGACGGCACCCCGCGCAGCGAAATCCCAGCCGAGGAGCGTAACCTGGGGCTGGTGTTCCAGTCCTATGCCTTGTGGCCGCATAAAACCGTATTTGAGAATGTGGCCTACCCGCTGAAGTTGCGCAAAGTCTCCACCGCAGAGATCAACCAACGGGTACAGGGTGTGTTGGATCAACTGGGCCTGGGACATCTGGGTAAGCGCCATCCGCATCAACTTTCTGGCGGTCAGCAACAGCGTGTAGCGATTGGCCGGGCGCTGGTTTATAACCCACCCGTGATCCTGCTCGATGAGCCGTTATCCAACCTTGATGCAAAACTGCGGGAAGAAGCGCGCGTATTCCTGCGTGAGTTGATTATTAATCTCGGGTTGTCCGCGCTGATGGTGACGCATGACCAGGGAGAAGCGATGTCGATTTCTGACCGCATTCTGCTACTCAACAACGGCAAAATTGAACAACAGGGTACGCCGCAAGAGATGTATGGTTCCCCAAAAACGCTGTTCACCGCTGAATTTATGGGCAGCAACAACCGTCTGCATGGCAAAGTCACTGAAGTGCGTGGCGGCAAAGCACGTATTGAAGGACGTGACTGGGTTCTGTGGGGTCAGGCGGGTGACGGCGTTCAGGTTGGCCATGAGGGCACCGCGGTGATCCGCGTTGAACGTGTGGTGCTGGCCGACGGGCCAGGCGAAAACCAGTTGGCTCTCCCGTTGCTCACCAGCATGTATCTCGGTGACCGCTGGGAGTACCTGTTCCGCACCGTGGCTGATGATTTTGTCATCCGCGCCTACGGCAACGAAGTACGCGATCCGCAGCACTGCCACCTGGCCTTACCCGAAAAACATGTTTGGGTGTTCCCAAAATCCTGATGCCAGAAGGGAGCGGCTGTCGCTGCTCCTTTTTCTGCAGGAAGGATAGCGGTAATACAGAAGATATATTTGCGTACAATGAGATGATGATGCTCATCGTGCTGATGACATCAAACGGGCTGGGCCTGGTACAGGAAAGGGTAAAAATCAGTCCGAAGAAATAACAGGAACAAAACAAAAATAGCTAACAACCTGTTTTAAATTACTTTATTTTTGTTTAGTTTTTATAGATGCTCTCAAATGTCCTCCCAGATGTTTTAGCATCACGTCAAAATGGATGAAAATCATACAGACACTTCCATTTTTATAGCCGCTTACACTCGATCAGATCTTACCTCTCCTCTCTGGGAAATCGTTCATTCAGTTCTCTATATAAGCAGAAAAACGCCATTTTTCTTGGAATAACGAGATACTTTCAAAATAAAATAACATTATCAAATGGTTATGCGCTAAATCTTATCCCAAGGTTATCCCAGTTACCCCAAAACAGGGCTGCTTATCCCAACCACAGCTGTCAGCACGCCGGATTGCGGTCATGATTCGTCCAGAACAGGACTTGTCTGGTGCAGGGTTGATACTGATCACCTCAATACCATATCAAAAACTTAAAAATTCATAACCATCGAAGGGCAGGCCTACGTCAAAAAAGGATCAACCGGGTTCAATTAATATTGATTCTGTCTACGGGCAGAGAAAATTATCCAGAGGCAGGGCCATGCTACTTAACGAGTATTTCGAATCCAAACAAATTCATCTCTACATAGATGGCTGGAAGCATAAAAGCTGGAAACCAAATCATCATGCGTGGGGTAATGATACCCATACTGGTTGCTTTAAAATTGAAGCGGAAGGTAAGCGTGGTCGTCAGTTCCGATACCATTTCCGCATAGCTGTCGCGCGTGCTGCCGCTATTTTCAATATGCCTGCGAACGAGATTCGCTACGCCTTCACAAAGGCATTAGAAGATTTTCAGTTTATTGCGATTCGTGGCAATGAAATGAATATCGGCTATCACGCAACTGTATCAAATCAGGATACACCAGACGAAATTCGCGCCGTCCTGAAACAATATAATTTCTATGGTTCGCTGCATGAAGGCCAACAGGAAGGCCCCCTCCAGCCTACCGTCCAGAAAAAAAGCAAAAAGAGCAAACGTCAGGCCCGAAGGGAGCGTCTGAAAGCGTGGAATGAGAAATATGCCGTTTTGCCTGGTGAACGTCCGAAGAGAATTAGTGTTTCTCACTTGTCCAAAACCTCTCTCTCCATGCTTGTGCCGGAAGTCGCGGCAGGTCTGCCAGCAGATATGGTGAAGGATTTCCGCGACTGGTGTAAGAGGCTGAATGAACTGAACGCAGGGAAAACGCTGGATGAAAAAATTGATGGGTTTCTTTCCGACTCATGGGAAGAGTGGACGGCAGAAACACCTGTATCTAATCCACTGCATGATGCGCATTTACTCGAGTTTCGTAAGCGCCGCGCTGCCCGGTTGCGCAAACTACGCGAAGTGGCTCAGCGTGAAGGGCAGGGCCGTTTCCGTATGTCTGTACTGGCGAACTTCGACGGCTGCGCGATCACAGGCATTACCGAAAGTCTGGAGGCGGCGCACATTGTGCCGGACTCCAGTCACGATTATATGCACGCAAGCAACGGGATCGCCCTGGTGAGTTTCCTGCATCGTGCTTTTGACGATCTGTTTTTTTCCATCAATCCGCTGACACTGGCGGTATTTGTGGATACGCCCTTCCGTGGCTGGCTGAATATTCACGGTGTACAGCTGCGCGATGGCAACATCTGGAAGCTAGACCGGAGTGCACTGGCACACCACTGGGAACGCTTCAGGGGTGCCCGTAAGCTGGACGATGCCACCTGAGATCTAAAAAGGAGAAGTAGTAGATATCCTTCAGTTCCCGCAGCTCTACCGGTTCGAGTTGGTGGCCAACATGCTCAAAGGCCAGTGGCCGCATGGCCGAGGTATTCCAGCGAGATCCTCGCGCTCAGGCTGTATTCCGTAAGCTGGTGATGGAGAACTTTGGCGAACGCTGCGCGGTGACGGGCAAGCGCCTGAATGGTGTGCTGGAGGCTGCACATATTGAGGGGGCGGCGGTAGACGGCTGCTATAACGCCAGTAACGGCGTGCTGCTCGCTCCAACGTTCCATAAGCTATATGACCGTCACATGATGGGCATCAACCCTGACACCATGACCGTGCATTTTGCGCCAGGTATCGAATGGGAAGAGTACGAAGGGAAGGCAATCGCGCCGCTGCGCTATCGCTTGGATAAAGATCGCCTGTCAGCTCGCTGGGAGCAATTCAAAGGTAAGAAACAGGACTAGTATGCACAATCTGACTGGCGTTAGCTTCATGCCCTTTGTGGGCGAAAAATACCATAACAGCCGCTATGGTGTGCGCGTGTTGGTGCCTGGAGAGTCACATTACGGCGCTGATGAGGACTGCAGCCCAGACTTTACGCAAAAAGTTGTTGAGTAATGTGCCTATGAGCCGGGCACGCCCTTTTTCAGTAAGCTGACCAACGTTCTGCGCGGCCGAGCTGACTGACCTACAGAAGAATAAATTGGACTGGATTAGCAGCAAGTCAGCACTGGCACGGGCTGAAAGAACAAGAGCTCACCAGTACCCGTTGTGAGCCTGACGCTGTACAGGCGCTGCGTGAAGATATTGACCTGAAAAATGGGCAGTAAACCAGTCTGCCGGTCGGTATATCCGGTCACATGAGGCCGTGCAGCGTATCAGTATCCGGCGTCAGCTCCACGCTTTTATGCAGGTAAGCGGCGACGCGCTGGCCGCCGCACTGGCACCGGAATTACTGCATCTCAGCGAACAACCTGACATTGTCAGAGAACGGGCTCTCGACCGGGCGGCCGCCAGTGTTCGCGAAGCGCTGTCCGTTCATGTAACCCGCGGAGGAAATATTGATTACGCAGAGGGTGATCGCGACATTCTGACAACCATCGGTTTCCGGCCTGACAGAGCATCGAGAGATGACAACCGGGCAAAATATACGCCTGAACAGAGTCAGATTTTCATGCGCAGACAGGCCGTGCAGACCCGCAAAAAATCTGCATAAAACGCCCCCGAAAATACCCGTCTTTTTAATAAAAATAGCCATGCATGCCTACGCTGCATGGCTTTGCATGCAAAAACCTGAATTTTCCACACCCTGCCGCACCAGTACTGGCGCGGCCTGAGCTCCTTCATGCTCCTGCATTAAAAACGCCCCACGAAGCGGGCAGGCGTGGCGGGGAGAGCATTGCGCGCTAATGTCATTAATGCAATTAATCGCTTTCATCAGCTACTAAAAGCTCTTTTAGAGTTAACGCACTAATTTGGCGCAATAGATATTTCCTTTTATCATGATCTTGTGTTCTTGATAAGAGGTCGGCATATTGCAAAATTAAGTCACTCGCAGCTACAGCAGGATCGTATCCTGCAAATTCATAGAAACGATTCAAACCACACAAAGATATTGTAAACTCTCCCTTTGAACTCTTGGAAAAATAGAACTCACCTGGTTTTACTGCTTCTATATGGTGTTCATAATTATCAAAGTGTGGGTGAACGATAAAATAATCACTGGATGTACTGGGCAGCTTTTTTCTAGCCTTACTTTTTGTAACCTTCCCAGCTCCTTTTCGTTGGTTACAATCAGGACATGAAACACATAAATTCTCAGGCTCAAACATAAACTCATGTACCGCTTCTCTGGAGATAATATGTTCTATATCCCAGGTACGTCCATTACTGCTTTTAAAGACTTGCTTACAATATACACATGTATGACTTTGCTCCTTTATATAATAATCCTTTATTTCCTTCCTAATTAAATCAACATCTTCATCAGCCCAAGAAGCACCACAAAAATTAGGCTGTTCTTTTTTATCAGCAATTTTATCAAGGCTTTTTTTAGAGTATTTAATTGACTTTATCATTTGAAAACATCCCTGCTATTTCAATGGCTAGGTCTATTAGTTGCTTTACACTATCGCCCTGCTCAACCTTATCTCTATTCTTCAAAAGCAAATCAAGATCGTTAGCATGTAGTTCTTTATTATAAGTTCCTTTTGATAATGCTGACAATATATTAACAGCAACTCTTTTTAAATATTCATTCTCAACACCAGGAGCATCAAATAATGTTGCCAATTGAAAATCAGCAGACTTATTAATAATATCGCAAGCGGCAATAACCTCCTCCTGCTCAATCAAAGACACAAAACAATTTTTATTTTTTAATTTAGATACAATCTGAGGTGAGTGCGTGGCAATAATAAAGTGACAACCTTTAATATGCGTAAAAGAATCCATTAACAACTGAATGTAATTCTCTTGCCACTCAGGATGCAAGCTTATTTCAGGTTCATCAATCAATACTAAAGAATTATCCTCAATGCTCGATGCAATCCCAAGTATATTCAATAAAATACATTGCTGCCCTGAACTAGCATCATTAATACTGAAAGGTTCTGTAGGCTCGGACCACCACTGCCAGTCATCTACTTCCCGCTTGATTTTCCTGCTAACTATTATGTCATGAACATTGAACAATCCAATATCTGATAGTATTTTAACTGCCGATATAAACTCTTTTGTTTTTTTACCAAGTCTTAATGATGTGTTATCAACCGTAAACGTGACTATTCGAGAGAAATCATGCTTGACGCAATAATCATTCAGAGCTACAAATGCATCTCTTAACTTTGCATAATTTATGTCATATTTGCTTTGTAAATATGACAAGTCTCTTTGAGAAACACTTGATATATAATTCATGAAATCCCGTATACTCATCGACTCCAAGTTCGTCATGAATTTATTTATTCCATGCTTCATTCTGAAATGAATCTCAAAGCATTCATTCAGCCCTAAAAAGTTTAGTAGTTTTTTTACAGTGAAGCGGTTTTTAGTAAGAAAACCATCATTAACAGAGAAAAAAACTCGTTGCACAAGTGATAATAAAGCTCTGTTCTTTGATTTATCATCAAGCCCATAATATTTATAAAAACTTGCACTAACGTTGTTCTCAGAAAAATACAAACTCTCTTCTGGAAATTTATTAAATGGACTTGTAGAAGCAGAAATTATCTTTTTAGGGCATACTTTATTGACATCCCCACAACCTTCAAGAAATATGCTCCTTCCTTTTACGTTAATGCTGAATTCATCTCCATCTTGAGAACCACTGATTGAAAGATAGTATTCATCTTGTTTATATTGACTTACAGTGCCAATATCTCTTTTCAGGAGTTTATTTTTAACAAAAACAGAGCATAAAACATTATTAATTGCGCTCAATACCCTGCTTTTTCCAGAGCCATTTTTACCTATAAGGATAGTGAACAAATTTTGCTCATTATCAATATATTGATGAAGTAGAATACTTACCCCACCGATACTCACATAATTAATTTTGTAACTCATAAATATCCTTTTGGTAAAATCATATTAGAGTACGACTGCATCATATCTCTTCTTTTATCTAAATATTGCGCATGATTGTACGTACCTCTTATACTATTTTTATCAACATGAGCTAGTTGCATTTCAACCCAAACACTCTCATATCCATTCTCATGTAATATTGTTGACATTGTATGTCTAAATCCATGTCCTGTTACTCTTCCACTGTAGCCAATTCGTTTGATAACTTGATTAATACTCGCTTCACTCATAGGCTTGTTTGGGTCATTCCGTCCAGGAAAAACATAACGATAGTTCTTTGTCATAATTTCAAGTTCTTTGAGTAAATCTAACGCTTGAGTCGACAAAGGTACAAGATGTGGCCTACGCATTTTCATCCTTTCAGCAGGGATTTCCCAAATAGCGTTATCCAGATCAAACTCTGACCATAATGCAGCTCGTAATTCGATGGTTCTGACACCAGTGATCATTAGTAATTTCGTAGCGATTTGGACAAGCCGACTCCCTGTGTAGCTATCTAAAGCACGCAGAAAATCAGGTATCTCATCAGCTTTTAGGAACGGGAAGTGATTTGATTGATGCACTTCGAGAGCACTAGAGAGATCTGCTGCAGGATTAAATTCAGCCCTTCCTGTAGCTATCGCATAACGAAAAACCTCTGAACAACGCTGTCGAACTTTCCGCATTTTCTCTAACGCACCGCGTTTCTCAATTTTACGCAGCACATTAAGCAGTTCTAACGGTTTGATTTCGCCGACAGGTCTTTCCCCTACATAAGGAAAGATGTCGTTCTGAAACGCTTCCATGATGTCTGATGCATAGCCCTCTGACCATTTGGTAGACTTCATCTGATGCCATTCTGTGGCTATCTTTTCAAACGCGCTCTCGGATTCCGTTTGCAAAGCAATCTTTTGCTCTTTTCGAACCTCGCTCGGATTCTTCCCTTCGGCTACCAGTTTTCGTGCATCGTCGCGACGAGAACGCGCATCGGCAAGTGTGATCGTCGGGTACACACCCAGCGAGATCATTTTTGGTTTACCGGCAAAACGATAACGGAACCGCCAGCTCTTGCTTCCATTAGGTTCTATAAGCAAAGACAGCCCTTGCCCATCTCCGAGTGTATAGGCTTTAGCTTCAGGCTTAGCGCGGCGAATCTGCATATCGTTTAAAGGCATGTGTATAGGAATCCAGACCGAACAGGAACATATACACAATCCTATACACATTCAGTACCGGATTCTACTGGATGGTTACGGACTACTATGGACTTAAAAGAAGAAAAAACGTTATAAATCAGACGATTTACGGACTAATACGGACGTTTGAGGAAGTTGAGATGGTGCCGATAATAGGAGTCGAACCTACGACCTTCGCATTACGAATTAGCAGAACCACATTTAACTAACTGTTTTATATAGCCATTACCGCATTCACACGCTTCAAGTTAATGGCACATGCATTAAGATAAAGTATCGTGACAATCCTCGTACGACACAAAGCTGGCACACATCCCATCCCATCAAGAGCACGCAAAACCCTGCAAACCAATGCAAAGCTTTGTGTGTCCCGCTTTTATCTCATTACATAAATTTCATAACATCCGTAGTTTTTCCACGATGCTGATGTCCGGGTAAAACCGATGATGACATTGCCGGCGATCAACACTGATGCCAGCAAGCATGAAAAAGAGCAGATAAGCCGTACTGTTCAGGAAATGTTTGAAGAGGCTGAATTCTGGCTGGCTGAAGATTAACAAGCAGATGTGCCTGGCTGTAGCATTATTACATCAACTATAACGGCTGGGCGCTCTGCTGATTTTCAGAACGAGCCTGCTCAGCCTGTTCCATTGCTATCCTCATTTCTTCCTGACGCTGATTAAAGATACTGTCTGCTGGCATTTCAACACGTAGATCCACCCAGCGGCCTGCAGGGATATCGACAGGTTCCCCGTCTTTTACGGTTTCAATAAAAGTCTCATTATCAGACGCGTGGCCAATTAAATTACGGGCAAACTCCGGTGCCGATGGATGTGTCCGGTGATACGTTTTCAGCAGAATGGAACCATCTGATTCGACTTCATAATCCACCCACAATAATGGTAATCCATTGGCATTTTTCGGAATTACATAGCCCCCGTCTACACCGCCCCAGGAAGGATCTGAGTTAAAACCCAGCACACCGGAAACTTTATAAACCCCTATACTGACGTGCTCGACAACTACCCCTTCTGATTCGTAATTCAATTCCGCTGCCCCGTCACCTCTGACCTTAACGACTGGAGATGCAGGGCGTAAATTCCCATTACCGTCTATTGTTGTATTTACCGTGTCGTACAACGTCCGTGACCAAATACCGGTATTTTTTTGTGCCGCCATAACGGTAATCTTACCCGACGCACTATATGGAAACTGAATGGCACCAAATGTATCTCCTGTATAAACTGAGATGCTGGCTCCGTAGGCGGTGTGAGGCGTGGATGTAATTTGTGTATTATTTCTAAATGCACAAAGCCCGTTTTCCGACAGCGCGCTGAAAATATCATTATTAGAGGCTGCATTAATATCCAGATAATGTGATGTCCCGGCACCAATCCCCCACATATCACCAACAACGGGTACATTCCCGGTTGATTTTCCCGCATTTCTGGTTGCCGAGGTTCCCAGACCAAGTTTAGTTCTCGCCCCGGATTCACTATTACTTCCAGTTCCCCCACGCGTAATACTCAGGGGGGTAGTGAGTCCTTCCAGACTGGTGATGTCAGAGTTAGCCCCTTTTTTGGCGTAATCATTGAGAGCAGACTTATCCGCCTTAAGACTTACACTACTGATTAACTTTTTCGCTGATGGTCCTGTTGTCTGGCTGGTATCAGGGAGCGTAATGGTTACATCACCGTCCGCAGTGAAAAATTGCTGCCAGTTCTGTTTGTCGTAGTTCAGCCCGCGAAGCGCCTCTGCGCCCTGAGTTACCAGTGCTGCAGTTACCATATTCAGTGCCACACGTGGTACTGCTGACCATGCTGCACCCGATTGCGTGGGACCGGTAAAGTTACTGACCAGTGTCAGCCCTGTATTGCTTTCGATTGTTTTGACCGGGAGCGTATACGGAATGCCGCCTACAGTAGCAACAACAAAATCGCCAGCGGCCAGTTCGGTAGTAAATAAAGTCCCTGCCCCTGATACCTGGGCAGAATTATTCGTCAGGGTGAGTGTTCCTGCTGACATAAAATTTTCCTCAGTACATATTTGGGAGAATGAGAATGGGCATGGAGATA
Organism: Citrobacter sp. R-1.5.2; assembly: GCF_035064245.1. Lineage (NCBI taxonomy): Bacteria > Pseudomonadati > Pseudomonadota > Gammaproteobacteria > Enterobacterales > Enterobacteriaceae > Citrobacter > Citrobacter sp. R-1.5.2. The sequence goes on along the minus strand of NZ_JASEYC010000004.1, from coordinate 73,417 downwards.
TTTCTGTTTCGGGTCATATCCCATCCATTGCTGGCGTAGTTACCAAAAACCCGGTTATATGCAGACCTGACACTTCCCCCGGACATAACGACACCCTTCATTCTGAGATTGCCGTAACCGCCGTTCATCCGGACCTGTGCGCCGGTATAAACTATCTGGCAATACCCGCCGCCAATATTCTGAAAGGCATCGGTAATCTGGATTTGCCGGTCGTATACAAAAGGCCGCTTCAGCGTGGAGAACGTCACCTGGCCAGCGGCATTGGTCATGGTGATACCATCACCGCCAACAGGTGCAGTCTGATTGAATATCACCAGGTCAATCGTTGCCGTTCCGGCAACATCATCCCTGCCTGTGTACGAGATATCGCGAACAATAATGCTGCCACCATCAAATCCCACCGATACATTCGGGTTATCCCATTTACCAAAAGGGATGCCGCCAACCGGGAGAGGAGCACTGCCATTAACCGTTATGCGCCCGGACCAGGCGCAGGTCATCAGTGCGGCCTGATTAGATATGGCGGTGAAGTCGGTAGAGTTCGCAACCAGTAACCCTTCGTTATAAGTTGCTGCAGGCAACAGTTCCATAACGTATCCGGACCAGTCCGGAGTAAGGGTATTTCCACCGATTGTCTCGGCGCTGATGATTACCCCTGCGTCACCATTCCTGGTCACGCTCGCCATAATGGCCACGTCGAAATAGGCAAATGAGTAGGTGTAGACAGGATTGGTGGGTACCACAATAACCTGAGAGCCTGGAACCAGTGGTGTGTTTACCGGGTACTGCATTGGCTGGGGTGACCTGCCCGAGAACGATGTACAAAAACTGGGGGCGCGAAGTCCCGCAGTAATTGCCATTACAGGGCGGCCATCGTTGTAGTCGATTAAAATCCCTTCCGGCATTATGACCACCTCCCGACCACGACCCGCCCACCACCAGACAAATTGACAGTTAGTCCATTCCCGTTGATGGCGACGGTGTTATTTGTACCGTTAAATGCAAAATTACCGTTGTTGGCATAAAGCGAGCCACGAAAAGTCCCGTTATTGAACTCTGGCGATCCATCTTTTGGAATATTCCAGCCTGTCATGCCGGTCTGGTAATCATTCGAGCGAATGTAATTTCCAATTTTGCCATTCGTGATTGTTCCCTCACCGATAAAGGCTGAGCTGATAAACACCTGACCATTAACAACGGCAAACGGAGAATATTGCGTATCACCACTGCCACTCATCAGGACAAACTGGTTAGCGTTAAACCCGACGCGGGTGACTACCGGCTTACCCGCTTCTGCCAGCACTGCTATCGACATCCCGGCGTTATACATCACGCCGTTAATACGGACACCGGTTTTGAGGGTATAAATCGCAGATGCCCCGGTAGCGTCAACGACAGCGGTGAGCTTATCTTCCAGTGCGGCGGTCACGCCATTAAACTGGGCCTGCACCTGCGTGGACATTTCCGCCATAGCCTGATTCACATCGGCGATCGTGGTTTTCACCACCAGAATATCCGCGCGTACTTCACCGTACTGCGCCCACTGGTGCTCTACCGTTCCATGGTTGGCCAGCGCATTCTGCAGAATGCCTTCAAGGTTGGTATTAATATCCCCCGTAAGGCGGTCACCATCAGCAGACGTCAGGAAGTCATCAGCGATATCACCCAGATAATCATCGGGGTTATCGTTGGACATACCGCGAACCCAGTTCGTCCAGTCACTCTGATTACCAATGCGGTCAACCAGACGAGCCCGGTACCAGAATTCAATGCCAGCCTTTAAGCCCAGCTGAGTATATGTGTGTTGCGGATACGGAACACCGGCAAGCAACAGAGGGTTATCTCCATTACCGTTTGCTGAATACTGCAACTCGGTCTGGAGCGTGTCACCTGTATCAGCCGGGAAGGACCAGTCAACCTGAATACCCCAGTTGATTGCAGTGGTACGAAGTCCAATCGGTTTTGGAACTTCACCGGTGCGGCCGGTAAGATGGGTCAACGCAGAGGTGGCCCAAAGGCTAGACGCTCCCCCAGAGTTAATCGCACGGACGCGCACAAGGTAATCACCGGAATAAATCCCGGACACTTCTATATTACGCAGGCCTGTTTCGGGAATATTGATCCACTCATTATCACCACGTTTCCACTGTGCCTGATACGCTACGATATCTGCCTGGGTTTTCCCGTTTTTATCTACTGGCGCATCCCAACTCGCAACCATAGTGGCGATACGCTGTCCCTGGCGGACCGAATCGTAGCTGCTAATTGCGATGTTCGACGTTTGCCCTACCAGGCCTGTCGGTATCAGACTGATCGGTGGCGTATCCAGTCGGGCATTGTTATCAACGGCATCATATTTCGCCCCGTTGTACTCTGCACCGGTGATAATGTAGGTGTTCTCCTCATCGTTAAATGTCAGATTGGTTACACGGAAATACTGGAGGCGCAACTGACCTGCATCGATAACAAAAATGGCATTAGGTAGTGGCTCAGCGGTAAAGGCAGTTGCCAGTATCAGTTGCTGGCCGTTAACCGCCTGAATGGTTCTACTCTCAACGGTACCGCCCTGAGTACGAATCATCAGCGTATCGCCGGCCAATGCGCTTGTTCCCCGATCGGTAGTTACAGATTTTAGCCCGGCATCGTAGTCAGTAATTCGCCCACCATAGACACGGCCAGACAGCCGCTCATCGGCAAACGCAAATACGGTCCCAGGTACATAGGCGAAGCCATCGAGTCCAGTCTGAACAGTGATAATGCGATCCAGCGAGTTGGAGTAGACGGCCCACCCTCCGCGACGCTGCGCCTCGCTTTCACGTGTACAGCCAATAGCCGTCAATTGCGTCTGCTTAAATTTGAACTGCTTAACCAGCTCGGGAAACATCACTGCCGTTGTGCGATCCTGATAGTGGTTATCTGGGTCACTAAAGTTAATCAGCGCAGAGCTATAGCGGTTCTTTTCACTGCCGCTGGAGTACGTTGGCTTACCGACAACAGAGGCTCGAGTGAGTATCTGAAGTTTTGACGTATCAGCTGGCATATCAGAGACAACATTGAACATGTTGTTGCCCCAGAACGTCATGCCATTAAAACCTGCCGCAATATCCTTGATCACCTGCCAGGCGTCGGCCTGAGCCTGAATATAAACGTCAAACATAAAACGAGGCTCGGTACCGCTACCTCCCTTGCCATCCGGCACTTTCTGATCACAACGCTGGGCAATACGATACAACTCCCACTTATCAAGCATCGCTGCAGTAACCCTGCGACCGAGACCAAAGCGGGGTTCAGTCAGAATATCGAACCAAATCCATGCGGGATTATTCGTCCATCCCCATTTGAATGTACCGTCCCATGTGCCGTTATAAGTGCGCGCCACGGGATCGTAGTTCTGCGGAATGCGGATTACTCGTCCTTTCGGTTTGCAGGAAATCTTTGGGATATTACTGAATGACTTGGCATTGAACGATACGTACAACAGAGCGGTATGCGGATAGCGCAGACGGGCGTCAATCACCTCAGTAATAGCCTGCACCTGCGTTTTGTTCTGCAACATCTGGCTAGTGCTGTCATCAGTATCGCGAACGACTCGGATCTGCCAACTGCTGTTCGCTTTCGGAAGATTGATACGGTGTGTCAACTCATACAGCGAACTGAGTTTCTCCGTTACTGTCTTGGTTAGCACCGTTGCATAAGCACCACCATCAACGGACAAATCGATGTGATATTTTACGGTGGTGCCGACGATATCTCCGTCGTTCTCCTGCTGCTGCAAACCAGTAATGCCGATGCGCACCAGTACCGCGTCGATCTGCGTGTTGCTGATAGCTCGCGTCCAGGGGGTAACTTTCGTAAGCGAAACACCAATGCTGGTTTCATTCTCAACCGCCGGAAAGCCGGGGATCGGTGTCTGCGACTGCGTCCCTGGGCGAAAATCCCAGGTAACATTCTCAAAGTTCATTGTGCCATCGGCATTACCTAGCGGCGTGCCATCTAAGAAAATTCGCGTGGCATCCAACCCACCAGCAAACTCACCTTCACCCAGCGCCAGCAGCATGCGGCAACGCGCCATAGACTGAGCTGAATCAGGCTGTTCTACTGGCGTGTGCTGCTTTTGGCTGCCGCCCTTTGCGCCGATAATCGTTGCCATATTGCATCCATAAAAAAAGCACCCAAAAGGGTGCTAATTGAAGAGTGAGAAACTGTCAGATGTCCTCAGCCACGATCCCCGCTGAGATAATGGCGCCGCCAATCTCGCGTTCGCCATACAGCAGCGCGACCGGGTTGCCCATCGCCAGGGTGTTCACCGAGCCGCCGAAGGCGTATGAGGGTTTGTTATCGGGATCATCGCGCCCCTGAAGGCCTTTCGGCTGGGGTGATAGCATCTGGTAAAGCCCACCCGCCATCATTGATGCGCCGGACATTATCAATCCGGCAGCAAACGTCGCACCGATCCCTGTCCAGCCGGTAAGCACCCCAGTAACAACCCCAGCAACCACCATTACTGCCCCCAGGATCGTCTGGAACATACCCGCCTTTTTCGCCCCTTCCATAATTGGTGCAATACGGATATCACTATTACCGGCAAGCTCTTTAAAATCATCCACGCCAATGTTGCGCTTACCGCGAAACACCGCGAACGTCATGCCGTTCTTTTTGGCGTTCATCAGGTAGTCTTCCAGACCATCAAAATTGACGCATAAGGCTTTTACCGCCTCTGCCGACGTCTGAACTGCCATTTTATGCACCCGACCGAACCGAGCGCCGAGCGCACCATACAGACGGATAGTTGTTAACCGCGCCAAGGTTTAATCTCCTGTTTTAGGTCTTTGTGTCGGACGCAGATCATCGTCCGGTCTTTGAAGTAGCCACGGGCATATGGCGTGACGCAAGAGGGCTGGCCGTAAAGATGATGCAACAGCTCGCCCTCCTCGGTGATGACTCCGGCGTGGTTCCACTTACCAGATTCGACCTGCATGATGACCATGCAACCCGGCGCCGGATCGCATTCTACAAATCCCTCTCTCTCCCAATTGTCGAAATAGAGGTTGTCCGGATACTGACTTTCCCACCACGGGTAATCAACGCGGAAGTCGGTCAGCTTCACACCTTGAGTAGCATGCCAGTCCATAACCAGCCCCCAGCAGTCGTGAGAGCCCAGAATGAACGGGCGCCCGATAAGCGTGATGGCATCCGGCGTGATTTCGGCATACTCGTCAGCATCCGGGGCGTAGATACCCCATACCACACCTGACTGGTTGCATTGCTGGCGATCTAGGTCTGATGGGATAGCCCTTGCACCATCGCCAGGATGCGAGTGAATGACTCGAATTATGGTTCCCGCATCCTCTGCATTTGCCCAGCACTCAGCATCAATACGGAAATGCTCAGATGGGTTTTCATGGCTATTCGGAACCGGGATATAACGCTGGCGCCGCCCTGACTGAATGATGAGGCCGCAGCACTCGCGCGGGGATTCCTCCAGCGCATGCGCTCGGATAGCCTTCATAATCGTTTTGTTCATTTAGATGTCCGGTTATCGAGAGAAAAGCACGGTTGCTGGATAGCCGCCGAAATCGAGGGTTGCGGTATTAGGCTCAGCCAGGCCAGCACCAAACCGCTTACGACAATCGCTCAGACAACCACCGCATACATCCAATGCAGGGTCAGTGACAACATTACCTTTCGCATCGAAATACGCCGTGCCATTGTAGGTACAGCCATCACCGCTGCGGTATTGCCCGCGCAAAGCCCACTCACAAAGTGATGTGATCTGCCGGGTGGGAATAACCAGATTCTGCAAATCCGCCGGGCTGCTAAGAGACCAAGACACCACCTCATCATCTTCTGAGGTTTTGGTATCCAGCCAGAAGGTTTGCAAAGAGAACGCCGTCGGATCCGCCGTTGGGTTAACGCCGCCCGGAAAGTTCACCGCATCCAGATAGATGGCGTAGGTGTCGATAATGCTGACCTTCGCATTCACCATGTCCTTGAACTGTAGGCATAGTGCTGTGATATGCCCATCGAGGTTAGATACGCTAAGCTTAGGCTCTGCTGCCTGGTCGGTTGAGAGTGCGAGGTCAGAAATCTGGAATGGCCAGAAATCGAAGGTCTTCCCGCCCCAGATAATTGGCTTCGGCCCCAACTTTGACTCGTCGCCGTTCGCTGCGTCAACTTCGGCTGGTGTATGGGGGAATGGTGCGTAATGAAAGCGATGGATACCACCGCTGAACTCTGAAGCGTCTACTTCAACCAGGCGGACTCTGCCACCTGGTGCCAGCGTCGCCGCCTGATCGACAAGTGCCATTATGCGTAAACCCCGTAAGCTCGCTTGATAGTGAAGGTCAGCTCAGAAAACTTGCTGCTAAGCTGATTTTTCCGGATGGAGTCAGCGACAACCCGGTACAGTCCCTTAACCTCGCCTGGCGGCGTGATGATGAAAGCCTTAACGGTATGGGCCAGCAGAAAGTCGCGGACGGCATTTACTTCGCTATCGGTACCGACATGCTTCATCGGAACCTGAATGGCTGTAGAGTTGATGCCGTTATCAGCCACCTGCTCATAGCCGTCACCGAACTGCGCCGCGCGCACCGACTGGCTGTACTCTATTGGCCCCGCCCCGAGTTGCGAGTTCCATTTGTAGGTTTCAACTGCCATATTTGCTCCATAAAAAAACCCGCCGTTAAGCGGGTTTGAGATGTCCTGAATTCTCAGGAGATTTGCCGAGGCTTCGGCTGATTAAAAGATCTTGCGCAAATCCACTCCATACACAGCAAGCCATGCCGCACGGGGCCATGACTTAACCGAGCCAAAACGCGGGTCGTTAACATCATGTGGGGTGGAGTCATTCTCCCGACACCATTTACGCAGAGGCTGCCAAGGGAACTTCTTTCCGAGCTTCTTCTCTACCGGGATAATGGCTGCATAGTTTTTCCCTTCGCCAAGGCGCTCTGCCAACTTATTTTTCTCGCGCACAGCGATAGAAGCAGTCGTCATCGCGGTTACTTCACGCTTTTCAGAGATCCAGCGTTTTTCTTTAACTGCTCGATCTCGCTGCTCTGTCACAATGCGGTTTTCCTTAACCTTTGTCAGCAGATCTTCCAATGCCGCTTCGTATGTCATCGGGATTCCTGCAACTGGCACCGGGCGGAAATAAGAGTCCTCAAGTCTTTCGAAGAAGTTCCAAGCCTCATCAGAGTCGATAATTTTCGACATTCTAGCCGCACCCTTTTCAGTCCAAAGAGTAAGGGATCGTGCTTTGCTGGAAATTTGTGAGCCACTGACTGTGGCTCGCAGATTTTTAAGTTCGGCACCAGTGACCAAGAAGTAATGCTTACCCTCTTCGAATCGGTCAAGGTTTCGGGACAGATTCATACGGATGCTTTTCTCATCACACCCATAACCATCAGCTAGTGTTTCGGTAGTAACAACACGAAGCGTTTTCCACTCAATAACTGGGAACGCGTGGGGATCGACATTTGTTTCATGAACTGCTAAATTTAATGAAGTCATTGGTTGGTCCCTTATGACAAGTTTCAATGGAAGCCGGTAGCTCTAACTGCCGGCTTTTCTTTTTGCATCACTGCAAAATTCCTTTCCCGTATGAGAAGACGTTTTTCCAGTCACTGTCTCCCCATGGTTGTTCTTTGATGTGGTTCGTTTCCCGCTTAAGGATTTCACGAGCTTTGTTTATCCCACGGCTGTAATTGGTGCCAATTGAGCAGAAACGCGGAGACAAGCGATGCTCTGCAACTACCAGTAACGGATGTACTTCACGGCATGCCTCATACATCACTGCAGCTGAACGCCACAGATACGCAAGGGAGCATAATTCATCGTCGGTGAACTGCTTCGCGATCGGAGAATGCGTCACTTCACGATCTAGGATATCCAACACCCAGCGGCGGAACTCTTTGGCCTTTGGCGTTGAGGCAAACATCGCAATCAAGTGAGCGCCTCGTAGCGAGAAAAACCTCACAACCATCTCCACTGCGCCAGTTTTCCTAACGACCCTCTCCCTGAGGGTCGTTGACATATTGGCTGCAAATTCATCGCTGTAACGGCTATAAATTTGAGTAACCGCGTCGGTTTTCTTATAACCAAGAGCTTTAGCCAGATCAGATGATGAAAACCAAAGGTTTCCAGACCTTTCGACTGGATGAAGCTCCACGTCCTGGAATCGGAAATCAGATGTTGCTAAACTATTCATGTCAGTTACCTCGTACGTTTCTGGCAAATGGGGCTCAGGCAGTTACAGCTGTCTGAGCCCTAACTTTTTTGTAATTTCGCAAGTTCATGAAGCTGGTTGAGCGAATTGATAAAAGCTGCGGAGCTGGCCTCTTTTGCTTCTATTTCTTCCATTGAGAACGTAGTTTTAATTTCCATCCCCATTACCACAGCCAATGCCTCCTCAAAAGTGACGTTAAAAAACTCACCGTCACGCTCTTTCCCCTCCAAAAACGCCAACACTTTTTTCTCGTTTTCTTTGTAATTGATATGGGAAACACTTAACCAAAGATGATCCAGGGTGACTTCGGTAGAACGAAGCCCACGCTGCAAGCTTTTCATTCTTGAAGCTGGCTCAGCAGTGCTACCGATCTTGGTGTACCCATTCGATAACTTCAAAACATAGATATATCCACGCTCAAACTTGTTGGTCTTTGGTGCCTTTTGTTTGTTGATAAAACCCGCATAACCGACATAACTGGCTTCCATTTTCTCAAGCATTGTTGCGATCCTCCCGCAGGCTTTTGGCGAGACGCTGTACAATCGCTGAATTAATAGAAATACCATCCATCTCAGCCTGACGGCGAATATCCTCTTTCATACGCTCAGGCAAGCGAAGCTGAAAGCTGTCGTTCTTGCGTCCGGCATAAAGCAGATCTTGCATTTGCTATCCCCTTTGTCGTTAATGACATCATTTTGATGCCTGACACCATTATGATGTCATTGTGGATGATGTCAATATGATGCTACATTGTTTTTTGTGAAAACCTGATGAGCTGTTGAAATGACTGACAAAGAAAATCCAAACTTTATTGAGCGCTTTACGGTCAGAATGCCAGATGGAATGCGTGAAGCCATCGCTCTGAGGGCAAAGAAAAATGGCCGCTCGATGAACTCAGAGATCATCCAGATACTCCACGACTCTCTTGTAGGGAGCACCTTAAACATGGATGCCGAATTTCTTAAGGTGTTTAATGAGGTCACTCACTTGCAGCCTGAAACAATCGAAGAGTTTGACGCCGTAAATGAAAAAGTTGACTGGCTTATAGATAAGTTAATGGAAAAAATTGATCGGGAAAGCGCTAACGTCAGAGCTCTTCTTCAAGCCAAAAAAAATCTGTCCAATAAAAAGCCCACCTGAGTGGGCTGTGATTAAAGATCCGTGTGAGCTTAGGGGTTAAATTGTCTTGGCGTATCCGGTTTTAAACTTCAGCGTTGCATCAACAATATTATTATTTAGATACATGAACATGTAATCCTGATAGCCCACATATGCTCCGTAGCTGTTTTTGGCATTCACACGAACTGGAATGGCCCAGCCATAATACATCTTGAAGTTCTCAGCCATTCCGCCTTGTAGATAGGCTTTAGCCGGCGTTCCGAATTGATATTTAGCCGAGTCAGCATCTTTGAGCTTATCACCAATAGTTTGCTTAATTTGCCCCTCGTAATACTGAGGCAGATCCCCATAGTAGGCATTGCTCAGATCAGTTGAAGATGGCGTAGACATACAGCCACTGAGAAGCAGGGCGCCAAACAAAACTACAACACACTTTTTCACATCATCCCCTTGATTATCGTCGTTTTGCATATGATAACCAGGGGATGTCAGAATGTAACGTTCAGAAAGTATCAGCGACTGCTTTTAACGTGCCCTTGGCCGTCGCGATCGCTAGCTCTTCAACTTGACGAAGAGTTAAATCCAACTGGTACGGTAGTTGAACAGGAACGCTAGCAATACGAGTGTAATCATCTGGACCATAGAGCGTAACGCTAGCGCTAATCGCCTTTCCATTTTCGTTGTCATACCAAACAACATCAGAGACCTTTATTTCCACAATTTTCATTAATATTTTCCTCTCACGGCATTCCATAATGGAGTACCAGGTTTTCTTACTTGAGTATTGATGGTATCAACCATTGCATCATTAAGCTGCTTACCAATCGCCGCAGCATTTGCTGATCCGCCTGTATTGGCCTGCCCACCCGAGCCGATATTGATGTCACCAAAGCTGACACTGATAATCGGCACACCTGAGTCGGTCGCCCCTGCCTGATTTCCACCAACAAGCCCGCCAGTAGCGTAACGGCCCAAATTCCCGTTATTCATCAGGCGATAAAGGTTATCAACACCGATCCGTCTAGTGGCTTCCTTGGTGAAGACAAACTCATCTTTATGGACAATGCCTGCTGGTTCGTATTTACCACCCTCCCCAGTATATCCGCCCGAGTCAAAACCGACCCCGGCTGCGGCATTAGTATAAGCTCCACCCGGTGTTGAGCCACCGCCCCCAACACTGCCACTGATCCACCCCATTGCTGCTTGCACAGCATAAGCCACCATTAAACGGTTTACGACTTCGGCGATCATCTTCAGCATCGACATACCGAACGCCTTAATGGAAGCCTTTCCTGTTAGCATGAGATCGGTCAGCATGTCGGATAGTCCATTCAACGCGTAACCCGCAACGCTTTTTACTGCGCTGTAGGCATTCGTTGCATCATCCACATAATCAGCCCACCCTTGCTTAGCACCAGCAAGCCAGTTAGACCTCAGTTCATCTTCTTCTTTGTAGGTTTGACGCTGCTGAGCCAACACTTCCCGTTGAGCGGAAAGGTTATCGGCATAAGCATCCGTAATTCGCTGCAGTGTGGCTAGGCGCTCAGCCTCTCTTGTAGACAATCCTTCGGCTGCCGCCGCAATCTCCTGTCTCTTCGCCGCCTGCTGTTCGGCAAATTTTGTCGCCTGTTGCGCCAGGCCGTTAATCTTCTGCTGGGCCTCAACTTCCTTATTCTTTTGGTCAACAATCTTGGCAGCGTTAAGAATGGCTTCACGGCTCGACAGGAGTGATTTTTCCTGCGTGGTTAGGGCTCTGGTTTTGGCTGCCTCGTCCAGTTCCGCAAAGCGTGACTGCTGTTTGCTGAGTTCGGTATTTCTGACCTGAGTATCACCAGTTTGACGTAGCGTTTCGAGGGTCTGAGTCAGTGTCCTCGATTGAGCCTGGTAGTTCTCGATGGTGCGATCACCAGCATCAACCTTTACGGTGGGTGATTTGGGGTTATTCTTTTTGTCACGCTGCTTTATTGCATCCTCGACCTCACGCTGGCGCAACGCAATGAGTTGCTGAGCGTTTGCAATTGCCTCTTTATCTCCAGAGAAAGCAATTTTCCTTGACTGCTCTCGAGCCTCTTTAAGCCTTGCCTCTGCTCCTGCAACGCGATCGGTTGATTCCCACGTTTTATTGATCCAGTCAACTGAGTCTGCGACTGCTTTATTGCCATCGATTGTCAGCTGGTTCATCGTTTTTTGCAGGTCAATTCCCTGCTCAATGAATTTCAGCCCATAATCAATACCACCGCCAAGCGCGACGTTCTGCTTGCCGAGATTTGAACCAGTATACTTGTTCTTCTCCTTTATAGCGGCTTCTGACCACGCGTCACCGATCTTAAGAATCTCTCGTCGATGAGCGTCAATGTCAGCATTCAGTGCAGTGAAATTGCCCGTGCTTTTGTATTTTTCAACCTCCTTCCTCGCTTCATCATAGCTATAGCCGACATCAATCAGTTTTTTAATTGATTCGCTGGCTCCATCATTGGTGGTAATGAACATCTTGCTAACTTCATCAATCGCCTTACCTGTTTTGTCAGATATGGCGACCATGTTAAGCGCGAGCCGTTCAGCAGCATCACCACTAGCACCAAGAGAAGATGTCGTTATTTTTGATGCTTCATCAATCTGCTGCCGCGCCTTGTACACAGCAACAGCCAACACGCCAAATGCTAGCGCTGACAAACCAAGTGCAGCATTTATTGGATTCAGGAAGGACAAAAACACTTTGAGGGTATTACCAACACCACCAAATGAATCTTTAATCTGCCCGCCCTGCTGTAGCAGGATGAGGAACGGGGACTGCCCGCCAGCCAACTGCGTTGCAATATCAGTAAACTGCGCAGGAAGCATCCGCAGCGCCTGGTTATATTGCCCAACAGATAAGCCAGCGCTGCGCGCAGCAACTTCCTGCCGCGATAACGCCTCAGGGAGCACGTCAGCCACACTGGATAGGCGCTGGCGTGTCTGATTCAGGACATCGTTAAAGTGTTCAAACTGGGCACCGTTGATGCGGCCTGCTTCGAAATGGGCCACCAGTTGTGCGTGTTGTTCATCCAGTGAATTAAACGCACGAATCGTCGGGTCGATTGAGCCCAGGAGATTCTTCAGCGCGGCTGATTGCTTCTCTGCCGCCTGTGTGGCTGCCAGTGCTGCCTGAGCCTTCGCTGCAGCTTCGCCGGTATCCGTCAGCCTTAACCGGGTATCGTCCAGTATTTTGTTATAGGACTGGAACGAGTCGGTATCCAGAAAGCCCTTAGCCTGGAAGTTACGCAGCGCAACCTGCTGTTCATCCAGCCGGTTCAGCGCCTTGTTTACCGGATCGATATTCTCCAGCAGGCCTTTCAGGGCTTCTCGTTGCTCCCGAATTCCCTCGGCACCTTCCTGGGCTGATGGCTTTACACGTTTAGCCGCATTAGCCAGCGCATCTGCGCCAGCAACAGCACCCGCTGCTGCCTCATTTAGCTTATCCAGTTCATTGCTGGCTGTTTTCAGATCGGATACATCAGCCCGCAAAGTAATAGAGGCGATTTGGTCACTCATCAGGCCGTCTCCTTATGCATCACTTTGAGAGCCTCGCTTTCCATGATTCGAATATCAGCCATGCAGGCCGCCGCATCCTCAACCCCGTGCAACTCAAACACCCAGGGGAGAACGTTGTAATCAAGACCGGTCGCACCACTCGCGCCGACGCGCCATTGGGTCGCCAGCGTGGAGAAGACGGTAAAGGCCTCCCATATGGATGGCAGGATCCCCACTTCTTCCTCCACGTCCTCAGGCGTTAAACCAAAAGCGGCTAACTCCGCGAGCGTCGGTCCCGGTGTATACATCGCTGCGGCGACCTGCCTCAGTTTTTTTCGCGGATGCCCATCAGCTCTTTGGTATAGGCCAGGCCAATGCTGTCGAATGCGCGCGGATAGTTCTGCAGGAGGACGATCACGTTATCGCGGGTGAACTCATCCGGCAGCGCCCACCCCTCGACAATTTCCATGAGGTAGTCTGCCTGCGGCTCGATAGCAGCCTTTTTACCTTCAGCGGCCTTTTGCAGCTTTTCGTCCATAGAGCGCAGCTCTTCCAGTGTCTTATGGCGGAAGGCGAAGGTCAGCTTGCCGTCTTCAGTGCCAGCGCGCGGGATGCTGGCGGTGACGGAGAAGGTCGGGTTTGGGATCAGGGAGAATTTGGTCATTTCGGTTCCTTAGGAAAAAAGAAACCCGCCGGAGCGGGTCATTTGCGTTTCTTTGCTGCGCGTTTTATGCGCCGATTTTCTTTCTGACGCTCGTTCGCCATATTCATGAACTCCTGCATTACCGCGCCCCTCATCATATGACTGACAAAGTGCTGGTTAACGCAACCGCGAATCTCGAGCTGATATGCAAACTGATCAATAGACGCCAGCACTTGCATAATGTCTTTCTCGCCGCGCAAGAATTCAGAGAAGTCGCGCCCCGCTCTGGATGCGCACTCGACAAGACGATCTGTCATGCCGAAAGCCCGGGGAGAGTCATTTGCAACTGGTCCGTCAAAAGCTTGATTTTTGCGAGGAGCACTGGCTTTTCATGCTTCCACCCAGCCAGCCCACTCCCGCAATGGCTGGCGTAATCCTTTTTATTATCGAACTCGAGGATGCTTAGATTGAGATCTGCAACCAGATCGCTCTTTCTTTGCAGCTCACCGGTAAAAAATTTATCAAGAATAATGAATGCGCCAGCCTCAAAGTCAGAGTCGAGGAATGCAGCATATTTATAAGCGATCAATTTATGGGCGAAGGTTCCACCGCCGTTACCAGCCACAGTCAGTGTTGGGGAGGGAGGTAGCTCCAAACTCTCGTTTTTTGAGAGTTTGAGTAAGCTGCTGATAAAACGCTTCGTGGAGGCGTTTCGCAAAAAGTACCACGGACGTAGCTTGTCCATATTCCGTTTAATCAGAGATGGGGCCAGCCCCTCCTCCTTGGCTTTAGCCGCCGCCATCCAGATGTCAGTTAGGCATACCATATCGCCATCAAGGACGCGGACCGGAGTATTGAACATGCATAAATTAGTCATATCGGTAATTACCTTTGAGTGATGAACCTTGTCTCACAGGAATCCGGCCCACAGAAAGGCACCGACAGCCAGCCGGTATCCTCAAGGGTCATCCTGAAAGGTTCTGTGTTTTAAATGCGCGTGAGATGCGCGGTTGATTTATTACGGATATAAAATAGCCCGGCGAACCGGGCTTAAGTGATTAGACGGTAACGGTGCATGCAGCCGAGGTGATGGTTTTGCCCGCAGCGTCGGTGACTCCACAGGTGTAAACGCCAGCATCACCGGATGCGACAGACGAAATGTTGAACGTCGAGGCGGTTTTGCCCGGGATAGCCGTACTGCCTTTCTTCCACACGTAGGTGTACGGCGCGGAGCCGCCCTGCATAACCACTGCCAGATCCAACGCTGCACCAGTGGCAACAGTTTTGGTTGCTGGCAAGTCAGTCAGGAACGCCAGCGGCGTAGCGGATGCATCAACGATAGGGTAAATCTGCATATCTGATTCGAAGTTCATACGCGCTTCATTGCTTTCCACAGCGTTGATTTCGGTCTTCGGCACTTTCTGGAAGGACACCTTGGCAGAGTAGTAACGATCCGCTTTTCCGCGCGGGTTGTGGAACCAGACAGCCGTGGCATCGCTAGATTCATCAAGTTCAATCAGCCGTTTGTAGATAGCCAACTGCGGGTCATGCGCGAAGGTATAGACCTGCACCACGGCATTTTTGAACGTTGGGATGGTACGGGCCTTATCATCTTCCAGGAACTGGATAGAGATAGTCTGCTGGTCACCGCCTTCGGTAGAGAGCGTCATCACCTGTGGCATGGTGATCCACGAATCAATCTTGCGCAGCGTGCCAGCGCCAGTGCCTGCCGGGAATTTAGCGGTGTTGGTGGTATCGAACGCTTCCAGCACGATTTTTGTACCGGTGACTGACTTAACGCGCACGACCATGGTGTCGAGCTTCAACCAGCCAGAGTTAACCTGGACAACATCGCCCGCGAGGATGCCAGCAGCCGAGGCAACGGTCAGTTCGCATTCCGTGGCATTGGATGCTGCAGTGAAAATAATCGGCGCAAGATAGGCCTTGGCCACGTTTACACGCGACCCGTTAGGGATTGCGAATGCCATTGCATTCTCCTGAATTGAGGTATGAAAAACCCGCCGAGTGGCGGGTCAGTAATCAGCGCGGTACTGCATGCTGACGGGGTGCGTGATATCAATGCTGCCCTGAATTGGCTGGCGAATTTGCGGCGGCCCGTTGATATAAACGGTCAGGTCACCATCTACTAGCGGCAGGCCTTCCGGGAATGCATCGGCAATAGACTTTGCCAGCCCTCTGGCCTGAGACACGCCACTACCGGCAGGGATAATGATGTTGAGCTGCAGGATGCCCTGATAGGTTCGCAATTGACCTTCCAGGTCTTGCCCCACCGTCTGTGCCGGCAGAACATAAACACGCCCGTATGGTGAGCTATCCGGGGGAGTAAACGGTATGTTCGGCCAGGCTACGGGCAGCCCAAGCGATAAGCAGATAACCGCAATGCGGCTCTCCAGTAGTTCAGCAATTCGCATTGACTGGTCACTGGCCATTGCGCACCTCGCTCATTGCCTCACGGAACAACTGCGCGGCATCCAGCGCAGTGATGCCCACCATGCCGCCGGGTGCCTGGCCGGAATGCCCGTTCTCCAGTGCTGCCGCATATGGCAGATTATTGGTGAAGAAAATCGAGCTGACCTGGCCTACCCGGAACACTTCGAGCACCGCCAGCCCGCGGGAGTTGGAACCCTTTCCGGAAGCGTCCGGAGTTTCGTTGCTCTCCGTTGGTTGGCTATCGAACCCCACATACCAGTTGTTCTTGAAGCGCCCGCCGACATAGCCGTCAGGCTTTTTGATGTCCATCGAGTCGTTGACGCGCAGCCCGCGCTTAAGACGCCCTGATTTGGTCAGGTTGGCCGGGTCATCACGCAAAGCCGCGTTATGTTCCCGCACAGCAGTGTTGTATGAGGTTGCCGTCTGGTTGACCTCCCAGATATCTGGCTGGCCTACCGGCGACATCTCAACGAGCTGAGCCAGGATTTTAATTCCCGTCCGGCGCACTACCTCGTCCATCTCCTGCTTCGAGCTATCCACGAACAACTGAATGGCAGCCAGGAACGGCTGATTAGCAGTACTGGCCATACTCACGCCCTCAGTTGGATGTTGTAGGAGATAAGCACATCTGCAGGTTTAACCGGATTCGGCTGGACCACGCGCCACTTTTTGCCGTCGATATCAATGAGGTCGCCAATGCGCACTTCCGTTTCAAACGTGGCCGCCAGTTTCTTATCGCCCGTAGCAATCAGTGAACCGTCGATTTCACGCGTGGAGTATTCGGTGATAACGCCGGTAAAGCCCATCACGCGGCCAATAATACCTTCACGCAGAAGCTGATCGGTACCTGCTTCGTTCGCTTTGAACAGAACCGACTGTTTTCCGCGAATTGAGGCCATCGCTTCGCCGCCCAGCACCATGCGCATGTCGGTAGTCGGTGCACCGTTATCCACTAAAATCTGACGCGCCAGCGCTGCATCAGACAGATCGTCTTTAATGCTGAATGGCGTCTCTTTTGGTGCACCAACTGCACGGGAAGATTTGTAGAACAGCGCAGCCAGGTCTGCGTCCATTTCGTTGCTCAGCGCGCGGAAGGCCTGAGAAAACTGATCGGCAAGGATAACGTCGTAGTTACCTGATGGCCCCATCGCCAACTGTTCTTCACCGTTCCATTTGACCGGAGCCATTTTTGATTTGGTGATTTTGACATCCACGGTGCCGATGTTCTGATCTCCGTCGTTTGGTGCGGTAGGTGCCGGTGTGATGTCTACCGTGGTGGTTTTTGGTGCTACTGGTGCGGTCACGGTTTGGTCTTTGGCCGCGGCATCGGCCTTAGCGTTGCGAGCCACTGCCGGGATAAAACCTACCTGCTCACGTGAAACGCGGTTAAGCGCCGTATAAATGGTCGGGATCAGGCCAGTCAAAGTATTAGACATGTATTTATTCCTTTCGATTAATCAACGATGCTTGTGCCGCCGCCGATCACAGCCTGTTGCTCTGCTGGAGGTAATGCATCAAACGCATCGCGTTTCATGGTTTTTTGCCCGGCCTGGTGCTGCGACTGGTGAGAACCGCCGCCGCTGTTACCGGACGCTTTGAGGATGTAATCTTTCTGCGGATGCGACTCGATCAGTGACTCCAGCGCTTCGTCGAAGCTAGCCAGCTCGCCAGGCTTGGTGCGAGAGAACACCTTATTGCCCTGACCGTCGAAGGCCACGACCTTGCCGTCTTCGATTTTGAAGTTCTGCCCGAAGTACGAACGCACGAACTCAGCCGGGATCGCCATCTTCTCTGAAATGAATTTGGAGCCACCGAAGCGGCCGCCGATCATCTCGTCGTAGAGTTGAGTTTCCAGCTGCTGGGTCTTGCTGTTCGCTTCGTCCAGCTGCTGTTGGAAAACTTTGGTGATCTCCGCCTTTACCTGGTCAACGGCACCAGCATCGATCAGTTTTTTCTGGTCGATTTTGGTCATCATCTCCAGGGCTTCGAGCGCCTTGGCCGGGTCGGTGATGCCAGAGAATTTCGCGAGATTGGCTTCCGCCGCTTCCTTCGCTTCGCGGTGAGTTTTCGCCTCGCCATTCAGGGAGGTGATTTTGGTCATCGCTGCGACCGCATCGAACGGGATCTCTTTGCCATCATCATGGATGTACACAGGCATACCGTTTTCAACGACCACATTTCCGTTAGCATCAAGTTTCAGTTTCATTGTTTTTGCTCCAGCCTTCCGGCCATACGTAAAGGGTCATCCGACCCGGGCACCGCGTCGCATCCGCTCAGCGGCAGGCATAAAAAAAGCTGCCCTGAGGCAGCCTGTTAGATAAATTCGATTGTAATTTCGCCGCGTAGCTTGCGGGAGTAAACCTCACTCCGCTTTCGTTTATGGATCCGTAACGGGTGTGGATGAATGCATGCGACACCTCGCTTAACGTCCGCCCAAACGCAGCTCTTTACCTCATTGCCATTTACAAACACCCTTCGTCTGCCACGGCCATCGCCCACGCAGTGAAAATCATCATTACGCATACCCTACCCCTCAAATGCCGACGCATCCACGCGGCGCAATTCGTCCAGGGTAAGGAACTCCCCGGCATCATTGAACATCTCCGGCACGGTGATTTTGCCGTCACGCAGCATCTGCGCGCGAGTAACGCCCAGCACCTGCTCCTGCCGCGCGTAAGGCTGCCTCGCAAGCCATTCGGCATAGCTGGTATGCGCTGGCACCTGTCCGTCCATTGAGGCGCGCGTGGCGTTGCTCAGCTCGCCTGAGGCTATTTGCATTTCCTCCCACGATTTAGTGATCAGGATTTCGCAGGAGCGGCAGCAAAAATGGATTTTGCCGGGTCCGCGCAGATACGGAATTGCATGGCCCAGCGGCTTGCCATCGAGCGAGTAGAGTTTGCGGTCGCGGATGATGCACCACTGGCTGGTGTGGGTGTCCAGAGTCGAAGACCACTGTTTGGCCTTCACGATATCGCTATTGGCTTGTGCAAACTCCTGGCGCGCCGTTGCTGCCATATGGTTCACCGCGGTGCGGGCAACAACAGCAAGGTCACGACGTGAGGCATTGATAACCCCGTCCTGGCGGTTAAGTTGCGGCGTGCCGGCGACGCGCTTCACGATCTGCTCGACGGTTTCACCCTGAAGAAATCCGGTACGCACCGCACTGGTGATTTTATCCAGCCGATCGGATTCAAGCTTTTGGCCCCACTCCTTCAGCAATCTCCCCTGAAAAGGTTGCGCCACCGCAGAGGCGTAGACCTGCTCTGGGGCAATGCTTTGCAGCGGGACGTGTTTCAGCACCTGCCCAGGTATAAGGCTGCTGAACAGGTCCATCTGATACCCGGTCTCATAATCCGTGTAACGTGCCAGCTCACGCTCCAGGGACGCATTAACCGGTTCGTAGGCTTGATGGTTCAGTTCACGAACACCGGCCAGTAGAGAGGCCAGACGACGCGCACTGTAGGTATCAGCGCGCTTGCCATCCAGCAGCACCAGCAGCCTGGCGGCCAGTTCAGCATCCACCTTGTTCAGCAGCGCGACCATGCGCCGGGCGACGCCGGTACCGTAACGCGTCACGTACAAGCCGTGCGCGATGGTCTCGTCCAGTAGCCTGTCATTCACGGAACGGGCCATTTCACACCCCCGACGGTGGTTCACTCAGTGACGCAGACTCGGCCAGCAACTCGCTCAGCACCGTATCAGGATCCGCGTCGGCATCAATCAGGTTGAGTTTTTGCAGGGCTTTAATCGCATCGATACGGCGAAGGTCACCGCCCTGGCGCAGGGACTGAATAGCCAGCGCAGCAGGCGGGTTGAATTCTTTCGACTCAACATCCAGCTCGGTGCGCACATCTACGTTGCCGCCCTCCTTCTCGCCGATGTACTCAGCCATGATCTGCAGGATGTTGTCGATCGCGTCTTCGAGGCTGGTGGCCATAGTGTAGAGCGGCGACTGCTCCTGCATTTTCTCTTCGGAGGTCTGATCCACCGATTTGGTAGAGGTGTTCTCCGTGCGCAGCAGCTTCGCGCCAGCCTGGCGCATCTGCTCCACCAGCTCTGCCAGCGACTCTTTGCCGGCACCAATGGACGAACCGGTATGTTCAACATATTCCAGACCCTGGGTTTGCCGATCGGTGAACGATGTGGCAGACGAAGACCCAATTACCAGCTCTTCTCCCTGCTCAAGCCCGAACACCGTCAATATAGGCACCCGGGCGACGTGCAGGATGTTGTCCTGCTCACTTTGGCTTTGCCAGTGCTTGATGTTCAGCATGGCCATGTTGAGTAGAGGCGGTGAACCACACATAAACCCGGTGCGCTTGGTGTAGAGCGTCACCAGGGTGATATCTTTACGAGAGGTCTCCCATTGATTGAATATCTCCCAGTTCGCCGCGCCCTCGGTGCCTCTGGACTTGCGGTAGATTTCCACCTTTCCCGGCGTCACATAACGTATCTGCTCCACCTTTGTTTGCCCGAAGTCGTCACCGTCCTCGACAACCACCTCTTTGATGCGCAGCGCGGTGAGCTCCAGCTTACCGTCCACCATCTTCGACTTCCATCCGATTACCTGGCGGGGATTAAGCATTGTGACGTACGGGCGCGCGCCGGTAGCTTTCTCATCCGCTTTGGTTTTCACCCTTTCGGGGTCCACTCGGGGATAGTCTACCAGCGCATGGGAGAGGCCATACTGCATCGCCAGGCCGAAGAATGACTGAGCCCAGACATCGAGGCGGGTACCCTCCAGGTCGATGTTCTTCGCAAACTCTCGCAGTTGCTCTGGAACGTTTTCGGCCAGCTTAATCGGCTCGGCAAATACGCGCCCGATATTTTGCTTAATGGTCTCTTCGTAGGCGGGCAAAAGCGTAGCCACAGAGAGGCGTTTTTTATAGTCCTCTTTGTCTTCTTTCGGCCAGCGCGGGAGATATGCCTCGCCCAGTTGTCGCATATAGAGCGTACCGCCCATCAGGGCATCGTTAATATCCCACGCCTCGACCATGTTCCCATAGTCCAGATTGGGTGTTGAGATGTCAGGCATGGAGTTACATCCGTAGTTGAGTGACTTTTCCGGTGGGTTTGATGATCGGGAATTGCTTCACGATGAAATAGCCACCAGCGTCGTTTGGGTGATCGTTGTCGGCTGATTTATCCGGCTCGCCGTTTGCCGCCCATACCTGCTGTTCAAGGCTGTCTGTGTAGACCGGGCAGCGAGCAACGTTAACTTTGTAGCGGCGCTCACCGTTGCCGTTGCAGAACATGGCATTCATGGAGTTTATGCGATCCTTTACCGGCGGGTTGGCGGCGTTCACCACCACGCTGAATCCTGCCTGCTTGAGCTGCGCAATATCGGTGGCGCTGGCGTTATTGGACTTGCGTGAATCGCCGGAAGCATCCGGATAGATATAAATCTGCCTGGAGGCAACATAGCGCCCGCCCTCGTAGCGCCAGAACTCTTCCTGGATACGCTTTATCATGGCCGGCGTGTCATAAACTTTTATCAATTCGCGTACCGCGCGCGGCTCGCCATTTCGAAGCACGTGGACGATGGCCGCCATTTTGCCTACGTTAAAGTCCATGCCGATATAGAGCGGTTCGCCTGCCTGTTCTTCATCAGTACAGTTATTCAGTCGTCGATCGAATTGGTGATAGATGGTGCCGCTGGTCAGGTTGGTGAAGCGCCCCCTCAGATACGCCTTAATCAACTCCGGCGGGTAGGAATTCATCAGCGAAGGGATGTAATCCGCGGGCAGGTTCTTCGCATTGTCAAACGTGCTGGCCTGTATCAGACCGTACAGGGCTGAGAGCTCTGGCTTTTCACGTACTGCCTTCACGAATTGCTGGTAAACGAATTTGAACCCCTCCGGCGTTGTCGTGACGTCAATACCGTTACGCAGCCCATCCACCTTGTAACGCATACGGGCGATGATTTTTCGCCAGGCTTGCTGCGCTTTGGCAGCCGCCATGACATCCAGCTCATCCACCATCGCGTTACCGATTTTGAAACCAACTATCGAGCCGGGCTTCTCCATCGAACGGCAGATTGTGGTCCCGCGGAACCGTCGCCCCTCGTAGAAGTGAACCTCTTTGTTCCCCTCATTGATTTTGACGCTCAGCCCCCAGTCGAAGGCCACCTCTTCGATAGTCGGGTAGAAGATGTCACGAATCTGCGGGTAGGTCGGCGCGAAATAACCCTGGTTGATTTTCGGGTGTTCCCACATCCCTTTGCAGATGCCGCCACAACCCACCCACGTTTTACCGGAACCGAACCCGGCAACGTAGGCTTTAAACTTGTGCTCCATCGCGAGGAAGCGAGCCTGTGGGATGTTAAGTGTCGGGCTGATCCCCATCTTCTTCCCTCGCATCCACTACGTTGATATTGATCTGTACTGGTGTTGGTTCGTCATCATCACCATCACCGGCCAGCTCTTTGCGGAGTTTTTCAATCTCCAGCTGCCGGCGGTCGATTTCGATTTGCTGGAGGCGCTGCGCGAATTCGCTATCGGCCAGGCCCAGGCGCTTCATTACGGCTTCGTACATCCGTTCGCGGCTGATTGCCGTTATCTCGACACCATTCTTCCCCAGCTTGACGCCGGAATATGCCAAAGCAGCGTCAGGGGAGAGTTTCCTGGTATCAGCGAAGTAAGGCTGGCCTATTCCGTCACCATTGCAGCGCGGGCAGGCAGGGTTCGGCTCTTGGGTGTGGTCATATCCATAGCCGCCCACGTCGACTGGCTCACGCTTGTCGCGTTCTTTAGCTTCCAGCCGCTTCTCTTCAAACTCCACGGCATCGCGCCACTGGTAATGGTGACCGAAGCCCCAGCAGTAACGACACGCGCCGCGACGATACTGTGAAAGCTGGTTTGCATCGAAAGTGGCGAGCTGCCACATCTGCGCCAGGACTTCATCAGCACAGCCAAGCGTGCGCGCAATGGAGGCTTTCTGCTGCTGCGCAATGGCCTGGGCAACGTTAGGATTCGTTATGAGCTGGCGACCGTAGTTTGGGTCACTATAACCAGCACGTGAAGCGGCAGCGGTGGCGTTGTTGTCTTTCAGGTACTCCGCGACAAATAAGCGCTGCTGAGCAGTAAGTCCATCATCATCCACCAGCTCATTTGCGCTTTTATCTTTTTGCGCAGTGCGCATTTTTTTCTGCGCAGTTTTTTGCGCATTTTGCGCAGTAGGTTTTTTGATATATCGACGTGCGCTGGCGTAATTCAGTCCCTGCGCTTCACACCAGTCTTTGGGGGAAATACCGGATTTAGCATGTTCGGCGAGGAACTGGTCTTGCAGTGCTCCCCAGTCCGGTTTAGCCATGTTGAATCACCTAACTTTGACATTATCAAAGCCCCTCAGCGAAGAGCTTCTGTAATGGAGAGCCGTTGTGAAAGTGGCTCTCTTATCAACTAGCTCAATTCTGAGCCGGTTACGCCGCTTCGTCTTTTTTTTGGCAGGCCTGGAATGACTAATTGAATCTGCTCCTGCATATGAATCCGCTCAGATTCAATACGGCGCTTTTCACCACCAACGCCCCAACTATTCATAATTCGAGCTGCTGTACTGACGCGCTTGGTCTTATGCTGATACTCCAGCTCAAGCTTGTTGGCCTCAGCGAAGAGGGAAAGCTTACCCATCACTACATCGCGGAAGGTCTGATAAACTTTCACTTCGAAAGACGCCGAAAGCCATGCAGCATACTTTAAGGCGATTAACTCATGCGCCCACGTCCCACGATTAGCTCCACCGTGGATAACATCAAGTATTTGATTTTGCTCCAAAGTGTCTTTTAGCACTTTGGAAACCTCATCGACAAAAGCCTGTACTCCGTCAGCACCGATAAACTGACTAGGAACCTGCTACTTCTTGGAAAGTCCACCGGCCATTGCCGCTCGGTGCATATCGTTAAGGTTATAGGTTCCGTGTTCATTACTTCTGACGTGAACATTTTCGATAACAATGCTTGGGTGATTCATGGCGATGATCCTTAAGAAAGATGAGCCTGTTCGCACAGAAAAGCCGCCCCGAGATGGTCGCCACCATATACGGCAGTTCTCAGGCTCAGCTTTCTGAAAGACTCGGGATTGTCATGCGCTGCGATGCGCGGTTTACTGCGGGTATAAAAAAAGCCCCGCATTTCGCGAGGCTCATTAAAAGGACTTTGTACTTTGCAAAGAGTATTTATTTCAGGCACTGCGTGTTGATGTATTCCTGCAAATAGCCAACCTGCCTCGTCACTGTGACGATTCGCTCTCTGAGGGTGAAATAATCCCGTTCAGCGGAGTCATTAAGTCGGGGGCTGGAAGCATCGACCATGCTGCCGGTGCTGGTCGCTCCGTTCGCGGGACATTTTGCGTTGATGCGCAACCCACACTTGCCATCACGAACGCAACGCTGCAGATCATCAAGCTGCTTTTTCGCATCGGCTAAGTCCTTTGTGTATTTGGCATCGAGTGCAGCTACATCGCGATGGCGTGTCTGCATGTCTTTGATGGTAGCGTTCGCCAAATTCAGCGCCTGAGTTTTCTCATCGCGCTGTTTCTTGTATTCGGTAGCGTTGTCGCGGTAGTGATTAACAGCCCAGCCAAGCGACACGATGGTGCAGACGACAACGGCAATGATGATTGCGGTTAACCTGCTCATGATTTTGGCTCGTTTACCGTACCGCCAGCCTCTTTGAATTTGGCGATAAGGTTATCTGCTTTGTGCTCAAACTGACCGTACCCAGCACCAGGCAGTGATGCCCAGATATTGCTGCAGCGATCGATAGCCTGACGGATATCACCAGAGTCAATTAACTCAAGCGCTCGGCGTTCTTTAATTTGCTGCAATGCGACAGCATCCTGGCTGGCAGGTGAGAAGTCTTTCAGCCCAAGCTGCTTGCGATAAGCATCCCACCAACGAGACAGTAGCTGATAGCGACCAGCTGCCGTAGATTTCAGTTTCGGATTTAGCGTTACCAACCTGCGAGGGTGATCGGAATAATCAGTGAATAACGACCCGCCGACAATTACATCGTATCCGCGGTTATTTGTAGGCTGTCCTTTTTTGTCAGTACCTTCTGACCATGCCAGCATGTCGAGAAATGCTTTACGCTGAGAGTTAATTTCCTGCATCATCCACCCCTACCTTCTTGGCAGTGAATTTCTTGATAAGCGATCCGATTGTTGCCGTTCCCAGATAGCCAATAAACACGCTGCCGATATAGGCAAGGTTTGTGCTCAGGCCAATGAACACGAGAATGTCCCTGACGAACCAGGCAAACATCGCGCACATCAACCCATCAATCAGCGTCTTTGATAGTGTGTCTCCGTTATAGCGACCACGCAGATACGCCATAATGAATGCCAGAATCGCACCAATGCCCTGCTCTTTGGCAGCTAGCAAAGCAGCGATGAAGTCTTGTTTGTAGGGCATCTTCATAGTCTCTCTCCTCGCAAGTGAAGCGGGAGCTGTGTTTAGTGGGGAAAGGCTGTCAGACACTGATAGCTACGGGGCATCTTTGATTGATTGTCTGCGGCCGAAATAAAAAAGCCAGCGGCGCGGCTGGCAAGATTAGGGTAGTGCGTTGAGCTTTCGCTCTTATGGTCCTGGTAGGAATTTGGCGGGACAGGAAGGATTCGAACCTTCGACCAATCGGTTAACAGCCGATCGCACAACCTCTGTGCTTCTGACCCTGAATGCAAAAAGCCCCGCACTTGGCGAGGCTCTTAATTTTGGGTGGCTTCATCTCAAGGCGTCTATTGACCCGATGTGCGATGTTTACTTACTTACTCACCACCTAAACGAAGGCATTAACCCATCGTTAGGACAAAATTAACACAGATTCGGGAAAAGTAAATAGCCCGCAACAAAATCGCAGGCTATCGTTACAGGCGTTACCGCGTTATCTGCTTAAGCTGTTTTTCTGCCCAAGTCTCTTCGATATCGAATTTCGTGATCAGCTGGTCATAGAATGGCTTAACGGACTTTTTCCAAGTGTCCAGGCTGATCGCATCGGTAATCTGACAAACAGCTGCATGGGCCTCAGTCGAAGGAATTCGTTCATAGCCACGCCCGCTGCAGCGTTTACAGTTGGCGAATACCGGTACGCCCTGCTTCGTTGTTTCTTCCTGGTCTACGGCTTTGCCTCGCCCCCGGCAATCATTGCAGGCGCAGCTCACGACTTTCTTCCCCTTGCAGGTCGTGCACAGCACTCGGGCCACCTCTTTTACCTCACGCCTGTTTTGGTGCTGCGAAGGTATCACCCTCAAACCAAACGCTTTTGATGCCTTAATGATTTCTTTTGCATGTGCCGGCGTATTGGTTTTCATACTGAATACCTCAGCATCAATAAAGCCCTCACCGTCGCAGCAATCGCACCGCTTTACACTGGCTGCGCTGCGGGAATAATCCTCAAAAGCGAAGGTGGCCAACTGGTGCACCACCTGAGGTTTAACCCCGGCACCGAGCTTACGCAGTGCGGCAACCTTGTCGCATTTTGTCATCGCGTACTCAGCCAGCAGACCGATCGCCCGATCCCGGTCGTTATTGCTTATGCCCATCTTGCCGAGGAAGGCGCTGTAACCCATTGCGGCGCGTTCCTGCGTCATGCCCATGGCAGCCATAATGTCGGTACCGGTCAGTGAATCGGAGGCGGTAGCACGCGGAGAATCGCTAATCAGCGTGGATTTTGCGAAGTGGTATTTCACTGTGTTTTCAAGGTTCATAGCGCTTCTCCAGCATAAGTTTTCACGTAATTCTTCAGTATTCGGTAGTCCGTCAGCACAGAGCCGGGAAAGTGATATAAGCGCAATCGTTGCCAACGAACGCGGAGGTGATCGGCAAAATAGGATTCAAATGTCATGCAGCCTCCCTGCTCTTAATTAACTCTCGACGCAATGCGCTGTAATGCTTCCTGATGGATTCGAGTTCTTCGATGGTGTATCGGTGTGGAACGTTGTTGTTTTCGAGAGCCTCAACGCGCTCAGACCCGATTTTCTCTATAAGCCCAAGCCGGTACTGCTGCTGATTGCCCGACAGTTGCACATTGCAGTGGTGGCACTGTTTACTGATATTGTCTTCGTGGTAGCGGAGATGTGACGCTTTCCCACGTGAGCGGTAATGCCCGGCTTCCCACTGGACGGTGTCGAACGTCCCACAACTGATGCATGGCAAATCATGGTCACGCTCGCGAATATAGTCATTGACGACGCGCTGGGTTAAATCCTCCCAGTGCTTCAGCGGCTTAACTGCAGCTTTACGCTGGCGCCAGGCGGCTCGCTCTTTCTTCTCAGTAGCGCGCTGTTTGGCGGACTCTTTGCGCTTAGCGTCTTCACGGGCTTTTCTGGTCTGCTCTTTGCCGACAGCGCTGGCGCACTCATAACCGCAGGCAGTCTGCGTATCACGCACCGGGTGAAACCACTGGCGGCATTCTTTGTTGGCGCACTTACGGCGCGGTAGCTTAGCCATACTCACCCCCACGCCTTGCTTTGCCATACCCGGCTAGGGCGCGGCGCTTTCTCGCTTTCCGGCAGCTGCACGCTGACAGTCCAGGTGATGTTGTCGCGATTCAGGCTACGTTCTACCGTGGCGCCACGGCGGCGGTAACTGGCCACCAGCTCGTCGGCCTGTTCGGTTGTGCATTCGTGATGGTGGAACCAGGAATATTTCATCGCCATCACCCCGCAAAGCTCATGAGCTGCGATGCGGCGTTTTCCGCTTCTCGCTGAGTCTTGAATGCCCGGGACAATACCCAGCGCCACAGAACATCGAGCGCGGCTTTGTACAGTTGCTGGAACTCGGTTTCGTCCATGTTAGCGAAGGCAATACTGCGGGGATGTTTGCGAAGTGTTCCGTCAGGAAGCTGAATAGCGTCATAGTGACCAGACTCGACGATCACCCAGGCGCGATAAGCATCATAGGATTTGCAGATGCTGATGCTACCGGCGCGCTTATCAGCAATGCGGTCGAGATATTGCTCGGCAGCATCCAGGAGTGCGGCTTCACTTCCCGCGAATGAGGCAAGAAACTTGGCATAGCCGGTTACCAGCTTGCGTTCGTTGGAGGAGATTGCTCCGCCAGTAGGTTCCCAGTATTCAAACCCAAGGTTCAGGAGCGCAAAGAAACGGCGATGGAATGCGGGATTCCTCACCTGGCGAAATTCGGCTACCAGCACGGCGCCGAGTTTGATTTTTGATTGCAGAATATCGCTGGTCTCCGGCGTCGCGGGGATCAGGATTCCTGATGACTGCTTGATGAGTTGTAGTTCGTGCGCCATGGTTTCTCTCCGTGGCGCAGTAGGTTACGGTTGTTCAGACCGTTGATTTCATATTATCAGAAGGTGGGGTTACCCGGTAGCCGAGACGGTGAATAAACTGCATAAAACCATTAGGAGTAAAGACCTCTTCATCATCCAGCAAAGGCCGCATAGAAACCATGCCATTGACGCGATAAATTAGATGCCTGCCCGATGAAGGAAAGCTAAACACCACGCAGCCGTCAGACCTTCTTACAATGTCATACCAGTTGTCTTCTGACGTTTGCAAAGCTGAATCACTCACATTTATGTTCTCCCTTCGAGCGACTAACAGACGCGATTAAAGATTGTCGGCAGCAGCATCAGAGGGTTACGCAAATTGCGGTATTCTGAAAAATGCGCGCCAGCCTTAAGCGCAATTCTAATAAAACCAGTCGTCAGCGCTTTCCCAGGTATCCTGGAGGATTGATTCAATTTTCTTTTTATCGTCCTTGTCACCACCAAAAACACTTAACCCATCGGACCCGGCACGGCGGATTGTGAGCCTGCAATTGTCATAGTGATCATTCAGGCGCTTAAGCAATTCTTTCTCCAGTGCTGGTACTGCGCCTTTAGGAAGTTCTTTCATGCGATCAATGGTTAATTCAACTTTCATAATGGCCTCCATTGCATGTACTGTGTTTTTATACAGTATACCTATGCACGGAAATGATCAACGTTTTAAGAGCACAAATTGTTAATTTTCTGTCAGTAGTAAAAAAAGAAAACCCGCCGTAGCGGGTTGAATTAGCGATGTTTTATTACGCCGCTATTTGTTTCTGCTGACAAAGCTCCGGCAAATTAGCACGCACCAGCGCCTCAGCAAATGGCGGCGGAACAGCATTACCACATCGCGCAACCTGCTTGTCCTTAGCATACTTCTTACCCCGATAGTCCTGGTCGATGATGTACCACTCAGGGAATCCCTGAGCGCGGTATAGCTCGTGCGGTTGCAGCATACGCATGCCAATATCAACGCTGCGACCGATTGCCAGCTCAATTCCCGTACTCGCCCCGCCGCCGCCAGCAAAATTATCAACAATGATTTCTGAATCTCTCACGCGTATTTCTCCATAGCGATGGCCAGTGACCGGGCCGCAGCGATTATTGACGGTACCGGCATTTGTTCCAGCCACATGCGGTTGATGTGATGCTTCAGGCGGCGCTGGTGATGTGCCGGAAGATCCCCGGCACTTTCAATCTGGCTATATACCATTCCTACTTCGGCAGGCCAGACAGTTTCCTCAACATTCACCAGCAGCAGGTTTTCCAGCTCAATTATCCGGTTCGTGGCATATTGCAGTAGCTGATCCATCACTTCATCTCCCGCCATGCCCGCTTATTACATCTCGGGAAGCGTTCTAGCCTCCATATCCAAATCATCCACAACATCTTATTAAATTCAGGTAGTGCCCGATAATCATCAGCACTCATTTCGAGGGCCTTGAATCGCCACTTTGCCACCTTGACCACCCGCCACAGCATCACCATACAAAACAGAGTGCAAACAACAAGGAAACCGAAAAAAAGATAAGTACTCACCTCACTCCTCCTGCTGCGGTGCTGCTGGCAGTGGCATCCAATGGGTTACCAATATGTGCTCTATACAGCATGCGGCGGCCACATCTACTCTGTCGAAAAACAGCCCTGAATGCTCATCAAAGAACGATACAAAGCAATGCCCCATCCTGTTCCTGGTTAGAACCTCCTGCTCGTCTTCCGGCATCCGCTCGCTGCACTTAATCCAGCCATCCTGAATCACCGGAGAGTTGCCAGCCTGAAGCATGGCGGCGAGGCAGGCTTCGTCAATGCGGCATTGAATGCGGGATAGCAACTGAATATCACCGCCCAAAAACTCATCGCGGCGATTCACATCGCACATAACCATCTTTGCCGTATCAAGTGCGATTGTGTCGAAATGCTGAGTTATGGCCACCACTAGCTGAGGTAACTGTGGTGCTGCGTAGAGTGGCGTCAGATCATAGCAACTAATGCTGTAGCGATCTGCGTCAACCCGATTGGTTATTGCCGTGCGTTCATCATCGCAAAATTCCTTCTGCATAGTCACCCAAGCCATCGGCTCCTGCTCCATGCTGGCGAGTAGTTGGCGGGCCATTGATTTCAGCATTGCAATATCAGCATGCCCCAGGGTGTAACCAACCTTTAAATCGTAAACTGCTTGCACCTGTTGCTCTTTCGTAAATTTATCCATCTCATTCCCCCTTTACGCCAATGCCAGCGGCGGTGGCTGACTCTTCATGTGCGCGTTTAGCAGCATTAAGGATTGCTGCCAGTGGCGTATATCCGCCATCCATTCGGATTGTGTTGTGGATGGTTGCCATTGTGTCGCGCAATTTGCTGTGGCTTGCAGACAGTTCTGCTATGCGCTTCCCTGCGGCTTCCAGCTTTTCACGCGTCTCTCGCATATCGTCACGCATAGCAATCGCAACGGCTTCAAGAGAATCCTTGTCGCGCTGTAGCTGGAGATTCTCATCCAGCAGCGCTTCTGCGGCGATGTAAATTACCTGGTGCTCGCGGTCTGCCGGGTCGCTGTAATGGTCTTGCATGAACTGGAATTCTTCACGCAGCGCCTGTTTGTTGAGTGCTGTCATTTGGCTGCCTCCTGTTTGCGAAGTGCCTGCGCCAGCCATTCAAGTGCCCTTAACGGTTCGACAGTGCTGTCTGTAACGCCGAATAATTTGCTCATATGCTCGATAGCAGCATCAACACCTTGCGCCAGCACTTCAGCCAGGAAAGCGTCGCTGGCTGGGGTTTTGACGTCGCACATGAACTCAAGCGCATCGTTTCCATCAAGGTTGCAGAACTCCCATGCAGACGAATAGAACTCAATACCAGGCCAGGTTGCGAGCTTATTCATTTTGTCATTCAGCGTTACATTCTCCGCCGCCAGCTCCCTGCACTTGCTCTCGGTGTTAGCGAGCTGTACTGCCGTGGATGCTTCTGATGCTTGCCATGCCCACCATGCAACCTGCATATCCCAGGCCATGTACTCGCCATCAGAGTTTTTGCATACCCGGTAATCAATCAAGTCGCCGAAACGAGCCTTAATGGCTTGCTCAAATTTTTCTCTGCTGCTCATGCTGATGCCCTCCCGTAAAACGCCAGAACGCGCTGCATTGTCGGACTTGTGCGGCAAACTGAAGTAACCATGTTTTTTCTCGTGTTCTGTTTGATCTGCTTAATGTTCAACTCCCCGCCGGGCTGAAGTGAATAGACCGGGCGATGTGGTTCGCCAGTGCGGATTACTACCGCTTTGCGTGTCAGGTGAAGCAGCAGGTTATGTGCCTTCTTGCAGTCACATCCCAGCAGGCTCTGGACCTGACGAGGCGTGATGGTCTGGTTAACCCGAAGAAAATCAACGATTGCCCACAGTGATTTGCTTGCCATAGTGACTTGCCCTCCAAGTTATTTAACGATCCGGAGATGGCTAACGTTCTTGCGATAGCTTCCCCAGTCAAAGTTCACCCACATCCCGCCATCCATCTGGAGGCGATCGATAACCCGCGCACCTAACGCGCCGAGAAGTTCGTCATGGTTCAGATTCGTCAGAACGCCAACCGGACGCATCGACGACAGCCGACGGTCGATAACCTGATTCAGAATGACTTTCTCGCCGTTGCTTCCGCGTTGAATACCGACCTCATCCAGCACCAGCAGATCGACTTTGCAGAGATCATCCAGAAGTGAAGCTTCTGACTGGCCACCGTCGTAGCACTCGCGAACGCGCAGCATCAGGTCAGGGATTGTCACTACCAGTACGCTATGCCCGCCAGAAAGCAGATGATTTCCGATTGCCGCAGCGAGATGGTTTTTCCCGGTACCCGGACCACCGCTAAACACGAAACTTGCGAACCCAGCGCCGAAATTTTGTGCGTAGCTCTTTGCCATCGTGAAGGCTTTGCGCTGACCTTCCCCGGAAACCTGATAATTCGCGAACGTGCAGCTGCGGTGCAGGCTTTGAATTCCTGAGCGGCCGAAGATTTTCTCTGTGCGCGCTTTCTGATTCAGCTTGTCCAACTCTTCGCAATGTTTCAGGCCTTCTTCCCGCTGCCACGCCAGCAGCTCTGCTGCGCTGGTGAACTTCGGCTGAACGCCTGGCGGAATGAGTTTTTTCAGGCGCTCAAGAGCGCTGCCGGAATTAACAATGTTTTTCACCGTTACCCCCTGAATCCGGTTGGGATGGTTTTATCTGGCTCAGAAATTCGGTTGGGATCTCGCTGTCCAACATGGACGGTCCTTTGGCCGTGACCACGCGATTGCAACAGACTGTTGGCAAAGGTCTGCTCCCAAGCCAACTGGTGTTTAACCTTGCCGTCAGGTATCCAGTAATCACGGAATTGCTGAAGTTCTTCAGCGGTGTAACCCGGCTCAGTGCCGACGTTCTTACCCCAGAGCGCAGCCTGACGCACGAAGTCTGGAGACGGGGTCCATGAGTCAGTGATCGGAAATTTACCCAATGGGCCAAAATCCAGACCGGGCCCCAAATCCTCGTTCTGAGGTTTGGGAGGGATAGCTGGCAGAGGTGGGTGATTTCCAGAAATATCATCCCCAGAATGACTTCCGCCCGCGCGTTCTCTCTCTGGGTTTAGATCTTCTCTTCTCTTCTCTTCTCTGCGGTTACGCGTTACGTTACTAATAACGTTACTCGTTACGTTACTTTCCTGGAGTTTTTTCCGTTCACGAAACTCCTTCTGGCGCTGCGCATTTGTCTTGGCCGTAGCTGAGCGCATATCACCTGACGTATTGTATTCATTGAAGTTTGGAAGAATGACGCAGTTATTCTCCGCATCATAAATGGCCCAGCCTACGGTTGATAATGCAGCCCCAAAACCGGGTACTCCGACAATATCATCGATATCAGACAGGTCTGCATTTTCAAATACACCGTTACGCGAGTGTTCATTTGCCGCAGACCAAAACGTTACTAGTAACGACACCGTAACGTTACGGGTTACGTTACGCGTTACAACGTCTGATAACGTGGTGTTATGCGAAAGTGTGAACATTTTTCCCACCTCCGGTGAACGCTCCAGTATTCGCGCAATTCCGTTCACCTTCGGGCTGGTGACCAGTGATGTACGCATCTTTATCCAGTCCCCGGCCATTAAGTCCTCCTGAAGAATAATTAAGGGAAGATTTATCCAGTCGCGGTCCGACACGCTGGCAAAACAATTTGTGGTTAGGCATACTTACCCCGCAATGATTTCGCAATGAATTGCACCAGAAAGCCGTTGGTGTTCGCGCACCGCGGCTTTCGCCATTTTTGAACCGGTCATATAGCCCCCAGCATCATCTGCACCATCTCCATCAGTGGACCGCTTAACCCAGGGTCAACGCGGTACATCTCTACTATCCCCTCGCTCAACTCTTTCAGCTTCTGATGCCGTGGCGCATCCAGCGCGACGGCAATCTTTGCTTCACTGGTTTCTTTCTCCAGCCGAGCCAGACGGTCCATAACGTTGTCTTCTGGTAACAGGCGACTGCGGAACTCGAGTGGAAGGACAGCAAGAATTGCCGGAGTCAGTTGGCGAACGTTTTCGCGGTACCGTTCGCTGTTGAAATGGTTATCCAGAAAGCGGAAAAGCTTCTGACGCTGTCGGCTGAGGTCATCAGGGAAAGTGATCTCGTCTCCCCCTTGAGCCTGGTACTCTTCGATGATCAGAGCAGAAACGACATCCTGACCATCTACACCCGCCCACGCACGAACGGCATCGCGGATCTGGTCATGTTTATCTACCGAGACAGGTTGATTGCGATTTATCATCGCAGCCGTTTGATATCCGCTATTTTGATGAAGTGATAGTGACTGCATGGTTATGCCCTCGCTTCCTGAGCCGGTAATCCATCCGTAGGGTTGGGATACAAATCTGGTCGCAGTTCATGTGGTGTAATACCTGTAACCCTGAAAATCGGTAATACGCGGTCCGGAGGAACAGCACCTTTATAGCGCGTCTTCCAGCGGCTAACTGACATGGGCTTTATGCCCAGTAATGCTGCAAGATTGCTGGCATTACCTGCTTTTTTGATAGCTTTCTCTAATCCGTTCATCATTGTCTCCAAAAGATACACGAACAAATTAAGCCTTAGACTTATACATAAATCAAGTCCCAGGCGAATTTTATTTTATAAGCAAAAGGCTTATTCTTTTGATATGGCTGAGAAAAAAATACTTAACCCGATTCTCATCGAGCGTTTGACAGAACTGACGCAGCGGGGGATGACAAAATCTGATATGGCAAGGGTTGCGGGGATTACTCCGCAATCCGTAAACGGCTGGTTTAAAAAAGGGGTTATCAGCAAAAGTTCAGCATTAGCGGTTGCTGATGCTGCTGGGGTATCCGTCCCTTGGCTGCTTGGTGAGGATGTTGGAGAGAAGGATGGTCTTAAGCCTGATGAACAGCGCCTGCTGGAGCTCTACCGCCAACTGCCAGAAGAAGAACAACAGAACATGTTGCGGATCGTATCTCTACGATTGAAAGAACTCGATGAACTGTACGCCAAGTATATGGGGCGGCGGATTAAGGGTGATGGTGAATAGCACGGTAGTTAGAAGCTACTTTCCCCTCAGATGTTTCTGTACAAAAGGGATACATCTTAACGATATGCAAAATTCACTTACCAGTTAATTATCATTATATTGAGAGCTGAGATGGGCGAACAGGTTGAAGAAGAAAAAAGTCAGGAAAGTGTCAATACAACAGCATTGACGCTATCAATATCTAGACAAGAATTTCGAGATTATTTTCAACGCCTCGAAGAAAAACATGGCGAGATGGCTTGTCCACTTTGTAAGCATACGCTTTGGGGAGTTCCTCCACGAGAAGATAGTCAAGATTATCCTGCAATAATTACCCTTCCTCTACCTCATTCAGCTGGCCGAGGTATATGGGCATTCCCTGTTGTATGTGTAGAATGTGGTTTCATTGCCACATTTGCTGCTAACCGAGTATCACTAAAGGTCCGAGAGGGATAACAGTGGCTGCAGTTTGCTTAGATCATCAATCAAGCTCAATTATTTCGATTGATCGGGTTGAAGTATTTGAGACCTTCCCGAAAATCGAAAATCATGTTGGCGATATTCCTTACACACTTGATGAATCCAGGATATTGTTGCTAAGTAACAGTGTTTCACATCCTGATAGCTGTGTTGGGCTGAAAGCATTTTCTGTCGCGCTAATAGTGATGCTAGGTGTTATAGTGTGGTTAACAGGAGGTAAGGTTATGTACTATATCCCTCTTTACGCAGCACTCATACCAGTAGCTTATTGGTTAGTGAAGATTGGATTTGCGTATTATGTAGTCAAAACACAAAAGTTACATGTTGACTCGAAATCGTTCTCGGGAAAAAATCATGGCTAACGATAACGTTAAAAATGTAGCTAAAAATGGACTACCTTTTCTAATTGTCTCCCTCATATGCGGTTATGCTACAGATGCTATTCCTATCTTCTTTCCTGACGGTGAGTTTCGTGATTGGGCATACAGATCTGTTCCTTTTCTGTCTTTGATTCTTCTTTTTGTAATCAAGACGTTAAAGGATTTTGGTGGAATGTCATTTACAGGTCTGTTATTTACAATATGCTCAAGCCGAGAAAAGAAAAGGCTAAAGATCATTATGGATGACAATCACGCTAGTGATGAGACCATGCAAGCAGCAAAAAAGCGTTATGACGAAATATTACGAAAAGAACTCGAGTTAAGCTCAAGGTTGCTGACCTACATTTCTCAGTGGTCGATCTTTAAGAAAGCACCGACTCCCCCATCATCTGTTGAATAAAGCAATAACCCAGTCACCGAACTGGGTTTTTTATTGCCCTTTTCTCACCAACGCAGCTGCATCTCGCAAAACTCCCTTGTGAATGGCGTTTCCCACTGCTCTGCGCTTAGCCTCTAGACTATCCACAATCGCATCGCGGCTGATCACTATCCCGGTAGCTATCAGACAGACAACTACACCGCCAATCTCACCAGCGATGAATGCTGCACGGTCTTCTTCCAGTTCGTCACGATCCATAACTCACCCTCATTGATGTTTTTCTGACCATAGCATCCTCCGCTCACATGCATTCGTCAAAAAAATAAGCCGTAAACTTAACCACAGCGTTAGTCACAAGCTTGACATGAATTAAGTCTTAGGCTTAATATAAATCCACATCAACACAACCACCGAGGCAGGACGCCCACGAAGTAGCCATCCGGGGCATACGAAGACCGGAATGAGGTGGTGAGATTAACGCGCAGTAGGTTTGAAACGTTCCGCCAGCCTGGCGACAAGGGCAAAGCACAGAAGTGAGCTTCGCGGTGGTGAACTGCAGAGTGAAAAAGCTCAACCGTGAAGATCAGCACCACGGCGCCACCAGCGAAGTTCACTCAGAAAACAGGAGAACATCATGGTTCATCAGCACTACGGTACACAGACGGTAAACCGCGGCGCAGTTCAGCCGGGGATGCTCGTCAAACACAAAGACTCAACTTGGACAGCATCAGCTAACGCTCGCGGACGTTTGTATCTGCATCGCGGCGTAGAAATGACTTACACCAAGGATTTGCTGGTTGAAGTTTATCTGAACGGTCTGGGGCATGGACTCAGCCACTAGCGGAGGATGTCATGTTAGACAAGAAATGCGGATATTGCGGCAAGCCGGTTAAAACGGAAGAAGTAATCAAAAACACCCTTCTCTATCGCAACGGCTCACAGCTGGCGCGCAAAGAGAAAGAGTACTGTTCCAGACGTTGCGCTTCGCACGACCAGATGGCTCACGAAGGCTAACGTACACCCCGCGCAAGGCGGGATCTACGTCCGGTGGTACCGACCAAAGTTACACCGGAAACAACATTAAAACCAAAGTTAACCCAATGGGCGCTATCAATGGCCCGGGGATTCTAACACCCAAAAATGAGGATCTCACATGGAATTCTTTTATGTAGTCAGGGCTACACAGAAATCCGGAAAGCAAGATGCAGTGGTCTGGTTCACTGCAAAAACTGAGGCTCGCGCCAACCTGATGCTGGATGTTGCTCTGGAAGATGCTGGCATCGAAACGGGCCGTGGTAAGGACTACGCCAAACCAATTCGCACTGATTTCCCGGTTGTTGACGACCTGCCAGAAGAAGGTGAGATTGATTTCATCTGGTGTGATCGTTACGAACTTGCCGAAGACCAGCACACCTGGAACGTAAAATTAAAAGCGGACGATGCGGCGCTGGAAGAAAATAGTCAGGCTGATGATAATGTTGTTGATGATGAAACCGGCCACGCAGAAGAGTCTCAGCAGGTAGAACAACCGAACCTGATCGTTGTTGCCACCCTGCCATTCCGCCAGCGCGTACTGGCTCAGTTCATCGGTGATGGTGAATATCTCTATCACGTCGACGCCGCGCAGAAAAAAGAGATAGTCCGCCTTGAGATGGACACCGATGACGCGTACGTCCAGAACCTGCTGCTGGCTGCTGAGAATGTGGAAGCATTCAAAAAAGCCATTGAGCACGATATTCATAAAGTAGTGAATGCCGTTAAGAAAGTCTTCCCTGTCGACTGTAAAAGACCGGAGCTGGCAACAGTTATCCAGTTCCTGACGGTGTGGTTCAAAACTGAATACATCGATCGCGGCCTGCTGGTCAAGGAATGGCAGAAAGGCAATCGTGTAACAACCATTAATCGCACACCTTCAGGTGCGAGCGCCGGCGGCGGCATTGTCTCTGACCGTAAATTCCCGCAAACCATTCTCGGTCTGGAGCATGAGATTGCTCTGGCTTTACGTGCTCGTGACCGCGAATTTGATATTTACAACGTCCCTCTGGATATAGAACTGCAGGCAAACTCCATCATGAATAAGATGGACGATCCCGAATGGCTGGCAACTCGAGAGAGATTCGTTTCAATTCCTGGTGGCCTGGACTACTCACGTGCCTGCATCATCGCAACAGTAAAAACCACACCAGAGGGGCTTTATGCTGATCCTGTAAAACACCAAGAATATTTGAATAGAGTACTTACGGAAACCGACCACGCCAACCCAGATCCATTGCTCGTTGATATAGCCTGCGGTCGTTCGTCTATGCCTGTACCTATGAAACAGGAAAAAGTAACGGCTGAAGACGTAAACAAAATTCTTGCAGCTTCCCGCGGCGAATATGTTGAGGGGGTTAGTGACCCTACAGATCCGAAATGGATCACAGAAGACCTCGCATCAACCGCCCAACAAACAGATGACCGTTCACCACTTAATGAGGAAACCACCAGCGATGTGCAGATGGAAGAAACTGTCAGTGATGAAGAACAGGCTGGTAATGAAGTGCAGTCAGGCGAAAGCAGTCTGGAAACTGGTGAAGAGTCACATACCGGCCAGCAAGCCGATGTGAAACAAAAACCAGAAAATGCGCATCAGAATGATGAATCTGTGCATCAAAACACCCAAAAAGTGAATCAAACCGAGCCAGAAGCGCAATCTGAAGAACCGGCTGTTGTGTATCCAGCCTACTTCGAGCCTGGCCGCTATGAAGGTCTGCCGAATGAGGTTTATCACGCAGCGAACGGGATCAGCAGCACACAGGTGAAAGATGCCCGCGTCAGCCTGATGTACTTCAATGCGTGCCACGTAGAGAAAACCATTATCAAAGAACGTTCTCCGGTACTGGACATGGGTAACCTGGTGCACGGCCTTGCGTTGCAGCCAGAGCAGCTCGATGAAGAGTTCAGCGTTGAACCGGTGATCCCGGAAGGTGCGTTTACCACAACGGCAACAATCCGCGTGTTTATCGATGAGTACAACGCAGGTCTGCCAGCGCAATTGAGCGCCGACGACATAAAGACATTGCTGGAAAAACACAACGCCGCCCTGCCGCAGCAGGTGCCGCTCGGCGCATCGCTGGAAGAAACAGGTCAGAGTTATATGTC
Source organism: Citrobacter sp. R-1.5.2 (assembly GCF_035064245.1). Taxonomy (NCBI): domain Bacteria; kingdom Pseudomonadati; phylum Pseudomonadota; class Gammaproteobacteria; order Enterobacterales; family Enterobacteriaceae; genus Citrobacter; species Citrobacter sp. R-1.5.2. Next base: position 34,281 of record NZ_JASEYC010000004.1, on the reverse strand, counting down.
GCTGCCTGTTGGGTTCCAGCGTATTGAAGACGGCCAGAAACAAACCGCAACGGCGATGAAAGCCTGCATCAAGGAATACAACGCCACTCTGCCTGCTCAAGTTAAAACCAGCGGTAGCCGTGATGCGCTACTCGAGCAACTGGCAATCATCAATCCTGACCTGGTGGCACAGGAGGCGCAGAAACCTCAATCACTGAAAGTGTCCGGTACCAAAGCAGATCTGATTCAGGCCGTGAAGTCTGTTAATCCGGACGCCGTCTTCGCCGACGAACTGTTGGATGCGTGGCGCGAGAATCCGCAAGGGAAAGTACTGGTCACCCGCCAGCAACTGAGCACTGCACTGGCCATTCAAAAAGCCCTGCTCCAGCACCCAACCGCCGGCATGTTGCTTCAGCATCCGAGCCGCTCAGTTGAGGTGAGCTACTTCGGCTTTGACGACGAAACCGGACTTGAAGTCCGCGTGCGTCCTGACCTTGAGATCGACCTGGACGGGGTACGCATTGGTGCCGACCTTAAAACCATCAGCATGTGGAACATTAAACAGGAAGGTCTGCGCGCCAAACTGCACCGGGAAATCATCGACCGTGACTACCACCTGAGCGCCGCCATGTATTGCGAGACCGCGGCACTGGACCAGTTCTTCTGGATTTTCGTCAACAAAGACGAGAACTACCACTGGATCGCCATCATCGAGGCATCCGCTGAACTGCTGGAGCTGGGCATGCTCGAGTACCGCAAGGCGATGCGCGCTATCGCTACCGGCTTTGACACTGGCGAATGGCCTGCGCCGATCACCGCTGATTACACCGACGAACTGAACGACTTCGACCTGCGCCGCCTTGAAGCGCTGCGCACTCAGGCATAAGGGGAATGATGATGGAAAAGACCAACGTTGCAGTTATTGAACATAACGAACCGAGCACGATGAATAACACATCCCTGCTTCTGAATATCGACGTAATGGATCGCATGATGAAATTGGCAGAGGTGATGTCTCAGGGCGTCGCGACAGTACCGAAACATCTACAGGGGAGACCTTCTGATTGCCTGGCAATAATCATGCAGGCCGCTCGTTGGGGTATGGACCCATTTGTTGTAGGACAGAAAACCCACCTAGTTAACGGGGCTCTGGGCTATGAAGCACAGCTTTACAACGCTTTAATCACCAGTTCCAAAGTTGTACACGGGCGCTTTAAATACGAGTACGGCGGCGAGTGGGAAAAAATTGTTGGCAAAAAAGACGGGCGTGATGAATCAGGTTTGTTTGTTCGTGTCGGAGCAGTACTTCGCGGCGAGACAGAGGTGACTTGGGGAGAGCCAATTTACCTTGCTGATATTACTACACGAAATTCCCCTTTGTGGAAAACAGCACCTAAACAACAAATAGGTTATTTGGCCGTCAAGTATTGGGCAAGGACTTACTGCCCTGAAGTCACAATGGGTGTTTATGACAGAGAAGATCTGGAACAGCGAACAGAGCGCGAAATTAACCCTGCACCAACCCAACGAATGAGCGTTGCTGAAATTGCAGGTGACACCGTCACAACCACGCAAAGCGCACAGGAATCGTCGGTAAATATCGACACTCTTGCCGATGATTTCCGCGAACGAATTGATGCCGCTCAGGATGTTGATAGTGCAAAAGCACTGCGCGCTGATATCGAAAGCGCGAAGGCCACGCTCGGATCTGCCCTGTTCACCGAGCTGAAGAATAAGGCAGTGAAACGCTATTACCTGGTTGATTCACGTAACAAGGTCGAAGCCGCGATCAACTCGCTGCCGTCTCCGGACGAACCGGATGCAGCTGAACGGTTTGGGGAAGTTGAGCGAGTTCTTGCAACTGCGAAACGTCATCTTGGCGACGAGCTGCACGATCAGTTCAGCATCACCCTGGCGGATATGAAACCGGAATACGTGGGCTAAGGGAGGCGGGAGGGTTCGCCCTCCCGGTAACGAGATGAGTAAATCATTAAATGCACGTTGCATCCGTCGCTGGACAGTCGAATTTAAAGGTCGTTGCGACTCGAAATATAGCCCGTACTGGCGCAAGCGGGATCTACGCCGGTATATCCGTGAGTGCGCCCTGACAACTGCCGACTGCATGGTTGAGTGCATGGCAGAGGACAACGCTCTGGTAGATTTTCAGGGTAATGGTCGAGGCTGGTCACCTGAGTTTTCAGCATGGTACAGCGAACGCCGCGCACAGTATCGGACAGAAGCTCTCACATATCTCAATCATGATGCCACCAATGACGAAATCGACGAAGAAATTCAGAACGAGCTGGAGGCCTGGAATGACTGATATCGCCACGTTCACAAAAGAGCAATTAATAGCGGTGTGCCGCGCTGACGTTGCTGAAATGTCGAAGTTTTTAAAGGAGGATGAATTCAGTAACCCGTCACGTGCTGCCCTGTATTTGCGCATTACTGAAATTGCACTGGCAGCGCTGACTGCTGATTCGGAACAGGTACGCCGTGAACATGCAGCATGGTCACAGGCTACTTTTGGCGATGTCGGTCCAGTTGGTCCGCTGAAGCACCTTTCCAAAGAAGCGCTCGAGGCTGCTGCTGAACCAGGCGACCTTAGCGAATGGGCTGACATGCAATTCCTGTTATGGGATGCGCAACGTCGCGCCGGTATCAGTGACGAGCAGCTAATCACGGCCTGCATAGAGAAACTGGCGATAAACAAACAGCGCGAATGGCCCGAGCCAAAGGACGGGGAGCCACGATTGCATGTGCGAAGCGAAGAGGAATCGCTCAACGCACGGCGCAGCCGCAACCGTGAATCAAACGCACGCGCTCGCGAACGTGAAACACCAACACAACGCAAAGCCAGGCTGGCGAAAAACAGGGCGAGAATGGCCATACGTCGTAAAGGCGGTGAAGCATGAAACTGATTAACCGAGGCAATCAGCAATCCCCGTTAGCGCGTCAGGCATGCGACATCGCGCTGGCCACTCATCACGAACGCTATGGCGACTACGGGCGCAGCAAGATGAAGGAGACATACACGGTGAGAGTTGAAGGTGTGAAGATTTGGGTTGAGGTGGTTAACCGTAAGGCGAGCTACGTGGCCACGGCTATGACAGGCATGCGCCGGCTGCGTGCGCTTCCTGTTCAAGTTGCCTGACAACGAATTATCAATTTGGCCCCACATGGGGCCACTGGAGAACATCGATGGAAGAAGAAGTATTCACCAGAGATGAGGCAGCCGCCTTCCTGAAAGTGGATAAAGGCACGATTGCTCAGTGGATTAAGTCTGGTCGCCTGGCTGCAACCCGAATAAATCCACATAAGAAAAAAAGCCCATACCTGATCTGCAAAACAGATTGTATTGCGGCAGTGAAGAACCCGATCCACAATCAATCCGTGAATGCGGTTGATGTGCAGGAGGATAAAGCATGTCAATCAAACAACGTGCCGGTACGTGGCACTGTGACTTCGTTACGCCTGGTGGAAGCCGAATTAGACGGTCTCTTGGGACAACGGACAAAAGGCAAGCGCAGGAACTCTATGATCAGCTAAAAGCTGAGGCATGGCGAGTTGATAAAATGGGGGAGTTTAAGCCACGAACGTTCGATGAAGCGTGCGTTCGCTGGCTTAACGAAAAGCAGCACAAGAAAAGTCTGGATGATGACAAAAGTCGGATCGGCTTCTGGAGATTGCACTTCAAAGGAATGGATTTATCGGCAATCACCGAGGATAGAATACTCTCGGCAGTAAGCACGATGGTTAATCGTAAGCATCGTATGAACTGGGAGGCGAAGCGGGATAGTCTGCTGAGAAGGGGGAAGCCGGTTCCTGAATTCAAGGATAAGCCGGCGGCGGCGGCCACCAAGGCGACGCACCTCGCTTTCATTCGGGCATTACTGCGATGCGCGGCCAACGAATGGCGATGGATAGCCAAAGCGCCGAACATCAAATGCCCCGTGCCGAAAAACAAGCGTATTCGCTGGCTTACTAAAGAGGAAGCGGCGAACCTGATCCGGGAGCTTCCCGAGCATATGAAGCCAGTTGTTATTTTTGCACTGGCGACGGGGCTGCGCAGGTCGAACATTACTGATCTGGAGTGGTCGCAAATTGATATGCAGAGGAAGGTCGCGTGGATTCACCCAGAGGACGCAAAAGCAGGAAGGGCGATTGGGGTCGCCCTGAACGAATCAGCCTGTAAGGTGCTGCGTGATCAATTGGGGAAACATAACCGGTGGGTCTTTGTTCATACTGAATCATCCGTTCGCCCGGATGGAACGAGAACAAAGGCGGTGCGCAAAATGCGGTCTGATGCTAACACGGCATGGCGCGCAGCGTTAAGACGGGCGGGAATAGAAAATTTCCGCTTCCATGACCTGCGACATACCTGGGCGAGCTGGCTTGTACAGTCCGGCGTGCCACTCAGTGCGCTGCAGGAAATGGGAGGTTGGGAAAGCATCGAGATGGTGCAACGTTATGCGCACCTGGCACCGAATCACCTGACGCAGCATGCCATGCAAATAGACTCATTCCTGGCGGGGAATGGCACAAATATGGCACAAGGAACGTTTGCAGACTTGGTGAATATCGCGTGAGGTCGCGTGGTTACTGGTGCCGATAATAGGAGTCGAACCTACGACCTTCGCATTACGAATGCGCTGCTCTACCAACTGAGCTATATCGGCCCTGATAAGGACATGCCCACGAATGTGAACACGGGGTAGAAGGTTAAAACTAACCGGGCGATGCGTCAATGGCCTTGTGAATCAAACGCCTATTTTTGCATCACCCGGTTTCAATTACGCACGAATCGTGTCGTCACCAAAGCCAATCCACTTGTAAGTGGTCAGTGCTTCCAGCCCCATTGGGCCACGCGCGTGTAATTTTTGCGTGCTCACGGCGACTTCCGCACCGAGCCCAAACTGACCGCCATCGGTAAAACGGGTCGAGGCGTTTACGTACACGGCGGAAGAATCGACTTCATTCACAAAACGATCGGCGTTGCGCAGCGTACGCGTCAGAATCGCATCGGAATGCTGAGTACCATGCTCACGAATATGAGCAATGGCATCATCCAGGTCGGCAACAATCTTCACGTTCAGATCCAGCGACAAAAACTCATCGTCATACTGTTCCGCTTTTACCGCCACGACGTTTGCCGGTCCGGCCTGCAACACGGCTAGTGCGGCATCATCTGCATGAAGCGTCACGCCGCTTTCTGCCATTTGCTGGCTTAGTGCAGGCAGGAAGCGCTCAGCGATACTCTGATTCACCAACAGTGTCTCGACAGTGTTACAGGTGCTTGGACGCTGCGTTTTGGCGTTGACGATAATCTTCAGCGCCGGGGCGATCTCAGCCGTATCATCTACATAGATATGACATACGCCAATACCACCGGTGATCACCGGGATAGTCGACTGTTCACGACACAGCTTGTGCAGCCCTGCGCCACCGCGAGGGATCAGCATATCGATGTACTTATCCATCCGCAGCATTTCAGTGACCAGCGCACGATCCGGGTTATCAATCGACTGCACCGCAGCGGCCGGTAAACCACTGGCTTGCAGCGCATGCTGGATCACGGCAACAGTGGCGGCGTTAGTCCGATACGTCTCTTTCCCACCGCGTAGAATCGCCGCATTGCCCGTTTTCAGGCACAGCGAAGCCACATCAACGGTGACGTTAGGACGCGCTTCATAAATCACGCCAATCACGCCCAGCGGCACGCGGCGACGCTCCAGACGCAGACCGCTATCCAGTAGACCGCCGTCAATCACCTGCCCTACTGGGTCAGCGAGATTACACACCTGACGCACGTCGTCAGCGATGGCTTTCAGGCGTGCCGGGGTCAGTGCAAGGCGATCAAGCATCGCTTCGCTCAGGCCATTTTCACGCGCCTGTTCAACATCCTGTGCGTTCGCGCTGAGGATACTTTCCGTTTGCGCTTCCAGCTCATCAGCAATGGTTTCCAGCACGCGGTTTTTTTCGCGGCTGGAGAGTAGCGCCAGCTTATACGACGCAGCTTTGGCAGCAATGCCCATTTGTTCCAGCATATGCCTGTTCCTTAACGGGTAATCATATCGTCGCGATGGACAGCAACCGGGCCATATTCATAGCCAAGAATAGTGTCAATCTGTTGTGAGTGGTGCCCGGCAATACGGCGTAACGCGTCACTATTATAGCGCGTGACGCCGTGGGCAATATCACGCCCTTCGAGGTTGCAGATGCGGATCACTTCACCACGAGAAAAGTCGCCTGTCACGCTTTTAATGCCTTTTGGCAGCAATGAACTGCCGCGCTCCAGAATCGCCGCGGTAGCACCCTCATCGACGGTAATCTCCCCGGCAGGCGGAGCACCGAAAATCCAGCGTTTACGGTTTTCCAACGGAGAAGCCTGCGCATGAAAACGCGTCCCAACGGAAACGCCTTCCATCACATCACCAATGACGCCCGGCTTGCTGCCTGCGGCAATAATGGTGTCGATACCCGCGCGGCAAGCCACGTCGGCAGCCTGTAATTTAGTTCCCATCCCCCCGGTTCCCAGACCAGAGACGCTGTCTCCGGCAATGGCGCGCAGCGCATCATCAATGCCGTGAACGTCTTTGATCAGTTCCGCCTGCGGGTTAGTACGCGGATCGGCGGTGAACAGGCCCTGTTGATCGGTCAACAGTAGCAGCTTATCGGCACCCGCCAGGATCGCCGCCAGCGCCGAAAGGTTGTCGTTATCACCGACTTTAATTTCAGCGGTCGCCACTGCGTCGTTCTCATTGATGACGGGAACAATGTTGTTATCCAGCAGCGCACGTAGCGTATCGCGGGCGTTAAGGAAGCGCTCTCTGTCTTCCATATCCGCACGCGTCAGCAGCATCTGGCCGATATGAATACCGTAAATTGAGAACAGCTGTTCCCACAGTTGAATCAATCGACTCTGCCCTACCGCCGCCAACAGTTGTTTCGACGCTATCGTCGCCGGGAGTTCAGGGTAACCAAGATGCTCGCGTCCGGCGGCAATCGCGCCCGAGGTAACGATAACAATACGATGCCCTGCGGCATGGAGCTGCGCGCACTGGCGAACCAGTTCGACGATATGGGCGCGGTTCAGGCGGCGCGATCCGCCCGTTAACACACTGGTGCCAAGTTTTACCACCAGCGTCTGGCTGTCACTCATGATTCTCTGCCATTCAAAATTGGGGAAAATGATATCAAACGAACGTTTTAGCAGGACTGGCTCCGGTTGCCAACAGCCAGCGCACAAAGCATGAAATTTTATTGCGCAGGATCAGCAAGCGTAGCGGCAGATTTTGACGCATTTATTACAGACACAAAAAAACATTCTTTTTTAAAAATATTCTTACTTTGTCATAAAACGTTCATTACCAAACGTTAAAAACCTTCCTGTCTTTTAACGGGGATCACACCCAGTAAATATTAGCGCGTACTTTAAATCAGGAATGAAAATGAAAAAGAGCACTCTGGCATTAGTGGTGATGGGAATTGTTGCATCGGCGTCCGTACAGGCGGCAGAAGTCTATAACAAGAACAGTAATAAACTGGACTTGTATGGCAAAGTCAAAGCGATGCACTACATGACTGATTATGACAGCAAAGATGGCGACCAGAGCTATATCCGCTTAGGTTTTAAAGGCGAAACGCAAATTAACGATCAACTGACCGGTTATGGTCGTTGGGAAGCTGAGTTCGCAGGAAATAAAGCGGAAAACGAAACCAATCAGCAAAAAACACGTCTGGCTTTCGCCGGTGTGAAATTAAAAGATTTTGGTTCGTTTGATTATGGTCGTAACCTGGGTGCGCTGTATGACGTGGAAGCGTGGACGGATATGTTCCCGGAATTCGGCGGTGACTCTTCCGCACAGACCGATAACTTTATGACCAAACGTGCCAGCGGCCTGGCCACCTACCGTAATACCGACTTCTTCGGCGTCGTTGATGGTCTGGATCTTACCCTGCAATATCAGGGCAAAAACCAGGATCGCGATGTGAAAAAACAGAACGGCGACGGTTTTGGTACTTCCGTGACGTATGACTTTGGCGGCAGCGATTTCGCTATCAGTGGTGCATATACCAACTCCGACCGTACCAATCAGCAGAACCTGCAAAACCGGGGTACCGGCGATAAAGCAGAATCCTGGGCAACAGGTTTAAAATATGATGCCAATGATATTTATCTGGCAACGTTCTATTCTGAAACACGCAATATGACACCTATTTCCGGTGGCTTTGCTAACAAAACTCAGAACTTCGAAGTGGTCGCTCAGTACCAGTTTGACTTTGGTCTGCGTCCATCCCTGGGTTATGTGCTGTCAAAAGGCAAAGATATTGAAGGCGTAGGCGATGAGGATCTGGTGAATTATATCGACGTGGGCGCAACCTATTATTTCAACAAAAATATGTCAGCCTTTGTTGATTATAAAATCAACCAACTGGATAGCAATAATAAGCTGGGCATCAACGATGATAATATCGTCGCGGTGGGTATGGTCTACCAGTTTTGATATAGCATAAAAAAAGCCGGATGGGGTTGCGCCGCCATCCGGCTTTTTTCTGTTCATTATGCCGTTAATTTAACCGGCTCATCCTTAAAGTCGTCAGCAGGCTCCAGCGCCAGATTCAGCGTCATTAACAACCCACGCAACTTTTCATGAAACTCGCGTAAGGTGTATTCCAGTCGCTCTACCACTTCAGTCTCTTTAATCGGCACGGCGGTCCAGTTGCCGTCTTTATCGAACAAACCAAACTGGTAGCTGTACGTAAAGCGTTTCTCCTGCGCTTCCAGCTCCATCCACCAGCCCCAAAATTCACGTTTCTCTGGTGCCGGTTTCACGTTGACGCAAACAGCCAGACAATCGAAAAAGAATCGATTATCTTCGCACTGCCCTTCGCGGATGTAGGGGCCAAGCGCGGTGAATTTTTTGATCAATCTGCTTTTCGGGTGTCCACTCGGTAACGTCATTGCGATCTCCTTAGGTGAAGCAACTGTTTTACCAAACCAATAAAATTTAGCAATCTATTAACACAATCTATGATTGATCCACCCGGTAATTTCTTGCAGCGCTTTGTCAAAATTGCGATACACCGGGTTGAACGGAATCTCCAGCAGCTTACCGTCGGAAGATGAAGATGTGATTAAACGCGACTCATCTTCCGGGCTAAATGGATCGTTTTTCCAGAACCCCGACAGCATTGGCGTTGGACAGCGACGGCCCAGCAGCCCTTGCACCTTTAATGAATAGCGGTTTAGCTCGACGCGCAGCGCTTCATCAGACGCATCGTGCATCCCCAGACGGCTGGCCAGAACGTCAAGATACATTTCCGGTACTGAAGCCTGACGTTGCGGGTCGCTAAGCAGCGCATGCACCACCGGTCCGAGACAGGCCACCGCCTTCAGGCGCGATGATTCAAGATAGGCCAGGCGTACTGCAACGTTAGCGCCAAAGCGAAAACCGAATGCCGCCACACGGGTGTGATCGACCCAGGGAATATTCGGCAGCGCTTTTAATACATGTTGATGCAGCAGACTGGAATCCTGGGTCAATTTCCATTTTGACGAGAATCCGACTGAAGGCATATCCAGCGTCAGCATGGCAATACCACGCGGTGCGAAATAGCGCTCATACAGGGTGTAGTAGTCGGTTTGCATGGAATCCAGGCCACCGCACATCAGCACAGTCGGGAACGGGCCGTCGCCTTTTGGCATGTGCAGGAAGCCGGTTATCGGCGCACCGCCGGCAACAGCAAATTCCATCTCGCGCAGCGTACCTGGCAGTCGTTGAGCCGCCTCTTCGTAAGCGCGGTTGGCCAGGGCCTGCGCCTGTTCTGCCAGCTCATCGCCTTTTAAATGCGGGTATGCTGCAATGTTGTACAGCGTGGAGGCATGCAGCCAGTGGCGACCACTCACCTGCGGGTCCTCTTCCATAGACGCTTTCTGTTGCCAGTCCATCGCCTGCTTCGCCCACTCGTAGATCCAGTTCCCACCACGATAGCCAATGACCGTATCGTAGAGCTCTTTATCCGTGCGTTCGGCTTCGCTCATGACGATACGCGCCTGCACTTCAAGGATTTCACGCGGATCGACCCCACGCCAGATCCACATCAGGCGATTCACCATGCGATACCAGTGCGGGATTGTTTTGCCATCCAGAGCGGACTGCACAGACGGTTGCGCGCCGTGGTTAAAACGACGAACCAACGTTGATGTTTCAGGATGTTTGAAGCGGGGTTTAAACAGAACTTCGCTGAGGTTAGCCTGCGACATGATTACGGCCTCCATGAGTACTCACTAAGGCATAGTGTAACCTGACACCGCACAAAAAGAACAACGCCCGGCAGTGCGGGCGTTGAAAACTTTTTAGATTAGCGACCAGAGATCGGCGGAACAAATACCACGCCCATATCCCACGGCTGCTCAATCCAGGTATCCTGAGGGATATCAACCACATAGTCATTCACCAGCGGGCGACCTGCCGGCTTAGCGAAGATAGTGACGAAATGCGCTTTAGGATACATTTCGCGGATAGCAACGGCGGTACCACCGGTGTCTACCAGGTCATCGATCACGATGAAACCTTCACCGTCACCTTCCGCACGCTTCAGCACTTTCAGTTCGCGCTGATTGTCGTGATCGTAGCTGGAGATGCATACGGTATCGACATGACGAATGCCCAATTCACGCGCCAGCAATGCGCCCGGCACCAGACCACCACGGCTAACGGCAATAATGCCTTTCCATTGTTCAGAAGGCATCAGGCGGCTTGCCAGTTTACGTGCATGGACTTGCAACATGTCCCAGGTGACGACGTATTTTTCGCTCATGTGAAGTGTCCCAGCCTGTTTATCTACGGCTAATTAATAAATTGAGGGTGAACCAGGTTGCGCGAGATTATAGAGACCTGACGCACTAAAAACCAGTGTTTCGCGGAATCCGCGCCTCTTTTTGCATGCTTTATACTAGCCGTCAGCGAAGAAAGTGGTATTCTCAATCGCATCGCGCAAGCCTGACTTGTGGTGTTTTTAATTCCGCTAACCCCGTGGCCTGCAAGTCAATTTTGTAGGACATCGCCAAGGAGACTCAACGTGTCTGAACTGTCTCAGTTATCCCCGCAACCGCTGTGGGATATTTTTGCCAAAATCTGTTCTATTCCTCATCCGTCCTACCATGAAGAGCAACTCGCTGAACACATTCTGAGCTGGGCCCAGGAGAAAGGTTTCCACGTCGAGCGCGATCAGGTTGGTAATATCCTGATTCGTAAACCCGCTACCGCAGGAATGGAAAATCGCAAGCCGGTTGTTTTGCAGGCGCACCTGGATATGGTCCCGCAAAAAAATAACGACACCGTGCACGACTTCACCAAAGATCCGATCCAGCCGTATATTGATGGCGAATGGGTAAAAGCCCGTGGTACCACGCTGGGTGCAGATAACGGTATCGGTATGGCGTCTGCGCTGGCGGTACTGGCTGATGACAACGTGGTACACGGTCCGCTGGAAGTGCTGCTGACCATGACCGAAGAAGCGGGCATGGACGGCGCATTTGGTCTGCAGGCGAACTGGCTGCAGGCTGATATCCTGATCAACACCGACTCTGAAGAAGAAGGTGAGATCTACATGGGTTGCGCGGGGGGTATCGACTTCACCTCTAACCTGCCGCTGTCCCGTGAAGCTATTCCTGCTGGCTTCCAGAGCTTTAAGCTGACCTTAAAAGGCCTGAAAGGCGGTCACTCCGGTGGCGAAATTCACGTTGGCCTCGGTAATGCCAACAAGCTGCTGGTACGCTTCCTGGCAGGCCACGCCCAGGAACTGGATCTGCGTCTGGTTGACTTCAACGGCGGTACGCTGCGTAACGCGATTCCGCGCGAAGCCTTTGCGACCCTCGCCGTTGCTGCCGATAAAGTTGATGCGTTAAAAGCGCTGGTCAGCACGTATCAGGAGATCCTGAAAAACGAGCTGGAAGCCAAAGAGAAGAATCTGGCGCTGCTGCTGGATGCCGTCAGCAACGACAAAGCCGCACTGACTACCCAGTCTCGCGATAGCTTCATTCGTCTGCTGAACGCGACGCCAAACGGTGTAATCCGCAATTCCGACGTGGCAAAAGGCGTTGTAGAAACCTCGCTGAACGTTGGCGTTGTGACCATGACTGACGATAATGTACAGATTCACTGCCTGGTTCGTTCGCTGATCGACAGCGGTAAAGACTACGTGGTAAGCATGCTGGATTCGCTGGGCAAACTGGCTGGCGCGAAAACGGAAGCCAAAGGTGCGTATCCTGGCTGGCAGCCGGATGCAAACTCACCGGTAATGCACCTGGTGCGTGAAACCTATCAGCGTCTGTTCAACAAGACGCCGAATATCCAGATTATCCACGCAGGTCTGGAATGCGGTCTGTTCAAGAAACCGTATCCGGATATGGACATGGTTTCCATTGGGCCGACTATCACCGGTCCGCACTCTCCGGATGAGCAGGTTCATATTGAAAGCGTCGGTCATTACTGGACGCTTCTGACCGAGCTGCTGAAGTCTATTCCCGCGAAGTAAGTCTCTGCAATAAATGCCGGATGGCGCTGCGCTTATCCGGCCTACGCGCTGGTTTGTAGGCTGGATAAGGCATTTACGTCGCCATCCGGCCTGCACGCTGATTTGTAGGCCGGATAAGGCATTTACGCCGCCATCCGGCAATACATCAGCGTCAAATCCCCAACAGTAGTTGCCTTTCCAGTTGCGGATCCAGCAGCGTTACGTGTAATCCCACCAGCCTTACCCCGCGCCCTCCCCGACGTTCATTCCAGGTATTGCGCGCCGTCGCGATCAGATCCTCTTTATTTAAGCGCGGCCAGACGTGTTCCTGCGTCGTCTGCTGAAAATCATTAAACTTTAACTTCACCCCCTGACGGGCGATGAAGAGATCAGGTTTAACCTTTGCCAGCCGCCGCTCCAGTTCCGGGTAGAGTCGCTCAATAATCGCCTCACACTCCGACCATTCATGAATATCTTCCGCCAGCGTGCGCTCGACACCGACTGACTTTCGCAGCCTGTCGTTATTCACATCGCGTTCATCAATACCCTGACTACGTTCCCACAGCACACGACCAAACTTACCAAACCGCTTAAGCAGCAGGGCCAGATCGTATTTTTGAACATCTTCACAGGTCCGCAATCCCATCGATTCCAGTTTCGCGGCAGAGACTTTGCCGACGCCGGGTATTTTCCCCAACGGTAACGTTCTGAGGAATTCGGGAACATCCGCGGGAGTAATCACATATTGCCCGTTGGGTTTATTCAGGTCGGAGGCGATTTTGGCCAGAAATTTAACCGGAGCAACCCCCGCAGAAGCGGTTAGCTGTAGTTCGTTGAAAATCGTCTGACGGATCTCTTGTGCCATCAACGTGGCCGAGCCGTGGCAGTGGGGACTGTCGGTCACATCAAGATAGGCTTCATCCAGCGAAAGGGGTTCGATGAGCGAGGTATAGCGAGAGAAGATGGCCTGAATCTGGCGAGAGGCCTCTTTATAAGCGTCGTAACGGCCGGGTAATAAGGTGAGATGCGGGCACAGTTTTAGCGCCATTCCTGTAGGCATTGCGCTACGCACACCAAACTTTCGTGCCGGGTAATTGGCGGTGCTGATGACACCCCGGCGTTCGCGACTGCCACCAATAGCAATGGGGATGTCGCGCAGGGCCGGGTTATCACGCATTTCCACCGCCGCGAAAAAGCAGTCCATATCGACATGTATGATTTTGCGCATCGCTCGCCTCCCATAATACTGTTTAAGTATACAGTATTTTTATGATATGAGAAGCCTGCACCCGACCCGCAAAATGACAAATCCATGATGAATGCCAGACGGGATTATGCCCCCCTAATGTGAAGGGCGAAACCCCCCTTAATGAACGACGGGAGCAGGTTGTTGGCGCAAAGACATCACCTTCTTTTGTTTATCCAGCTTGCTTACCAGCGGCTGCACAATTTTCTCTCCGTGCTGGCCAAAATATTGATACAGCGTGTCAGAGGCACTTTGCGTCAACACCATGATCTCAATGCGCCGGTTACCTGCACTTTCAGGATTCTTGGCATCCAGCAGCATTTGATCGGCCATTGCGCTAACCTGCATCACTTTACTCTGAGGCATTCCGGCATCCTCCAGCACACGACGGGCCGACAGTGCACGGTCGCCGGAGAGATTCCAGTTGTTATAGACATTGCTCTTGTAACTCATCGCGTCCGTATGGCCGGTAATGATGAGTTTGTTGTCCAGTGAATCAAACACCGGGGCCAGTTCTACCAGCAGCGCGTTAAAAAAGGGCGTAATTCTGGCGCTACCCCGTTCAAACATATTCCGGTTCTGGTCGTCTTTAATCAATACGCGTAGCCCCTGGGGCACAATCTCCATCTCCAGGTTGGCTTCCATATGCGCATTCCTGGCAATCACGCTAATGTCGGTTGCCAACTCACCCAACTCGCTCGCCGATTTTTTCTTTAACAGGGCCGTTTTCTCATTCACATCACGCGCTTTCTTTTCTGTTTCTGCGCTCACCGTTGCCGTCTCTTTCGGTGCAGCGGTCTTCTCTTTATCCAGATTCGCGCGGGTGATACTTTGATTTTTCGTCGTAGAAGGTAGAGGTTGCTTGCCAATCTTATTCAGTGGCGCAAGCCCACCGCCGTTAAAGATGGATTGACCATGCAAGGCCGCCACGATGTTTTCTCGTTCTGATTTACTGACGCTGTTTACAATCAACTTCATTGTGGTAACCAAAGGCGCAGAGCGAATCTCCGAGGTTTCTGCCCGCTTTACGCTGGACGCCATGCCCGGTAAGCAGATGGCGATCGATGCCGATCTGAATGCCGGGCTTATCAACCAGCAACAGGCGCAGACTCGCCGTAAAGATGTCGCCAGCGAGGCCGATTTCTACGGTGCAATGGACGGCGCATCAAAATTCGTACGCGGGGATGCCATCGCCGGGATGATGATACTGGCGATCAACCTGATTGGCGGTGTCTGCATCGGAATCTTTAAATACGATTTAAGTGCCGAGGCGGCCTTCCAGCAATACCTGTTGATGACCATCGGTGACGGCCTGGTCGCGCAAATCCCGTCTCTGCTGCTATCGACGGCTGCGGCAATCATCGTGACGCGCGTCAGCGATAATGGCGATATTGCTTCCGACGTTCGCACACAACTGTTGGCCAGCCCTTCCGTGCTGTATACCGCCACCAGCATTATGTTCGTGCTGGCGGTGGTACCAGGGATGCCGCACTTCCCGTTTCTGATTTTCAGCGGGCTGCTCGGGTTTACCGCCTGGCGTATGAGCAAACGACCGAAAGTCGCAGAAACTGAAGAGAAGAGTCTCGAAACGCTGAGCAAAGCCATCGCCGAAACCAGCGAACTGCAGGTCAGTTGGGAGACTATTCCGCTGATTGAACCCATTAGCCTGAGTCTGGGCTACAAGCTGGTGTCGCTGGTGGATAAATCGAAAGGCAATCCGCTGACCCAGCGCATTCGCGGCGTACGGCAAGTTATCTCCGATAACAACGGCGTGTTGCTACCAGAAATTCGTATTCGCGAAAACTTCAGGCTGAAACCCACGCAGTACGCCATTTTTATCAACGGAATCAAAGCCGATGAAGCAGATATCCCCGCAGATAAGCTGATGGCGCTCCCCTCCAGTGAGACCTATGGCGAGATTGATGGTGTGTTAGGTAACGATCCGGCTTACGGGATGCCCGTCACCTGGATTCAACCGGCGCAGAAAGCAAAAGCGCTCAATATGGGTTATCAGGTTATCGATAGCGCCAGTGTGATTGCGACACATGTGAATAAAGTCATCCGCAACTACATCCCTGACCTGTTTAACTACGACGATATTACACAATTGCACAATCGCCTCTCCTCGATGGCACCGCGGCTGGCTGAAGATCTCAGTGCTGCATTGAACTATAGCCAGCTGTTGAAGGTGTACCGGGCACTGCTTATTGACGGTGTTTCATTGCGCGATATCGTCACGATCGCCACTGTACTGGTCGCCAGTAGTGCCGTTACCAAGGATCATATTTTGTTAACCGCAGATATCCGCCTCGCGCTGCGTCGTAGCATTACCCACCCGTTTGTGCGCAAAGATGAGCTGGCGGTATACACGCTGAATAATGAGCTGGAGAACTTGCTGGCGAATGTGGTTAATCAGGCACAGCAAGGTGGAAAAGTAGTGCTGGACAGCGTTCCGGTCGATCCGAATATGCTTAATCAGTTCCAAACCACTATGCCGCAGATAAAAGAACAGATGAAAGCCGCAGGTAAAGAGCCGGTACTGCTGGTCGCACCGCAGCTACGTCCTCTGCTCGCGCGCTATGCGCGGCTGTTTGCACCCGGACTGCAAGTACTGTCGTATAACGAAGTACCGGACGAACTGGAATTAAACATTATGGGAGCGTTGAGCTAACGTAAACCCAGGGCGGCAACTTAAGTCTTAACTTACTTTGTCGCTTTATTACATTACGTAAGAAATACAGGCAATTGATGGGATCGCATTACACTTACAGGGACTGAAATGTAATGGCACGGAAGCAGGCTGAAAAAATGGTGCCTCACGAACCGGGGCATCGTCGTTATTCCCGACAATGGCTAACGTTTATGGAGTTTGTCCATCGGCAGGAGGAGGCGAGCACATCCCCCCGCCAAAAACATCGACCGAAACGTAAAGAGCAGGCTTCCGCCACGTATTTACTGTTTGAACTGTGCGAGTTGCTCTTCGTCGGCGTACTGATCTTTGCTTTTATGACGTTACTCCTGCTGATTATGAATTAAAGAATCGTATTCTCCGTAAGAATACGCCGGGCGCCGAGGTAATGGTCTTGCCAAAACGCATCAGATAAATGACTTACCCGAATACTTTCTCCCGTGCGTGGTGATTCAATAAACTGATCCTGCCCCAAATAGACGCCCATATGATCGGCAATATCCCGACTGTGAATGTGAAAGAACACGAGATCACCACGACGAAGATCGCGATCAGCCACAATCGTTGCCCGTCGATAGTGGTACATTTCGTTCGCCGTGCGGGGCAACTTTGCTGCCAGTATTTTGTTGTAGGCGTAAAAAATCAGCCCACTGCAGTCAAAGCCCTGATCCGGGCTGGTCCCGCCCCACAAATAAGGTTTACCCAGTTGCTGCTCGAGACGGTGGATTGCCACTTCGGTCATGTTATGCAGATGATCGCTACTGAGAAAATGGTCATTCTCGGCCAGCGCCTGCCAGCGACGATCGCTGGCTTTCAGCGGCCCCGGGAACCACTCCGGGTGCTGTTTAATCAGCGTCCTGTTTTGCTGGCGTAGCGCGCTTTTACTTTGCGCATTGCCTTCCACCACATAACTTGCCTGCTTTTTTACCTGCGCGTGGTACAGCTTCAGCAGCCGGGCGCGGTTACGCATGCGCATTTGCGCCGCATAGCTTAAATGGGCGTCAGATAAGAGGGGCTGAACTTTGGCGAGCGACGGCGATGAAAACACAACACACAAAGACAGCAGGCCCGGCAAAATACGTCGGGACGCAGAGACAAAAGACATGAAAAAAGAGTACCGAGGCAAACACGTTCAGCGCAGTCTAGCGCGATGGCCTGACAATCCGTTTTAATATTCGATTATTAAATAATTATTTCTTTAAATTCAATGCATTATAACCAGCACACTCATCAGGCATTACGACATAAGGCCGATGAAAAAATACGCCACTGTCTGACTGCCTTTCTGCGCGATTTTCCGTATAAAGAGAAACTAAAGTGTAAACGGCGCACGAGAGACTTGCGAAAAACTCTCTTGGTGCTAATGTGAGCGCTCCAAATACAGACTTTTCTGATTTGGGGACTCTTTTTGCCGTCCTGGCGTGTGTAATCGTTTTATCAAGGAATAAGCAGTATGCGTAAAATCGCATTTTTTCTTGCGATGCTTTTATTGCCGTGCGTTTCATTTGCCGGTTTGCTGAGCAGCGGCAGCCCAACCACGCCAATCAGCAAAGAATATAAGCAGCAATTGATGGGGTCCCCTGTCTATATTCAGATCTTTAAAGAAGAGCGGACGCTCGATCTGTACGTCAAGATGGGCGAACAGTATCAGCTGCTCGACAGCTATAAGATCTGTAACTACTCCGGTGGCTTAGGGCCCAAACAGCGTCAGGGTGATTTCAAAAGTCCGGAAGGGTTCTACAGCGTTCAGCGCGGGCAACTCAAACCAGACAGTCGCTTTTATAAAGCCATTAACATTGGCTTCCCTAACGCCTACGATCGTGCGCACGGCTACGAAGGTAAGTACCTGATGATCCACGGTGCTTGCGTTTCTGTCGGTTGCTATGCGATGACCGACAACGGTATTGATGAGATTTTCCAGTTTGTGACCGGCGCTCTGGTATTCGGCCAGTCCAGCGTTCAGGTGAGCATTTACCCGTTCCGCATGACTGACGCGAACATGCAGCGCCATAAGTTTTCGTATTACAAAGATTTCTGGTCGCAGCTAAAACCGGGATACGATTACTTTGAACAAACGCGTAAGCCACCGACCGTTTCCGTTGTCGATGGCCGATATATCGTCAGCAAGCCGTTGAGTCACGAAGTCGTTCAGCCACAGCTGGCATCAAACTACACGCTCCCCGAGACAAAATAGCGCCCACTCGCCTGGCATAATCTTTTGCCAGGTTTCATTGCCCGTCAGTGGCTGAGTAGCAATCACAGTGACCACATCATTGGGTGTGGTCTCTGAGCTAAAATCAATTTCCACATCCTGATCCAGCAATGTCGCCACGCCAAACGGCGCACGACGCGTGATCCAAAACAGGTTGGTCGAACAGAAGGCCATCACATAGCGCCCGTCAGACAATAGCATGTTGAAGACGCCCTTCTCTCGCAGTTCTCCTGCCAGCGCCGCGATATATTTAAACACCGCCGTCATATTACCTGGCGTGCGCGGATAACGCTCGGTCAGCTTATGCAGCAGCCAGCAGAAGGCTTTTTCACTGTCGGTTTCGCCGACCGGACGGAAATTACCGGTTTCCAGCGATTTATAGCCGCTCAGCTGTCCGTTATGGGCATAGGTCCAGTTGCGTCCCCACAGTTCACGCGTAAACGGGTGGGTATTTTCCAGCGCCACTTCACCCCGATTCGCCTGACGAATATGGGCAATCACGGAACAGGATTTAATGGGATAGTCTTGAACCAGTTTGGCAATAGGCGAATTAAAGCTGGGTTGCGGATCTTTAAACGTACGGCAGCCCTTACCCTCGTAAAATGTAATACCCCAGCCGTCTTTGTGCGGCCCGGTACCTCCGCCGCGCTGAACCAGCCCGGTGAAGCTAAAGCAAATATCGGTTGGCACATTGGCGCTCATCCCGAGCAGTTCGCACATACATCACCTACCTTAAAACGGTTAATTGCCTGATAAGACCAGCAAAGCACAGCTCGTAGGCCGGATAAGACGCTTGCGTCGCCATCCGGCACAATACCCGATGGCGCTTCGCTTATCGGGCCTACACGTTCCAGGCCCGATAAGACCGGCAAAAATTACCCGCTTACTTAACCATCTCTTTTTCGATCAACTGGATCAGGATATGGATCACTTTGATATGAATTTCCTGGATACGGTCGGCATAGCCAAAGTGCGGCACGCGAATTTCAATATCTGCGCTACCGGCCATTTTACCGCCATCTTTGCCGGTCAGGGTGATGACTTTCATTCCCTTCTCACGCGCCGCAGCAATCGCTTTAATCACGTTACCGGAGTTACCCGAAGTCGAGATGCCTAACAGGACATCGCCTTCACGACCAACCGCTTCAACGTAGCGGGAGAATACATAATCGTAACCAAAATCGTTGCTGACGCAGGAGATGTGGCTGACGTCAGAAATAGCGATAGCCGGGTAGCCCGGGCGGTTTTCACGATAGCGTCCAGTCAGCTCTTCGGCGAAATGCATCGCATCGCAATGGGAGCCGCCATTACCACAGGAAAGTACCTTCCCACCGGCTTTGAAGCTATCTGCCAACAGGACCGCCGCGCGTTGAATGGCGTGAATATTGGCGTCATCTTTAAGAAAATTAGCCAGCGTTTCCGCCGCTTCGCTCAGTTCGTTACGAATAAGATCCTGGTACATGAGAATATCCTTCAGCATGAATGTAAATGACAAGATGCAGTGTACCGGATAGCGCTACCAGCGAGAAGTACAAGCCACAGGAATGGCTGCTGCTTTTGATTTTTTGTGCCGGTTAAAACAACAACAATGTGAGCTTTGTTGTAATTATTTTGTAAACACATTGCTAAAAGAATTTACATACACTACAACCATATCATCACAAGTGGTCAGACCTCCTACAAGCAAGGGAGCTTTTCGTTATGATGATTTTGAGTATTATCGCTACGGTTGTTCTGCTCAGCGTTCTGTTTTATCACCGCGTGAGCTTATTCCTCAGCAGCTTAATTTTGCTCGCCTGGACGGCTGCGCTCGGCGTGGCTGGCCTGTGGTCAGTCTGGCTGCTGGTTCCTCTGGCCATTATTCTCGTACCGTTTAACTTTACCCCGATGCGTAAATCCATGATTTCCGCTCCCGTGTTCCGCGGTTTCCGTAAAGTCATGCCGCCAATGTCGCGTACTGAAAAAGAAGCGATCGATGCCGGTACAACCTGGTGGGAAGGTGACCTGTTCCAGGGCAAACCTGACTGGAAAAAACTGCATAACTATCCGCAGCCGCATCTGACTGCTGAAGAACAAGCGTTTATTGACGGCCCGGTGGAAGAAGCGTGCCGCATGGCGAACGACTTCCAGATAACCCATGAACTCGCGGATCTGCCGCCGGAATTGTGGGCATATCTGAAAGAACACCGCTTCTTCGCAATGATCATTAAGAAAGAGTACGGCGGGCTGGAATTCTCTGCGTATGCTCAGGCTCGAGTACTGCAAAAGCTCTCCGGTGTTTCTGGGATCCTGGCGATCACCGTCGGCGTACCTAACTCATTAGGCCCTGGTGAACTGCTGCAGCATTACGGCACCGAAGAACAGAAAAACCACTATCTGCCGCGTCTGGCACGTGGTCAGGAAATCCCGTGTTTTGCACTGACCAGCCCGGAAGCCGGCTCCGATGCCGGTGCGATCCCTGATACCGGCGTGGTTTGTATGGGCGACTGGCAGGGCCAGCAGGTGCTGGGTATGCGCCTGACCTGGAACAAACGCTATATCACGCTGGCTCCTATTGCTACCGTTCTGGGTCTGGCGTTTAAACTCTCTGACCCGGAAAAACTGCTGGGTGGCGAAGAAGATCTTGGCATTACCTGTGCGCTGATCCCAACCTCAACGCCGGGCGTACAAATTGGCCGTCGTCACTTCCCGCTGAACGTGCCGTTCCAGAACGGACCTACGCTGGGTAAAGATGTCTTCGTTCCGATTGATTACATTATTGGTGGCCCGAAAATGGCCGGCCAGGGCTGGCGTATGCTGGTGGAATGTCTGTCAGTAGGACGCGGCATTACCCTGCCATCTAACTCTACGGGCGGCGTTAAATCCGTCGCCATGGCGACTGGCGCATATGCGCATATCCGTCGCCAGTTCAAAATCTCTATCGGCAAGATGGAAGGTATTGAAGAACCGTTGGCACGTATCGCCGGTAACGCCTATGTGATGGATGCCGCAGCGTCGCTGATTACCTACGGCATTATGCTGGGTGAGAAACCCGCGGTGCTGTCGGCTATCGTGAAATATCACTGTACTCACCGTGGACAGCAGTCAATCATCGATGCAATGGATATTACTGGCGGCAAAGGCATCATGCTTGGCGAAAGTAACTTCCTGGCCCGTGCTTATCAGGGTGCACCGATCGCCATTACCGTCGAAGGCGCCAACATCCTGACGCGTAGCATGATGATCTTCGGTCAGGGCGCAATTCGCTGCCATCCGTATGTACTGGAAGAGATGGCTGCGGCGCAGAATAACGACGTGAATGCGTTCGACAAACTGCTGTTTAAACATATTGGTCACGTAGGCAGTAATAAAGTGCGCAGCTTCTGGCTTGGTTTGACTCGCGGGTTAACCAGCAGCACGCCAACCGGTGATGCCACCAAGCGTTACTACCAGCACCTGAACCGTTTGAGCGCCAACCTGGCATTACTTTCAGATGTGTCCATGGCCGTATTGGGTGGTAGCCTGAAGCGTCGTGAACGTATCTCTGCTCGACTGGGTGATGTGTTAAGTCAGCTGTATCTGGCCTCCGCTGTGCTGAAACGTTATGACGATGAAGGCCGGAATGAAGCCGACCTGCCGCTGGTTCACTGGGGCGTACAGGATGCGTTGTACAAAGCTGAACAGGCGATGGACGACTTGCTGAAAAACTTCCCGAACCGCCTGGTTGCCGGGTTGCTGAATGTGGTCATCTTCCCTACCGGTCGCCACTACCATGCACCGTCTGACAAGCTGGATCATAAAGTCGCGAAGATTCTGCAGGTTCCAAGCGCCACCCGTTCTCGTCTTGGTCGCGGTCAGTACCTGACGCCAAGCGAACACAACCCGGTTGGCTTACTGGAAGAGGCGTTGCTGGATGTCATTGCAGCCGACCCAATCCACCAGCGGATCTGCAAAGAGTTGGGTAAAAATCTACCGTTTACCCGCCTGGACGAGCTGGCACATAACGCGCTGGCCAAAGGACTGATTGATAAAGACGAAGCGGCGATTCTGGTGAAAGCCGAAGCAAGCCGTCTGCGCAGTATCAATGTTGATGATTTTGAACCCGAGGCGCTGGCGACTCAGCCGGTAAAGTTGCCAGAGAAAGTGCGTAAGGTCGAAGCAGCATAACGCTAACGCACAACGTTCAGCCCCGCTAAATGCGGGGCTTTTTATTGCCACATTTTCGTTAATGCTCATGCTACAGTGTCAAAATGCTGTTCAACGAGGAGCCTCGACCGTGCCAGGTTTAAAAATTACTCTGCTGCAACAACCGCTGATCTGGATGGATGGCCCAGCCAACCTGCGCCATTTCGACAGACAACTGGAAACCGTCACCGGGCGTGACGTTATTGTGTTGCCTGAGATGTTTACCAGTGGATTTGCGATGGAAGCGGCAAACAAATCGTTGCCGCAAGAGGAAGTTGTAAGCTGGATGCGTAGCAAAGCGCAGCAGACGAATGCCCTGATAGCAGGTAGCGCGGCGATACAGTCTGAACGGGGACCCGTGAATCGTTTTTTGCTGGTTGAACCCGAAGGCACCGTGCATCTCTATGACAAACGCCATCTGTTCCGCATGGCAGACGAACATCAGCATTATCAGGCCGGTGAAGAACGCATCATCTTTGAATGGCGTGGTTGGCGTATTCTGCCGCTGGTCTGTTATGACCTGCGTTTTCCGGTGTGGTCACGTAACCGTAATGACTACGACCTCGCCTTGTATGTTGCCAACTGGCCCGCACCGCGCTCGCTGCACTGGCAGGTTCTGCTCACCGCACGGGCAATTGAAAATCAGGCGTATGTAGCAGGATGTAACCGTGTGGGAACCGATGGTAACGGCCATCATTATCGCGGTGATAGCCGGGTCATCAACCCACAGGGTGAAGTCATTGCCACCGCCGAGCCACATCAGGCAACGCGAATTGATGCTGAGCTGTCGCTTTCGGCGCTACGCGAGTACCGCGAGAAATTTCCTGCCTGGCAGGATGCTGACGCTTTCACCCTGTAGAGATCGCCTTCCCTCCCGCCACGGACCTGGTATCCACGGCGGGATTGTTTCACTCCGTAACCAACCGCAAAACAAATTCGCGTGGCGACATGCATCGGGCAACGTATTCTGCAAGGGATAATCACGCGTCATTAACGGGTGATCTACACTTTCAATAATTCCCTTATCAGGATGTCTAAATGAAGAACTTCGTACGTATGACCTTGCTGGCTGCCACTCTGGCTGGCGCCTCTTTTAGCACGCTTGCAGCAAACGTATCCAACGTTCCCGCGCCGGCTCAGGATCCGGTCGTTCAACACCTTAAGTTGACCAACGACCAGGTGGCGCAGATTAAAAAACTGCACCAACAGCTGGAAAACAACGTTGACCAGATTTCAGTGAAAGACGTTAAAGACGGTGCGCTGATTGACGTCATCAAGTCCGGGAAATGGGATGATGCCGCTGTTAAGAAACAGCTTGCCGCGTTCAGCAACATCGAACAACAGGCGCGTTATTATCGCGTGAAATATTACTTTGATCTGAGCAAAGTGCTCACCCCAGAGCAGCGCCAACAGGTACAAAAAGATATCGCCCAGACGCTGAGCGAGTAACAACGGCGGCCTGCAATGAAACATTATTGCAGGCTTTTATTTTTGGTGGATTAAAACGACGAAAGCCTGAATCATTTCTGATTCAGGCTTTCTGAATAGTGGCGGAATGGACGGGACTCGAACCCGCGACCCCCTGCGTGACAGGCAGGTATTCTAACCAACTGAACTACCACTCCGCGTTGTGTTCCGCTTGGGAACGAAGCGAATATTACGGATTGCCTCGCGCCTCGTCAACGCTTTTTCTCACGTTTTTTAATCGTTTGCTGCAAAAATCACCCGAATGACCATTTCTGTACTGTAAATACCAGAACTAGGCCCGCCAGAGGCAACTTCCGCCCTTCTTCTGTACCAGGTCAAGGCGCGACTCATGGGCTGCCAGCTCTTCATCAGTAGCGAAAACAACGCGTAATTTACTGGACTGACGCACAATGCGCTGGATCCCCGTATCATTCTGCTGCTGGCTGTCACCTTCCATAGAGAATGCCATGGTGGTCTGCCCGCCGGTCATCATCAGATAAACGTCGGCCAGAATCTGGGCATCGAGCAATGCGCCATGCAGAGTACGCTTGCTGTTGTCTATCTCATAGCGCGAGCATAACGCGTCAAGGCTGTTACGCTTGCCAGGAAACATTTTCCTCGCCAACGCCAGACTGTCGGTCACTTTACAGAAGGTGTTCGTCTTCGGGATATCGCGATTGAGTTTCGCGAACTCGTAATCCATAAAGCCGATATCAAACGATGCGTTATGGATGACCAGCTCCGCGCCACGGATATAGTCAAGAAACTCATCGGCGACATCGGCGAACGTGGGTTTATCAAGCAAGAACTCATCGGCGATTCCGTGTACGCCAAATGCTTCCGGGTCCACCAGCCGGTCCGGCTTCAGGTAGACGTGGAAGTTATTTCCGGTCAAACGGCGGTTAACCACTTCAACTGCGCCGATCTCAATAATCTTATGGCCTTCGTAGTGGGCACCAATCTGGTTCATACCGGTGGTTTCGGTATCGAGGACTATCTGCCGTGTAATTCCAGTGCTCATAGCGGTCATTTATGTCAGACTTATCGTTTGATTTCGATTTGCTAAAACAGGAAGTCTACCAGAGATGCTTAAACAGGTAGAAATTTTCACCGATGGTTCTTGCCTGGGAAACCCAGGTCCTGGCGGTTATGGGGCTATCTTACGCTATCGCGGGCGCGAAAAAACCTTTGCCGAAGGGTACAACCTCACCACCAATAACCGTATGGAGTTGATGGCGGCAATCGTCGCGCTGGAAGCACTTAAAGAGCCATGTGAAGTGGTACTCAGCACCGACAGCCAGTACGTGCGCCAGGGCATTACACAGTGGATCCACAACTGGAAAAAACGCGGCTGGAAAACCGCAGATAAAAAGCCAGTGAAGAACGTCGATCTGTGGAAACGTCTGGATGCCGCACTTGGGCCGCACCAAATCAAATGGGAATGGGTTAAAGGGCATGCGGGTCATCCGGAAAATGAACGCTGTGATGAACTTGCACGTGCTGCAGCAATGAGTCCCACCCAGGATGATGTTGGGTATCAGGCAGAGTCTTAAGCGTCTGGCTTGCGGTATTGTCGGGTTGCCCCAACAGCCTGGCGGATGCGTGCCTTACTTTTACTTTGTTTCATCGGATTGAGCGTAAGCGGAATGGTTCGCTTGCGCGCGACAACCAACTGAAGACAGCCCAGTGCCGGAATATGCGCACTTAACATTTTACCGCCCTGCTTCGCCCAGGGCAGCACGTGGAACCGGCTATAGTGCAGCACCTCAAAATTCAGCAAAGAGAGCCAATCCAACTGGCGCATCAGGGTAAACATCCGGCTGTTGTAAGGCGGTGTTTTACGTAGCACTGGCACCAGCTTACGCAATCCCATCAGGCTAACCGGGTTAAACCCGCTCAGTATTAACCAGCCATCATCAATCAGTACCCGGTCGGCTTCACGCAATAAGCGATGCGGATCGGCGCACCACGGTAGTGTATGAGCCAGCAGACAGACATCCACGGATTTATCGGCAAAAGGAAGGTGTAAAGGATCGGCCGTAACCTGCATGGGCGAACCTTGCAAAGAAACATTTACCTGATGAGAAACCGCGCACGCTTCGGAATTGATTTCTGCGCTTAAATTACCAATCTTAAGCAGATGAAATCCGTACATTTTTGCGAACCACGGGTTAAGCTGATGTTCCAGCGCCTCACGATAGTGCTCACCCCAGGGTAAATCATCCCAGCTAACGGGCGCTACGACAGTTTGAGGGATCCTTGCCGGTTTCATCACAACCTTCCGTTACGCATTGAGAGGTAATTTATGAATCTTAACAGTATTCCCGCATTTCAGGACAATTACATCTGGGTCCTGACAAATAATGAAAACCGTTGCCTGATTGTTGATCCGGGCGAAGCCGCTCCCGTCCTGAAAGCGATTGCAGAACATCACTGGGTGCCGGAGGCCATTCTCCTGACCCATCACCACCATGATCATGTTGGCGGTGTGAAAGAACTTTTGCAACATTTCCCACAATTAGTGGTTTACGGGCCGGCTGAAACGCAAGATAAGGGAACGACCCATATAGTCAAAGATGGCGATATTGCACTCGTTTTAGGGCATGAATTTAAGGTAATTGCTACGCCGGGTCACACTTTAGGACATATCTGTTACTTTAGCCAACCTTATCTATTTTGCGGAGATACACTCTTTTCAGGCGGTTGTGGCAGACTATTTGAAGGTACAGCTTCACAGATGTATCAATCACTTAATAAATTAAGTGCGCTTCCTGATGATACATTGATCTGCTGCGCTCATGAGTACACATTAGCAAACATGAAGTTTGCCTTAAGCATTCTGCCGCACGATTCGTGCATAAATGAATATTATCGTAAAGTTAATGAGTTACGCGTAAAAAAACAAATGACACTACCCGTAATTCTGAAAAATGAGCGGCGAAATAATCTTTTTTTAAGAACGGAAGATATTGATTTAATTAATGAAATAAACAAAGAAACAATATTGCAACAACCTGAAGAGCGTTTTGCCTGGTTAAGGTCAAAGAAAGATACGTTCTGACAATTCCGGGTTGCCTTT
The DNA here is from genome assembly GCF_035064245.1 of Citrobacter sp. R-1.5.2. Classification (NCBI taxonomy): domain Bacteria; kingdom Pseudomonadati; phylum Pseudomonadota; class Gammaproteobacteria; order Enterobacterales; family Enterobacteriaceae; genus Citrobacter; species Citrobacter sp. R-1.5.2. Next base: position 6,923 of record NZ_JASEYC010000004.1, on the reverse strand, counting down.
TGAAAACTTCGCCGTTATGATCGGTCGTCTTTTAAGCAACTATTGACACACACATGAAGGCAAAAGCGATATTACTCGCCTCTGTCTTGCTTGTTGGGTGCCAGAATACTGGTAACGTCCAACAGCACGCACAGAGCCTTTCTGCAGCTGGTCAAGGGGAAGCAGGAAAGTTTACAAGTCAGGCGCGATGGATGGACGATGGAACATCTATCGCTGCTGATCAGGATTTGTGGGCTTTCATTGGTGACGAGCTAAAGATGGGAATTCCGGAAAACAACCGGATTCGCGAACAAAAACAGAAGTATTTACGCAATAAGAGCTATCTCCACGATGTAACTTTACGGGCAGAGCCGTATATGTACTGGATAGCCGGGCAAGTTAAGAAACGTAACATGCCTATGGAACTGGTACTACTACCCATAGTGGAGAGCGCTTTTGATCCTCACGCAACGTCTGGCGCCAATGCCGCAGGTATTTGGCAGATCATTCCGAGCACGGGGCGCAATTATGGTTTAAAACAGACCCGCAATTATGATGCACGTCGCGACATTGTGGCTTCCACCACTGCCGCGCTGGACATGATGCAGCGTCTGAACAAGATGTTTGATGGCGACTGGCTGCTGACCGTTGCCGCGTATAATAGCGGTGAAGGTCGCGTGATGAAGGCAATCAAAGCGAACAAATCTCGGGGTAAATCCACCGATTTCTGGTCGCTCCCTTTGCCTCAGGAAACGAAGCAGTATGTGCCCAAAATGCTGGCATTGAGTGATATTCTCAAAAACAGCAAACGCTATGGCGTGCGTCTGCCTACCACAGACGAAAGCCGTGCGTTGGCACGTGTTCGCCTGAACAGCCCGGTTGAGATGGCTCAGGTTGCCGATATGGCGGGTATTTCCGTCAGCAAACTGAAGACCTTCAATGCAGGTGTGAAAGGCTCCACGTTGGGTGCCAGCGGTCCGCAATACGTGATGGTACCAAAGAAGCATGCAGAGAAGCTGCGTGAGTCTTTGGCTTCCGGCGAAATTGCAGCCGTACAGTCAACGTTGGTGGCTGATAACACGCCGCTGAACAGCCGTAGTTACAAAGTTCGCTCTGGCGATACGCTTTCTGGCGTCGCTGCACGTCTTGGCGTGAGCACGAAGGATCTGCAGCAGTGGAATAATCTGCGTGGATCATCACTGAAAGTGGGCCAAAGCCTGACCGTAGGTGCTGGCAACAGCGCGCAGCGACTGGCTAACAACAGCGATAGCATCACCTATCGTGTGCGTAAAGGCGACTCTCTGTCGAGCATTGCCAAACGCCACGGGGTTAACATCAAGGATGTAATGCGCTGGAACAGCGATACGGACAATCTGCAACCGGGCGATCAGCTCACGTTGTTTGTCAAAAACAACGGCATGCCTGACTCCTGATAGCATTGTAAAAATGAAGGCACTGGTTTCCCCCCAGTGCCTTTTTTATTTATCCCGCTTTATGCGCCTCAACCATTATCGTATCACTGGTGAATGAACCATCCTCCTGTAACGCGAAGTAGGCTTTCACTTCAGCAGATGCGCTCTCCTGATATAAACGAATCGCTTCTGTCAACGCGGCAGGTGTACGCATCCGCGCCACCCACGAACTGAACTCCAGCGGCAGGCGATCGGTCAACACGGTATTGGTAATCAAACCGGCGTCGTTGATTAAAGACAGCCATTCACCGCTGGAATAATTGCGGACATGCGAGGTGTCGCGTAACGCTTCGACAGTTTGCAACCAGATATCACGGACCGGATGTCCTGGCGACATCACATCCATTACGATCGCCACACCACCGGGTTTCAGTACACGATTGACTTCACGCAGCGCACGTCCGACATCATGCCAGTGATGCGCCGAATAGCGGCTAATCACTACATCAAAAGCGCAATCGCCGAACGGCAGGCTCTCTGCATACCCCTGTTGCGTGGTGATGCTGTCCAGGCCCTTCTCTTTTGCAGCCTCTGCGACCACCTCAAGCATTTGAGACGATAAATCATAAGCCACAACCTGTTGAACGTTTTGCGCAGCCACAAAGCTGGCGTGTCCTGCTCCACATCCCATATCCAGTACCCGTGCCTGTGGAAAAGCAGACAGCCTTTCCGCCAGTCGTTGTAAATCACGACCAGTAGCATGTACGGTGCTGGTTAAATAGGCGTTAGCCTGAGAGCCAAACTGCTTTTCGACGTTGTCATGGTGGGAGCGTGTTGTCATTGTGTTGTCCTTCGGTTGTTGTGAAATATGAAGGGCAACCATCACAGGCCTGCCCTACGGCAGACCTGACATACCTTTATTGCTCAGGCTTGCCGGGACTGAATTCAACGAGTAGTGGATTGTGATCGGAGGCGCGAGTGACCAGCACAGAGGCCTCACTCACGTTCAAACCACGATAAAACACAAAGTCGAGTGGGCGACCAAACGCACGCCGGCGTTGATCGTCGGTAAAGCGAACCTGGCGCAGCGACATTTCACGCGCAAAGCGGTACAGCGCATTCATTCGTCGGCGGCTCCAGGCATTGAAATCACCGGCCATAATCACCGGACCACTGTGATGGGCGATTTGATCCCCAATGGGAAGTAACTGCTTACTATAGACATCGACGCCGAGGCTGAAGTTTACCGCGTGGATATTCACCACCATTAATAAACGCGAGTCAGGCAGCGGGTACACTGTGACCAGAGCCGATTTTGCCAGGCGTAAAATTGGCTCACGCTCGCGCAATGGGCAGCAGTAGACCGGATGTGCAGCAGAAAGCGTCATGACGCCAGAAGGATGCTGAGGCAACACGAAAGCGGGAACCTGATCGGCGGCAAGATAGTTAGCGGTCGCAAACTGCACCAGTTCAGGCGTGGTTTGTGCTTCCTGCAATAACACCAGATGCGCGTCTTTGCCAAAATTCTTCAGCACCGACTGCCATTCTGCGCGCTGCTGTTTAAAAATATTCCATACCAGCACGCGAATGCGATCTTCACTGCTTAACGGCACGCCTGCAGGTAATGCCTGGCCGATATGCGCAAATGACCCTGGCGGTAAAATCCGCTCAGCGGGCTGTCCGGCAACATAGCGCATGGCATAGGTGTTTTTTCGCACTTTAGACTTTCAAACCTCTATAACGTCAACCAGTCCGCAGCCGGACTGGTTCTTCTGTTATAGGGACTTTAGCACTCACTTTCAACGAACAATTGCAGTTTGTTTTGTAAGTGGGTACTTACATCAATGATTTATCCCAATACTACCCGCGCCGGTTTATCCAGGCGACCGCTGATACCCATCAGTAAAAAAGCAACCAGAACAATCAGCGCACCAATCCACGGAGTCTGTGCTAAACCATAATGCTCTACCGTTTGTCCGCCAATCACAGAGCCAAGCGCAATACCAATATTAAACGCAGCAATGTTCAGACCGGATGCCACATCCACCGCATTGGGGGTAAATTGTTCCGCTTTCTGTACCACGTAAACCTGCAAACCTGGAACATTGCCAAAGGCGAAGATCCCCATCACCAGAATCGTCACTAACGCAGCGTATTGCGTAGAGGCCGTCAGTTGAAAGACCATCAGCAGGACAAACAGCGCCGCGAAGATAAATTTCAGCGCCGGGACAGCACCATGTTTATCCGCCAGCTTACCTCCCCAAATATTACCGATAGCGACCGATACGCCATAGCCCAGTAAGATCCAGCTTACCGCTGCCGGCGAGAAGCCTGCCAGGTCCTGCATCATAGGTGCCAGGAAGGTGAACGCAGTGAAGACACCACCGTACCCCAACGCCGTAACCGCGTAGATAAGCAACAGGCGTGGGTGGGTTAACACTTTTACCTGATCACGAATGCTGGCAGCCGCCCGACCCGGAATATTCGCAGGGATCAGCAGTTGGCTGCTAATCAGTGCAATCACACCCAACAGTGATACGGCAAGGAAAGTCTCACGCCAGCCAAAATGTTGTCCGATAAATGTACCCAGCGGTACTCCCGTCACCAGTGCAACCGTTAAACCACCAAACATGATAGCGATGGCAGAAGCGGCTTTCTCTTTTGGCACCAGGCCTGTCGCAATCGTAGAACCAATTGAGAAGAAGACACCGTGTGCCAGGCCTGTCAGCAGGCGGGCGACAATTAATGTCGTATAACCAGGTGCCTGCCATGCCAACAAGTTACCGGCCGTAAACAGGACCATCAGCGCCACCAACAGTTGCTTACGTGGCAGACGTCCGGTCAGGGCTGTCAATACTGGCGCTCCGATCGCGACACCCAGCGCATAGATTGAAACCAGCATCCCGGCAGAAGGTAAAGAGATCGCCAGTTGTTCAGCAATGGTCGGCACCAGGCCGACAATCACAAATTCAGTCGTACCAATAGCGAAGGCACTTATTGTCAGTGCAAATAAAGCGAGAGGCATAAATAGCTCCATATCATCAGTAATCAGATGACAGGCAGTATGCCGGGATGTTTTAATAACAAAAATATTCAAAATCTCAATATAATTTTGCTTCAGGTGCAAAAATGAAAGCAACCTCCGAAGAACTGGCAATTTTTGTCGCGGTCGTGGAAAGCGGTAGCTTTAGCCGGGCCGCAGAGCAGCTTGGGCAGGCCAATTCCGCGGTCAGTCGGGCAGTAAAGAAGCTGGAGATGAAGCTGGGCGTTAGTTTGCTCAATCGAACAACCCGGCAGCTCAGTCTGACAGAAGAAGGTGAACGCTACTTCAGGCGTGTACAACAGATACTGCAGGATATGGCTGCGGCGGAAACCGAAATCATGGAGTCGCGTAATACACCGCGCGGTTTGCTGCGTATCGATGCCGCAACACCGGTGATGTTGCATTTCCTGATGCCACTGATCAAACCTTTCCGTGAGCGCTATCCCGAGATGACGTTGTCGCTGGTTTCCTCAGAGACATTCATCAATCTTATTGAACGAAAAGTGGATGTTGCGATACGTGCCGGTGCCTTAACTGACTCAAGTCTGCGCGCACGTCCACTCTTTACCAGCTACCGCAAGATTATTGCTTCACCTGACTATATTGCCCGCTTCGGCAAGCCAGAGACTGTTGAAGAGTTAAAGCAGCACCTGTGTCTGGGGTTTTCTGAACCCATGTCGCTCAATACCTGGCCCATTGCCTGTAGTGACGGACAATTGCATGAGGTTGAGTGCGGTCTATCTTCGAACAGTGGCGAAACGCTGAAGCAGCTTTGCCTGAGCGGCAACGGTATTGCTTGTCTTTCAGATTATATGATTGATAAGGAGATCGCTCAGGGTAAGCTGGTCGAATTGATGGCGGATAAACGGCTGCCAGTCGAGATGCCTTTTAGCGCGGTGTATTACAGCGATCGTGCCGTCAGTACCCGTATTCGGGCATTTATCGATTTTTTAAGTGAATATATAAGAACAGCTCCCGAAGGAGCTGTAAAAGAGGGTTAAAGGCACAGAGGGTCAGGCAATTAATCCCACTCAGGCGCCAGACCTTCCGGGCTAACCAGGCGGTCGTTGCAATCCAGAGCAGCGATTGCCGCTTTGTCTTCCGCATCAAGGTGCAGTTCCAGTGCCAGCAGGTTGCTTGCCAGGTTTTCACGCTTAGTAGAAGAAGGGATCACAGAGTAACCTTCCCCCATCGCCCATGCCAGAATCACCTGGGCCGGCGTCGCGTTATGTTTAGCGGCAATGCGAGCAATCACTTCATCTTTCAGCGCCTTACCGTAGGCCAGTGTCATGTATGAGGTGATGTGGATACCGTGCTCTTTCGCCCAGTCAACAACCTTACGGCTTTGCAGATACGGAGATAACTCAATCTGGTTAGTCGCAATATTCTCTGCACCCACAGCAGCAATAGCTTTTTCCATCAATGGGATAGTGAAGTTAGAGATACCAATTTCACGAGTCAGCCCTTGCTCTTTGGCTTCGAGCAATGCCTGCATAAACTCTTCAACAGAGACAGCATCATTTGGTGATGGCCAGTGGATCAGCGTCAGATCAACATAATCTGTGCGCAGTTTTTTCAGGCTCTCTTTCAGGCTTGGGATCAGCTTGTCTTTACCAAGATTCTCAATCCAGATCTTAGTTGTGATGTACAACTCATTACGCGGTACGCCACTTTCGGCAATCGCCTGGCCAACAGCAGCTTCATTATCATAGATTTGTGCAGTGTCGACTGCGCGGTAACCCAGCTCCAGAGCTGTTTTAACAGAAGCGATAACCACGTCGTCTTTCAGGCGGAAAGTACCTAAACCAAATGCAGGGATAGTCATAGAATTCCTCTTTTTAATCACAATGTTCGTTAACTGAGGGGATTATGACCTTCTGCTCTTTATAGAAAAAGAGCGAAAAATGCAGAGGATTTTTGCGAATTTAGCAATAATAAAGTTACAGGCAAAGAAAAAGCCCTGAGCAAATGCTCAGGGCTCTTAATAAGTGGCGGAACGGACGGGACTCGAACCCGCGACCCCCTGCGTGACAGGCAGGTATTCTAACCAACTGAACTACCGCTCCACCGAATTTCTTTGTCACCACCCGGATTATTCATCCCGGTTTACTGCAATTTGATGCCTGGCAGTTCCCTACTCTCGCATGGGGAGACCCCACACTACCATCGGCGCTACGGCGTTTCACTTCTGAGTTCGGCATGGGGTCAGGTGGGACCACCGCGCTACAGCCGCCAGGCAAATTCTGTTTATCAGACCGCTTTTTTGCGTTCTGATGTAATCTGTAATCAAGCTGAAATCGATGTCTCTCTTCGCCAAAACATCTTCGGCGTTGTAAGGTTAAGCCTCACGGTTCATTAGTATCGGTTAGCTCAATGTATCGCTACACTTACACACCCGACCTATCAACGTCGTCGTCTTCAACGTTCCTTCAGGAGACTTATAGTCTCAGGGAGAACTCATCTCGGGGCAAGTTTCGTGCTTAGATGCT